>NZ_SADP02000167.1:0-465 GCF_004010375.2 Mesorhizobium sp. M2E.F.Ca.ET.209.01.1.1 | reverse complement strand
GTGAAAGACGCGCTTGCCTTGCCAGTTGAGCGGCCGTGCAGGCCCCAGCCGCCCTTCCAGGCCAAGCCGCGCGAATCCCTTGGGATCCTGCTTCCGCGTCGAAAAAAGCGGTCGCGCCCTTACACCGTCGTCGAGGTCGATCAGCACATAATCGTCGCCGACGCTGTCCAGCCCGTTCAGCAGGCCGGCAACGACGGTGCCCGATTTGCCCGCGCCCCCGGCGCCGGCCAGCAGCACGCCCTTGCCATCGAGACCCAGCGTGCCGCCATGGGTGAGTCGCATGCCCCGCGCGGCATATTCCCAGTGCAGGAAGGCACGTAGCGGCGCGCCGGGCTCCCAGGGCGGAAAGGCGTCGGCCGACCGCATCAGCTGGACGCCGACACGCCGCTCAGGATCGTAAATCTGCCAGAAATCCAGGTCGTGGAAATGATGGCCACGCAGCCCTGCCTCGGCGAGCTTTTGGGC
>NZ_SADP02000166.1:0-466 GCF_004010375.2 Mesorhizobium sp. M2E.F.Ca.ET.209.01.1.1 | reverse complement strand
TACAACCCTGCGCGCCACGGTGCCGGCCAGGACCGATGTCGCGATCGAGCAACCGGTGCGCTTTGCCTGGAACCCCGACAAGGTGGTGCTGTTCGACAAGGGCAGTGTAGTCAGCTTGCGGCACGCGTCATAAGGCGCGGCTATTTCGGCAGGTAGGTCTCGTAAGGCGTGTCGTTGATCAACAGGATCACGCATTCCGTCTGCGAGAGGCAGGCGTCGTCATGCATCTCATCGGCCTTCTGGGTCCAGTAGGACCCTGGCGGCAACTCGACCCTGTTCGCCTCGCCGCCATCCATCTGCCAGTGCGCCCACAGCCCCTCAATGACCACGGCGCGATAGTCCGCGGTATGCGCGTGGACAGGCGCGCGCCAGTTGCCGGGAACTTTGAGCAAGGTTCCCGCCGGGCCCTTTGCACGCTCGCCTAGCGGGCCGAGGCGCTGCGGCTGGTCCGGCGCTTCGACAGCGT
>NZ_SADP02000165.1:0-468 GCF_004010375.2 Mesorhizobium sp. M2E.F.Ca.ET.209.01.1.1 | reverse complement strand
GTTCGGCGCTTGGAAGTGCGGCGCTCGCGTGGGACATCTCGCTTGCGCTCGAAAAGTCCGTCCTCGCCATCGTGCCGGGATACGGCATGGCGGACGTCATTCTTCAGGCGCTTGGTGGTTGGTTTGGTTTCGGCCTCTACGACTATTTGCATGCCAAGAGCCTGATCCAAAACGGCCTGGCGAATGTCGCGCCGCAAACCGCCAGCATTGGCCGCCGACTATCGGCCTCGACGCCCGACGCCAAGACCGTGCACGGCGCGCCCGTCTTTCGTCGAGGCTCAGGTTCGTCGGATGTGTTGCACGCGCTCCTCACCTATCGGGAGGCGCCATTCAAGCTGTTGGTCGGACACAGCAAGGGAGCACTGCAGATCGGGGACGCGATCCGCTCGTTCGCTCCGGAGCGGACCCATGCACTTCGCGTTGTGACACTTGGCTGTCCGATCGCGTCGAATGTCGATGGGGTGAGCT
>NZ_SADP02000164.1:0-468 GCF_004010375.2 Mesorhizobium sp. M2E.F.Ca.ET.209.01.1.1 | reverse complement strand
CTGCAAATCCGCAGGCCGCCACGGTTGACTCGTCCTACACGGCCTCGGTCCGCAAGACGGAGCCGGCCGCGCAGAACCCCGTCAAGACGGGCGCCGATCACAGCCTCTTCGGCAACAACTAACTGCCGATTTCGGACCGGCCGCGGGAGAGCCCGCCGCCTCAGTCCGACAAAAGATTCAGGAGTACCTAAAATGAACAAGATCCTCATTGCCGCCGCCGCCGTCCTGGCCCTCTCCGGCAGCGCCTTTGCCGGCAGCGACAACTACGGTTCGAGCGGTGCCAACCAGGCGGCTGTCACGTCGACCGACAACGCGAACACCGCATCGATCGGCAAGTCGGCTCCGGCCACCGAGGCGCCTGCCCGGCCGGGTAGCGATCGCAACCTCTTCGGCCGTTGACGCCTGTTGCGAGTGGCGGGCTCGCTCGCCACTCGTGGAATTCAAGACATCAGGAGTATTGGAAATGAA
>NZ_SADP02000163.1:0-469 GCF_004010375.2 Mesorhizobium sp. M2E.F.Ca.ET.209.01.1.1 | reverse complement strand
GGCGGCGGGACCGGCTATCTCACGCGCAGATACGGTCTCACCATCGACAATCTGGTCGAGGCCGATCTGGTGCTGGCCGACGGCAGCGTGGTGACAGCCAGCAAAGCTGAGAACCCCGACCTGTTCTGGGCGCTGCGGGGCGGCGGCGGCAATTTCGGCGTCGTGACCAGCTTCCTCTTCCAGGCCCATCCGGTGAACATGATCTTCGGCGGCCCGGTGTTCTGGGAGGCCAAGGACGCTCCGGCCGTCATGCGGACCTATCGCGACTATCTGCCGGAGGCGCCGGAAGACCTCGGTGCCTTTGTCGGCCTGAAAACCGTTCCCTCGACGGATCCCTTCCCGCGCGAGCATTGGGGCAAGCGCGCCTGCGCCATCATCTCCTGCTACAATGGCACGGAAGAGGAGGGGCGCAAGGCCATGGCACCACTGCTCGACACTCTTCCACCGCCGATCTTCAACTGGATGGGCG
>NZ_SADP02000162.1:0-439 GCF_004010375.2 Mesorhizobium sp. M2E.F.Ca.ET.209.01.1.1 | reverse complement strand
CTGCCCGCCTTTCACGCCGGCTTCGGCATTCCCTTCGAATGGCAGCACAAGATCCCGTCGCCCTATCCCTACCGCAACCCGGTCGGCGAAAACGGCGACGCGATCATTGCCGCGTCGCTCGCCGCGCTGAAGGCGAAAATCGAGGCGATCGGGCCGGAGCGGGTCGCCGCCTTCTACGCCGAGCCGATCCAGGGCTCGGGTGGTGTCATCGTGCCGCCGAAGGGCTGGATCAAGGCGATCCACGCGCTCTGCCGCGAATACGGCATCCTGTTCATCGCCGACGAGGTCATCACCGGCTTCGGCCGCACCGGGCCGCTGTTCGCCTGCACGGAAGAGGACATCGTTCCCGATTTCATGACGACCGCGAAGGGCCTGACCTCGGGCTATGTTCCCATGGGCGCCGTGTTCATGGCCGACCATGTCTACCAGGTCATCGCCG
>NZ_SADP02000161.1:0-470 GCF_004010375.2 Mesorhizobium sp. M2E.F.Ca.ET.209.01.1.1 | reverse complement strand
GCCTTGGCCATGGGCGAACGCAAGCTGCCGGGCATACTGGCCGCCGTCAACCGCCGCCTGGTCAATGGCCTCATCACCGATGAACGCACGGCGGCGGCGCTGCTCGCCGGCTGACTGCCGATAAAAATGGAGCCGCCTATTGCGACGGCCCGCGCGGATCGTTGCCGTCAAGGAATCCCATGTCGCGCTGCAGATGCGGCGACAGCTCCCGGATATCGACATAGCCACGCCGCTGGCGAGCAAGCCGCGAAAATTCGCGAATAAGCAGGGAAAACCAGCCTTGCGCCCGAGTGGAAACGAGTTTTTCTTGAGCCGTAACCATGATCGTCAGCCTCGCAATGCTTGAACTGGATTGATCGTCGACCCCAAATATCGGGCTGGCGGCCTGCCGCTTCCAATTAAACCTCGATCATGACCCATAAGGAGGTTTTATGCCCGATCTGAGCTCCGCGCAGCTTGCGCCGCTGCCG
>NZ_SADP02000160.1:0-473 GCF_004010375.2 Mesorhizobium sp. M2E.F.Ca.ET.209.01.1.1 | reverse complement strand
CTGACAGCATACTGGATGACACGGCAAAACCACGTGTTGCTGACGCCACCAGCAACCATCGGAAAAATGGCCGCCGCGAACAAGACCAAGAAATACTTCTGAAATAGCGATCGACGCATCGACGCGGCTTGAGATTGGGGGAAGGTCTCCCACGTGATGCGACCCGACCATAGGTCGCGACAGCTCAATCCAAGGAAGGTAACCTAAATTATTGCGTCTTGGTATGGCTAAGCCGTTCCCACTCATGGTCGCGTCTCTTGCCTTCCACGGGGATTGGATAAAGGAATGTTTCTCGGATCGGGGAAAGTCGCAATCACGATTCAGGGCAACGACGAACTTTACCTGTTAGGCCGAAATGCGGCGCAAAGCGGCCATTGGGTGTGCTCAAGGCATAGGGCTGCTTCCGGTTGGGCCAGCCGTTGGTTTTTACCCACCGCCCGCCTGCCGAAAATCAGCGCCAAGAACTCGCTCCG
>NZ_SADP02000159.1:0-473 GCF_004010375.2 Mesorhizobium sp. M2E.F.Ca.ET.209.01.1.1 | reverse complement strand
GGCGGCAACCACAACTCAAGTGTTGTGACGGCCTCGACGCTGGCGACGACGTCGACCCAAAAGACGGCAAAGGTCACCACCAGTTCCCTGGGGCTCAAGGATACGACGCACTTCCTGCAGTCCGGCTCGGGCGATGGTCCCGCCGGCGGCCATGGGTCGTTCCGCCAGCTTCTCGGCCAAGTGACCGGCTCGGTGACGACCGACCTCCTGAATGTGCTCAGCACGATCTGGGGATCTGGTCAGAACCAGAATAAGTCGTCGGGCGTGAGCACCGACCTGGCCTCGGACAAGACCAAGACCGGCGCCGGCTTCGGCAACATCGACGACACGTTCAAGAAGGCTTTGAAGGATATCTTGAAACCGCATGAGTGAGGGCGAATGGCGACCGGACGGGCCTCGGGTGGAAACCGGCCCAGGATTGAGAAACGGGCGTGCGGGCCTTGCGCAAAATGCAAGGTCCGCGCGTTCATCGC
>NZ_SADP02000158.1:0-474 GCF_004010375.2 Mesorhizobium sp. M2E.F.Ca.ET.209.01.1.1 | reverse complement strand
GAGCAAGGTCGGTGTCGCCGTCGCCGTCCTTGATCTCGTAGGTGAAGGTCTCGCTGGTCACGCCCGCCGGGAACGATGCCGTCGTCAGCGCGTAGGTGTAGGTTCCGTCGGAGTGCAGCGTCAGATTGCCGTAGGTGCCGGCAATCACCGTTGCTCCCGAGATCGTCGTGTAGGTCGCGCCGGCGGCATTGGCTTCAAGGCCAAAATAGGCCCGCGTCACCGCACCGCCGACCGCTGCGCCGTCCGCGCCGATGGTGTCGGCATGATCGCCGACGCTCGCACCGGCCGCGCCGAACACGTTGCCGTTCGTCGAATGGCCAAGCCCTTCCGTCACGCTGTTGGCATCGTTGGCCGCAACCGGGATGTCGTCGACGATTGAGATGACGATCGATGCCGGCGTGGCATCGCTGTCGCCGGTGGCGTCGGTGACGGCAATTGTGATTGTGTCGCTGAAAGGGGTGGCCTAGCCCTGGC
>NZ_SADP02000015.1:0-174658 GCF_004010375.2 Mesorhizobium sp. M2E.F.Ca.ET.209.01.1.1 | reverse complement strand
TCCTTCAGCAAAAAATACCCAGACCCGTTTTTTAACTTTTGACTGGAGGTCAGAAAATGAACATCAAGAGCCTTCTTCTCGGCTCAGCTGCGGCCCTGATCGCAGTTTCGGGCGCCCGCGCCGCCGATGCGGTGACCGTCGCCGAGCCGGAACCGGCTGAATACGTCAAGATCTGCGACGTCTACGGCTCGGGCTACTTCTACATCCCCGGCACCGAGACCTGCCTGCGCATCGGCGGCTATGTCCGTTACGACATCGGCGTCGGCGACGTCGGCTCATTCGACGGCGCGACGTCCCGCGATGTTGAGGACGGCGACAGCAACGACACCTTCTACAAGAATGCCCGCTTCACGCTGAAGTTGTGGACCGGCCAGGAAACCGAGCTCGGCACGTTGAAGACCTACGTCGAGACCCGCTGGAACTTCGGCAACCGCAACGCCGACCTTGGTGATCCGACCAACCGCGATTTCGGCGTCAACCCGGCCTTCAACAAGGGCACTTCGCTGAACTTCGCCTGGATCCAGCTCGGCGGCCTCCGCGTCGGTAAGGACGAATCGGCCTTCAACACGTTCATCGGCTACGCCGGCAACGTCATCCAGGATACGCTGGTTCCCTACGGTGATTTCGACACCAACGTTGTCCAGTACTACTTCGACGCAGGCAACGGCTTCTCGGCCGTGATCTCGCTCGAAGAAGGCTCGGGCGGCGGCACGGACGGCTCCTACGGCGTGGGCACGATCGACAGCTACGTTCCGCATGTCGTCGGCGGCGTGAAGTGGACTCAAGGGTGGGGCGCCATCACCGGCGTCGTTGCCTACGACAGCAACTATGAAGAAGTTGCCGGCAAGGTTCGTTTGGACGTGAACGTCAACGACGCGCTGTCGCTCTTCATCATGGGCGGCTACGGCACCGATGACAACTACAGTGACCCGACCTATACCTTCGCAGCCGGCGGTCGCGGCTTCTACAAGCAGTGGGACGAAAACTGGGCAGTGTGGGGCGGTGGCACCTATAAGTTCAACGAGAAGACCTCGTTCAACGCTCAGGTCTCGTATGACGAAGGTGAGAACCTCGGCATCGCCGCCAACATCGCCTACGATATCGTTCCCGGCTTCACGGTTACGGCCGAAGTCGACTACGTCAATGCAGGCAAAATCGACGAAGCCGATACCCGTGGCACGAACCACAACTGGACCGGTATCTCTGCTGGTAACGACGACGCCATCGGCGGCATGCTCCGCTTCCAGCGCTCCTTCTAAGGGCTGGACTGTTACAATTGGAATCCGGCCCGGGCGTCTCCACGCCCGGGCCGTTTTGTTTTCGCGATTGGTCGAAGCAAACGAAAGGATGGGGGTGAAACGGTAAGCTGATCGGGTCTGTGGAGCGACTTTGTGGGATCCGCCACTGGCGGAGGGGGTCGGCTGCAAGATTCGAAAACTCTTGAAAGGACATCTCCGAACGGTTAGGGCTGAAAGCTTAACCACAGGGGGTGTGGCTAAAAATGTCGAACGAAGCGATTCAAGAGGGGGAACCCTCTGGTCATTTTGCGGTATTTTCTTCCCAGAACTCGAAGTTTAGGTACACATACAACAAGATCCGGGAAGTAAAATCGTACAGGATCGGGGAACTCTTTGCAGCATACCGGGATATACTCTGGGATGATGGGCGGCATAAATACAATGTCAGCTCTTTCATCGGTGAAATAGACGAGATCCTTCTCGGAGAGCGTTTCAGCACCTTTGACCAGAACACCCTGGACAATCTTATCGGTACCTTGCGCCAGCGCGGGAACAGCAACGCAACCATCAATCGCAAGATGGCTGCACTCAGCAAGCTGCTGCGCAAGGCTCATAAGATGGGAGATATCCACAGCCTGCCCGAGTTCCGCCGCCAGAAGGAGCGGGCGGGACGGATTCGTTTCCTTGAAAGGGACGAAGAGGCGAGGCTGTTTGCCGCGATCAGGAGCCGCAGCGAGGATGCCTACAGGCTCTCCGTCTTCCTGGTCGATACCGGCTGCCGCCTGGGCGAGGCGCTCGGCCTGATCTGGAACGACATCCAGGAACACCGCGTCTCCTTCTGGATCACCAAATCCGGCCGCAGCCGCACCATTCCGATGACCGAACGGGTCAAGGAGGTGATAAAGCTGCCGCCAAACACCGAAGGTCGCCGGCCGAAGGGCCCGTTCACCAAGCTCAGCCAAGCGCAGTACCGCGCCATCTGGAACGAGGCGAAGGCCGAGGTCGGTCTCGGCGCCGACGAGCAGGTGGTGCCGCATATTTTGCGTCACACTTGTGCTTCCCGCCTCGTTCAGGGCGGTATCGACATCAGGCGCGTCCAGATGTGGCTTGGCCACCAGACGCTGTCGATGACCATGCGTTACGCGCACCTCGCCACCAACGATCTCGATGGCTGTGTCGTCGTTCTCGAGAAGCCACGCGGCGATGAAGCCTCGGCGCGGTCGGCGGAGAACTCCGTGTTCGCGTCGCCCCTCACCACGCCGACCTCGACCCCATCGCCTCGGAAGGCGAAAGGGTTGGAACAAGTCAAGGCGCCCCGCAAGCGCTCGAAAGGCGAATAGGCCGGTCGGATCGGCCCCGCTGGCGGATGAAATTCTATACTTCAGCACGAAGCCCGGGGCCGATATAGTCTCGGGCTTTACTTTTGTTTGACTTGGTTTTCCTCTCGACCGAGAAACGCGGCGATCTGCTCCGGCAAATCGCCGGTTTCGAGGAAGGGCGCGTGGCCCTGGCCTTCGGCGGTGATCGATTCCATGCCGGGATGACGCCTGCCCATCTCCTCAAATGTCGCCACGGACAGAAGTTTCGAGTTTGCTCCACGAATGGCAAGCAGCGGAATGGCGGCCAAAGCCTCGAACTGCGGCCACAGATCCGGCAGCGGCTTCGAAAAATCGACGTTGGCCAGCGTGTCGACCAGCGCCGGATCGAAATCCGGCACCCAGCCGGCCGCCGTCTCGCGGCAGATTGCCCGGACCATCCGCGCCCAGTCGACGTCGGTGAGCGCCGGAAAATCGGCGCCATGCACGCGCCGCTGGGTATCCACCGCCTCGGCGAGTGTCTTCGGCTTCGGCGCGCGGTCGAGATAGAAGCGGATATGGGCCAGCCCCTCCGCCTCGATCACAGGGCCAATGTCGTTGAGCACGACGGCCTTCAGCACGGTCGGCTTCAGCGCGCCGAGCACATGGATGATCAGGCCGCCGCGCGAGGTGCCGATGAAGGCGGCCTGTTCGATGCCGAGCGCGGACAGGCCGGCAAGCACGTCCCCGGCTTCGACCCCGACATTATAGTGGCTGATATCCGGATCGTAATCTGACAGCCCGCGCCCGCGATAGTCGAAGACTATCACCTTGCGTGGCCTCTTCGCCTTGCCTGACACGTAGAGCGCCAGTTCATGGAAGTCGCGGGCATTGCGGGTGAGACCGGGCAGGCAGACGACTGGCCAGGCGCCAGTGTTCGCGTTGCCGTAAATCCGTGCATGGAGTTTCAGGCCATCGGGTGCGGTATAAAAAAAGTCGGAGAAACCTTCGTCGCTCGTCATCGGAGTGCTGTGCTCGCTGGATCGAAGGGACAGCTACAGGCGAGAGTGAGGATCGTCAAATAGGAAGCAGCGCAGGAAGTATCTTACGCTGGCGGGACAGCGCCCCCCTCTGTCCTGCCGGACATCTCCCCCACAAGGGGGGAGATTGGCAGTTCGCACGGCTCACCTATTCTGCGGCGCTGGAGGCTGGCGAAAGCCGGCGCGACAGCTGATCTCCCCCCAAGTGGGGATATGTCCGGCAGGACAGAGGGGGGCGCGAAGGAACTCGACCTTAAACGCCTTGCGGACGCCGCCTCACCCCCGCCCGTTCACCAGATCGCCCACGATGTCGTATTTGCCCGAAATACGCATCTTGTAGACCTCATAATTCTCCATCACGCGCTGCACGTAACTTCTTGTTTCTGTGTAGGGAATCCGCTCGATCCAGTCGACGACCGCATCCACGTCCTTGCCGCGCGGGTCGCCGTATTTCGCCACCCACTGGGCGGCGCGGTTGGGGCCGGCATTGTAGCCGGCGAAGGTCAGCACATAGGAGCCGCCGAAGCGGTCGAGCTGTTCGCCGAGGAAAGCCGAGCCAAGCGTCGCATTGTAGCCGGCATCGCTCGTCAGCCGCGCCTGCGAGAAAATCATGCCGGCCTTCTTCGCCAACTGCTTGGCCGTGCCCGGCATCAACTGCAGCAGGCCGCGCGCGCCGGCGCTGGAAACGGCGCCGACATTGAATTCACTTTCCTGGCGGGCAATGGCGTAGGCGAGCGCCTTGCCGGACCCGGAAATATTGGCTGTATCGGGAATGACGCCGAGCGGATGCGACAGCGCGCCGACATCGATGCCGCGCTGCGCGGCGATCTTGCCGACCTTCAGCGCCATGAAATGATTGCCCTGCTTCTCGGCCAGCACCGCAAGCAGCGCCAGCTCGCCGGGGCTGGTCAATTGCCCGGCAAGGTCGCGGTAGAGCGTCTCGGCATAGCGGTCGTAGCCCGCCTCCTGCAGCCGCTTGATCGCGCTCACCGCCTCGCGCCCGTCAAAACTTTGGCGGTCGGCCGCGCTCGGCTTCGGATAGACGATGTTGAGCGTCCTCAGACCCACGCGCTCGCCGGCGAGCTGGCCATAGAAGGTCGTGCCATAGCTGGCCGCGCGCGTGAAATAGTCCTTGGCGCTGCCCGGGCCGCCGACTTCCGCCGCGCGGCCGAGCCAGTAATAGGCGCGCGACAGCGACACCGGTCCCTGGGCGAGCTCGGTGATGCGCGTGAAGTGGCTGGCCGCCGTCGCCGGATCGTTGAGGCCGCGCAGCGCGTACCACCCGGCATGAAATTCGGCCTCGGCAGCGTTGGCCGGGCTTTCGGCCGCATGCATGGAGACGATTCTGTAGGCGGTCTTCATGTCGCCCTGATCGACCAGCTCGCGCGAGAGCACACGCCGTTCCACCCACCAGGCATCGGGGTCGACCAGCGAATCGCGGTCGGTCGGCGCCTTCATCACGACGGCAGCGGCGTCAGTGAATTTCTGCTGCTTGCGCAGATATTCCGCCTCGGCGAAGAAATAGCCGGCCGAGCGTTGCGCCGCCGGCACCGCTTTCAACAGCTTGGCGGCGTTCTTGTCGCCCTTGTCGGCCGCCGCCCAGGCATCGGCCAGCTGCTGTGCGCCGGCGAGACCGGCAACGCGCAGCGCCGAGGCCGGCCGGTCGGCGTAAAACATGCGCTCCATGCGGTAGCGATGGTCGGCCGCCGGGATCAGCGTACCGAACTCCTTGATGATGGCGCTCTCGTCCTTGGCTTCCAGCTTTTCCGTGCGCCAGAAGGGCACCAGCACCGCACGCGCAGCCGCCTGGTTGCCAAGCGCCACCTGCGAGCGGGCAAGGATGATGACGCCCTCGGGCGTCAGCGGCTGGCTGCGGCCAAAAGCCTGAACCACCATTTGCGGCGGCGGATTTTCGCGATAGAGCGCACGTTCGCTGTTCTTGCGCAGCGCGATCGTGCCCGGCCATCCGGGAAGCATCTTGGCGGCATCGGCAATCTCGCCGCTCGGCACCTGGTCGCCGCCATAGAGCGCGATCGCCCAGGCCAGGATGTGCCGGTCGAGTGAAGTGGCGGGCAGCGTGTCGCGGGCATTGCGCGCGCCGACGATGTTGTTGGCGGCAAGCGCGTCGAGCCCGCTCTTCAATTGCGCGATGTCGGGGGCGACCGACGTCTGGCCAGGCGCCTGCGGCGCGTCGGGCATGGGAATAGAAGCCGTCGCGCGCGCATCGACGCTGCCGCCGATCGCCATGGTGGGCGTCAGCGCGACGATCGCGCCGAAAAGCGCGAAGAGATGAGGCCGCCTCGTCGGCATGGTTGCAATCCTAGCACATCGTCAGCAGGCGCGGGGACCGGGAGCCCCGAAGCAGAGCCTAAACTTAGGTCGTGAAAGGCTCGTAAACAAAAGGTTATCGAGGCCGTTCGAATTGCGCTTGCTGGCACCACGCCGATGCTTGCCGCTGAACCATGTCGAGACTATGGTGCGCGGCTTCGCTTTCGGTTAGAAGGCGCGCAAATAAAACGTCGATGCATGTCGCCCAGGGGTACCGGTTTTGGGACAACGACATGTATCAGATCAACGAAGTTCCAAGGAGTTTGGAAGACATGCTGAGAGGCTCGCTGACTGCGCTCGTCACACCGTTCGAAAAGAGCGGGCGTTTCGACGAGAAAGCCTTTCGCGCTTTCATCGAATGGCAGATCGCCGAGGGCACCAAGGGCCTCGTCCCGGTGGGCACCACAGGCGAGTCGCCGACGCTCTCGCATGATGAGCACCGCCATGTCGTGAAGGTCGCCATCGAGGTGGCCAAGGGCAGGGTGCCGGTCGTGGCAGGCGCAGGCTCCAACAATACCGAGGAAGCGGTCGGCTTGGTGAAGTACGCCGAACAGGCCGGAGCCGATGCCGCCCTTGTCGTCACGCCTTACTACAACAAGCCCACGCAGCGCGGCCTTTATGAGCATTTCGCGGCTGTCGCCCGGGCGACCAGCCTGCCGATCATCATCTACAACATCCCGCCGCGCTCGGTGATCGACATGACGCCCGAGACGATGGGCAGGCTGGCCCACGACTTCAAGAACATCGTCGGCGTCAAGGATGCCACCGGCAAGGTCGAACGTGTCTCCGAGCAGCGCATGACCTGCGGCAAGGACTTCATCCAGCTCTCGGGCGAGGATGCCTCGGCGCTTGGCTTCAACGCCCATGGCGGCGTCGGCTGCATCTCGGTGACGTCCAATGTCGCGCCGCGGCTCTGCGCCGAATTCCAGGAAGCGACACTCTCCGTCGACAGTGCCAAGGCGCTCGAGCTGCAGGACCGGCTCTTGCCGCTGCATAAGGCGATCTTCATCGAGCCCGGCCTGTGCGGCGCCAAATATGCGCTCTCGAAGCTTGGCAAGGTCGAAAACGTGGTGCGCTCGCCGCTGGTGACGATCGAGGCTTCGACGGCCGAAAAGATCGACCAGGCGATGAAGCACGCCGGCTTGATTAATTAGGGATGAGGCGCCACCTCTCCGCATTATGAATCAAGTCAAGAAAGCCGACCCCAACAACAGGACGGTCGCCGAAAACCGCAAGGCGCGCTTTTCCTACGAGGTGCTCGACACGATCGAGACCGGCTTGGTGCTGACCGGCACCGAGGTCAAGTCGCTGCGCCAGGGCCAGGCCAACATCCAGGAGAGTTACGCCTCCGCGGAGGGCGGCGAGATCTGGCTGATCAATTCCTATCTGCCGGAATATCTGCAGGCCAACCGCTTCAACCACGAGCCGCGCCGGCGCCGCAAATTGCTGGTCTCGAAACGCGAGATGGCCAAACTCTCGCAAAGCGTCGAGCGCGAGGGCATGACGCTGGTGCCGCTGAAAATCTATTTCAACGACCGCGGCCGCGCCAAGCTGCTCTTGGCCGTCGCCCGCGGCAAGAAACTGCACGACAAGCGCGAGACCGAAAAGCAGCGTGACTGGTCGCGCGAGAAGGGCCGGCTGCTGAAAGAGCGCGGCTAGGCTTTTCAAACGCGCCTGAAAAAAGCCACCGGGCACTCCTCTGTTCCGGCGCCAACGCACCTTCCGACAGGGGGCCATTTTTGGGGAAGCGGATCGTTTTCTGGAGCGTTGCCGGCGTGGTTGTCGCCTGTGCCGTCGCGGTCGGCGCCTATTTCTGGTTCCGTGGCTTTTCGCCGGACCGCGCGGAGTTCCCGATCCGCGGCATCGATGTCTCGCACCACCAGGGCAAGATCGACTGGCGGCGCGTCGCGGCCGACGATGTCGCCTTCGCCATCATCAAGGCGACCGAAGGCGGCACGCATGTCGACACCCTGTTCGCCACGAATCTACGCGAAGCCCGCGCGGCCGGCCTTGCTGTCGGCGCCTATCACTTCTTCACCTTCTGCCGGCCGGGCGCCGACCAGGCGAAGAATTTCATTGCCGTGGTGCCGCGCGGCGAGCCGCTTTTGCCGCCGGTGGTCGATATCGAATTCGGCGGCAACTGTCCGCAGCGGCCATCGCCTGAGCAGTTGAACACCGAGCTTGCCGCTTTCCTCGGTCCGGTCGAGACGGCGTTCGGCAAGCAGGCGATCTTCTACCTGACCGACGAGGCGGCCGACGCCTATTCCGCAACCATCATCGCGCGCCAGCGCTGGCTGCGTTCATTGGCGATCAGGCCGCGCGAGAGGGACTGGATCTACTGGCAGTATCACAATATGGGCCGCGTCGACGGCATCGAAGGCGATGTCGATCTCAACGTGCTGAAGGGCAGCCGCGAGACGCTGGCCGAGCTGTTCGCGCCGACGCCTCGAATTGCAGGCCCTTGAAGTGTTTGCCGCGCCGCTGAAGGCTCACGATCCTCCCGGCGCCGGTGCACCAAGACGTTTGCTGGCAATACGTCCTCCGATCGCCGACAAGCCCATTCCGGCGGCCATGATGGCTATGGCTGCGAACTGGATCATCATCGGCGTTTCGCCGAGTACGGCCATGCCGACAAGCACGGTGGCGATCGGTATGCCGGGCAGGAACAGCGATGCCGTCTGCGGCCCCTGTTGCCGGACAATGTAAGTGTAGAGGAACATGGCTGCCGCGCCGGCCAGAATCCCCTGGATCACGATCTGAGCGATGATTTCCCCGACGGCCGCGGCATGGATTTGGCTTGGTGCCAGGAGATAGAGAACCGGCAGCGGCAGGCAGGACAGCAGCACCACCGCGGCTGTCGCCGTGACGGGATCGGCATGCCAGCGCCGGACAAGAACGGCATAGGCCGAAAACATCAGCCCCGATCCGATGAAAAGCATATCGCCGAAGAGAACGCTGCCGGCTCCGTTGCGCGCCGGCGCGATGAACAGGAACAGGCCGGCGATGATCGCCAGGACACCGATGGTCCGTTGCTGCGAAGCGCCGTCATGGAAGACGATGCGCGACAGCAGGAACGAAAAGAAGACGATCGAGGCTGGACATAGCGCCGCGGCATGGGCGCAGGGGCATAGGTCAGGCCCCAATTGATGATCAGCGGATAAGGCAATCCGGCCAGCGCCGCCAAAGCCAGGGCCCGTCGCCATCCAAGCGCCCTCATGCTTGCGAAGCCGCCGCGCCAGACGATCGGCAGAAAGATCAACCCGGCGCCGCCAAAGCGCAAGGCGGCGAGATCCGTCGCCGTCAGATGGTCCCTGAGGCTGAAGCGCGCGGCGACGAATTGGATAGCGTAGATGCCGATCATGGTGAGGCCGGCGATGATCGCCAGTCTCGTATTTCCTGTGTCCGCTGCGTCCGCCACGACCTGCCACCCATGGGTCACCTCAGGTGAAGACCATCTCCACGGCTGCGGCCAAAGCGCAGGCTATTGTTCAGGTTCCTGCGTTGAAATACGCTCATTTTGGAAAATGGCAGCGGAACTCACATCAAGAAGGCAGTTTTAAAGTGAATCCGGAAGCAAGCGACCTCGACGCGATCGACCGCAATCTTCTGCGGTTGCTGCAGGAAGATGGACGCCGTACCACACTCGATCTGGCGGCGCGTGTCGGCCTGTCGCCGACCGGCACCAGCCTCCGCGTTAAGCGGCTGTTTCGGGAAAGCTACATCACCGCGGTCAGGGCCGTGCTCAATCCGGCAAAGATCGGGCGTGGCACGCTCGTCTTCATCGAGGTGCGTCTCGACCATACAGCGCCCCATATTTTCGAGCGGTTTGCCGAGGCGGTGACCAAGGCGCCAGAGGTGCTGGAATGCCATATGGTCGTCGGCGGCTTCGACTATCTGGTAAAGGCGCGCATCGCGGAGATGGCCGCCTATCAGGATTTCCTGACCCGGGTCATCCTGCCGCTGCCCGGCGTGAAGGAGACGCACACTTACGCCTCGATCGGCGACGTGAAGCCGGATGCGCTGCTGCCGGTATAACCGCCGGACCATCGGGGCGCTTGAATCTAGTTCTTCAGGAACGCCGCAATCTCCTTGAACACGCTGACGAACATTTCTTCCGTCAGCACGCCCGTATTGGTGTTGTAGCGCGAGCAGTGATAGCTGGAAAACAGCGCGATGCCGCCGGCCTCCTGCCTTCCGCCATGGCGGAACGGAATGGCCGCGACGCGCTCGCCCAGCGCCCGCACTGTCGACTGGTGCGCGATAGAACCCAGCGTCAGTATGGCGCGCAGATTGGGAAAGCGCGCGATGGTCGGTCTCAGAAAAGTCCGGCAGGTGGCGATCTCGGCGCCCACCGGCTTGTTCTCCGGCGGCACGCAGCGCACCGCATTGGTGATCGCCGTGCCGACAAGTTCCAGCCCGTCATCCGGCCGCGCCTTGAACTCGCCGCGTGCCAGGCCATGCGCGATCATCGTGCCGTAGAGCATGTCCCCGGCATAGTCGCCGGTGAAGGGGCGGCCGGTCCGGTTGGCGCCGCGCAGCCCAGGCGCCAGCCCGACGATCAGCAGGCGGACTGAATCTTCACCCTCGGGTGGCAGGAAAGTCGGCACCGGCGCGTTGAACCAGCTGGGCTCGCGCTCGCGCCAGGCAGCGATGAAATCATGCAGTCGCGGGCAAAGCGGGCAGTCGCGGCTGGGTTCGGGGGAGGGCGCGGCGCTCAAGGCCGGCGCCCGTCAATAATCGTCCTCGTCGACTTCGGCGGGTTCCGGCCGGCGCACCGGCCGTTCGGACGGGTCGCGGCCCACTTCGCTCTTCAGCGTCATCAGATCGATGAAGTGATCGGCCTGGCGACGCAGATCGTCGGAAATCATCGGCGGCTGCGAAGCCATGGTGGAGATGATCGACACCTTGCGGCCGCGCCGCTGCAGCGCCTCGACCAGCGTGCGGAAGTCGCCGTCGCCGGAGAAGATGACATAGTGGTCGACGACGTCGGCAAGCTCCAGTGCATCGACGGTCAGCTCGATGTCCATGTTGCCCTTGATCTTGCGGCGGCCGGTCGAGTCGGTGAATTCCTTGGCGGGCTTGGTCACCACCTTGAAGCCATTATAGTCGAGCCAGTCGATCAGCGGCCGGATCGAGGAATATTCCTGATCCTCGACCAGCGCGGTGTAATAATAGGCGCGCAACAGATAGCCGCGCTTCTGAAAGCTCGACAGAAGCTTGCGGTAGTCAATGTCGAAGCCCAGCGCGCGCGAGGTGGCGTAGAGATTGGCGCCGTCGATGAAAAGAGCGATCTTTTCACGGGGATCGAACATTGAAAAACATCCCTTTCAAAAAATTCTGTCGTCTTAAAAGCGTTCGACGAATAGGCCCGACAAATGGACCTCGGTACCGTCACATCCGAGATAACGCGCAATTTGTGGATATCCAAGGGCAGGCCTCGCATTGCAAGCAATTGTGATCGCGACTATCTAAGCTGACCATGGCGCGCTCAGATGATGAGCCGGGCGAGAGGGCGGCCAAGTTGGCGCTGGCCCCAAAAAGCTTGTATTTCGGCCGCGCCCGCGTTATGGAGCGCGCCAGCTTTCCATCAAATCCATCGCATGAAAGGGGCAGTCCATGGCCCGCGTAACCGTTGAAGATTGCATCGACAAGGTCGACAACCGTTTTGAACTCGTGCTGCTCGCCGGCCACCGCGCCCGCCAGATCAGCCAGGGCGCGCAGATCACCGTTCCGCGCGACAATGACAAGAACCCGGTCATCGCGCTGCGCGAGATCGCCGACGAGACGCTGTCGCCCGACGACCTCAAGGAAGACCTGATCCACTCGCTGCAGAAGCATGTCGAGGTCGATGAGCCGGAAGCCGAGGGCGAGGCGATCACCGACCAGACCGGCGCGACCGTTGTCGCAGCCGACGCCGACGATGCCGAGGAGAACATCGCTTTCGACCGCATGAGCGAGGAAGATCTGCTGGCCGGCATCGAAGGCCTGGTACCCCCGGAAAAGAGCGACGATTACTAAGAGCTTTTGATAATTCTCCTCAGCCACTGGCGCGGTTTTCTGCGCTTCCGGTGCTCACGGACCTGAATGTCCGCTCCGCTCCGGTTCTCGAAAACCACACCATGCGACTCGGCTGAGCGAATTCTGAAAAGCTCTTCCCGGAACTCGCTTGGATCAACCATCCGGCACTTCCGTCTCGTAAGTTTCGTGGCTATCTATGGGATGCGTCGCACCTTGGTGCGGCGCATCAATCATTTCAGCACCGCGAGATCCCGCCCATGATGCGTCAGTATGAGCTTGTCGAGCGCGTGCAGCGCTACAAGCCTGACGTCAACGAGGCGCTGCTCAACAAGGCCTATGTCTACGCCATGCAGAAGCATGGCCACCAGAAGCGCGCCTCCGGCGATCCCTATTTCTCGCATCCGCTGGAAGTCGCCGCCATCCTCACCGACATGCACATGGACGAGGCGACCATCGCTGTCGCGCTGCTGCACGACACGATCGAGGACACGACCGCGACCAGGGCCGAGATCGACGAATTGTTCGGCCCCGAAATGGGCAAGCTGGTCGAAGGGCTCACCAAGCTGAAGAAGCTCGACCTCGTTTCCAAGAAGGCCGAGCAGGCGGAGAATCTGCGCAAGCTTCTGCTCGCGATCTCCGAGGATATCCGCGTTCTCCTCGTCAAGCTCGCCGACCGCCTGCACAACATGCGCACGCTCGACCATATGCCCGAGTCCAAGCGCCTGCGCATCGCCGAGGAGACGATGGACATCTATGCGCCGCTCGCCGGCCGCATGGGCATGCAAGGCATGCGCGAGGAACTGGAGGAAATCGCCTTCCGCTACATCAATCCGGAAGCCTATCGCGCCGTCACCGCGAGGCTTGCCGAGATTTTCGAGCGCAACAAGGGCGTCCTTCAGGAGATCGAGACGGCGCTGTCCGGCCTGTTCGAGAAACACGCCATCAAGGCGAGCGTGAAGAGCCGGCAGAAGAAACCGTGGTCGGTGTTCCGCAAGATGGAGGCCAAGGCGCTCTCCTTCGAACAGCTCTCCGACATTTTCGGCTTCCGTGTCGTCGTCGATTCGGTCGACGACTGCTACCGCGCGCTTGGCGCCATCCACACCACCTGGTCGATGGTGCCCGGCCGTTTCAAGGACTACATCTCGACGCCCAAGCAGAACGACTACCGCTCGATCCACACCACCATCGTCGGCCCGTCGCGCCAGCGCGTCGAATTGCAGATCCGCACCAAGGAGATGAACAAAATAGCCGAATACGGTGTCGCCGCGCATTCGATCTACAAGGATACCGGCGGCAAGATGAACGGCGCCGGCCATGCGATCTCCAAGGAGACCAACGCCTATGCCTGGCTCAGGCGCACCATCGAGCAACTGGCCGAAGGCGACAATCCGGAGGATTTCCTCGAGAACACCAAGCTGGAGCTGTTCCAGGACCAGGTCTTCTGCTTCACGCCCAAGGGCATGCTGATCGCGCTGCCGCGCGGCGCCACACCGATCGACTTCGCCTATGCCGTACACACCGATGTCGGCGACACCTGCGTCGGCGCAAAGGTCAATGGCCGCATCATGCCGCTGATGACCGAGTTGAAGAACGGCGACGAGGTCGAGATCATCCGCTCCAAGGCGC
The DNA here is from genome assembly GCF_004010375.2 of Mesorhizobium sp. M2E.F.Ca.ET.209.01.1.1. Classification (NCBI taxonomy): domain Bacteria; kingdom Pseudomonadati; phylum Pseudomonadota; class Alphaproteobacteria; order Hyphomicrobiales; family Phyllobacteriaceae; genus Mesorhizobium; species Mesorhizobium sp. M2E.F.Ca.ET.209.01.1.1. The sequence goes on along the minus strand of NZ_SADP02000015.1, from coordinate 161,113 downwards.
AGGTGCCGCCCGCCGCCTGGGAATCGGTCGTGGTCACCGGCAAAGCGCGCGCCGCCATCCGCCGCGCCACCAAGAACGCGATCCGCAAGCAATATTCCGGCCTCGGCGCCCGCATCCTGGAACGCGCCTTCGAGCGCGCCGGCAAGACCTTCACCAAGGAGAGCCTGAAGCCGGTGCTGCACCGCCTGGCGCGCAAGGATATCGAGGATGTGCTGGCTTCGGTTGGCCGCGGCGAGTTGAGCTCCACCGACGTCATGAAGGCGGTCTTTCCCGACTATAAGGACGAGCGCGTGACGGTCGCCGCGCCCAAGCAGCGCGAGGAGGGCTGGTCGAAGATCCGCAACGCCGCCGGCATGCTGTTCCAGATGCCCGGTACGCGCGCAGCGCGCAAGGACAAGGACCAGCCGCGCGACGGCGCGGTGCCGATCCGCGGCGTGCGTGGCGACCTGCCGGTGCGCTTCGCGCCGGAAGGTGCCGTGCCCGGAGACCGTATCGTCGGCATCATCCAGCCCGGAACCGGCATCACCATCTACCCGATCCAGTCGCCGGCGCTGCAGGCCTTCGACGATCAGCCCGAGCGCTGGATCGACGTGCGCTGGGACATCGACGAGCGCACCAAGGAACGTTTCCCGGCGCGCATCTCGGTCACCGCCATCAATGCGCCGGGATCCTTGGCCGATATCGCTCAGGTCGTCGCGTCCAACGACGCGAATATCCATACGCTGTCGATGATCCGCACGGCGCCCGATTTCACCGAGATGCTGATCGACCTCGAGGTCTGGGACCTGAAACATCTCAACAGGCTCTTGTCGCAGCTCAAGGACAATTCGAGCGTCAGCGATGCGCGGCGCGTGAATGGGTGAATAGTGAATAGTGATTAGTGAATAGTGAATAGTGAATAGTGAATAGTGAATAGTGAATAGTGAATAGTGAATAGTGAATAGTGAATAGTGAATAGTGAATAGTGAATAGTGAATAGAAGGTGCTCTCACTACCATTCACCATTCACCATTCACCACTCGCCAAAGGGGGAACAAATGAACACCGATGAAGTGCTGGGCATTTTCCGCGAGGCCGGCGCCGTTCTTGAAGGTCATTTCATCCTGACGTCCGGCCTGCGCAGCCCGGTGTTCCTGCAGAAGGCGCGTGTCTTCATGCATGCCGACAAGACCGAACGCCTGTGCAAGGCGCTGGCCGAGAAGATCCGGGAAAGCGTGCCGGGCAGGATCGACTATGTCGTCGGTCCGGCCATCGGCGGCCTGATCCCGGCCTATGAAACCTCGCGCCACCTCGGCGCGCCGGCGATCTGGGTCGAACGGGAAGGGGGCGAGTTCAGGCTGCGCCGCTTCGAGATCGCCAAAGGCTCGCGCGTCGTCATCGTCGAGGACATCGTTACCACCGGCCTGTCGATCCGGGAGACCATCGACTGCCTGCGCAAGCTCGGCGCCGAGGTCGTGGCGGCTGCGTGCATCATCGACCGCTCGGCCGGCAAGACCGATGTCGGCGTGCCGCTGATCGCGCTCGCCGAATATGAGGTGCCGGCCTATCCCGCCGACCGCCTGCCGCCGGAACTCGCCGCCATTCCGGCCGTCAAGCCGGGAAGCCGCAATATCTGAGGCCTCTGCAATGATCGCTGGCATCGACCATTTCGTGCTGACGGTTCGCTCGGTCGAAGCGACCTGCGACTTCTACCAGCGCGTCCTTGGCATGAAGCGGCTCGATGAGCCGAACCGGCCGACCGCCCTTGTGTTCGGCTCGCAGAAGATCAACCTGCATGAGGCCGGCCGTACTTTCGAGCCGAAGGCAAAGGCGCCGACGCCGGGTTCCGGCGATTTCTGCCTCGTCGCGGCGGTGCCGCTTGCCGAAGTCCAGGCCAGCCTCGTGGCCAATGGCGTGGCGATCGAAGTCGGCCCGGTCGAACGCACCGGCGCGCGCGGCGCGATGATGTCGGTCTATTTCCGCGATCCGGACGACAATCTGGTCGAGGTCAGCGAGTATCCACTCACCTGAGATCGAGCCGCATGGCGCAGCGCTGGTCGGAAGGCATGCCGTGCTCGGCCTCGTCGCCGAGCAGGCCGGTCAGCCGTCCGTCGATCTCTGCGCCTTCCAGGATGCGAAATCCGAACTTGCGATAGAAAGGGGCGTTCCAGGCGACGGCGCGAAACGTTGTCAGCGTCACCGCGACAAGGCCGCGCCGCCTGGCGTCCGCGACCGCCCGTTCGAGCAAAGCCCGGCCGATGCCCGAGCCCTGCCGGTCGAGGCGCACGTCCAACTCCGAGATATGGAGCGCATCGCCCTCGATCCCGGCGCTCAGGAAGCCTACCGGCCGGCCCTTCTCCTCGGCGGCAACCCAGCATGCGCCGCCGGCGATCAGCGCGCGGTGCCGCTCTGCGCTGATATTGTCGCCATCGGCGAGCCACGCCAATTCCGGGATGGTGCGGAACGCTTCTCCGGCCGACTGTTCGATTGAGGGCAAGGCCCCGGCATCCTCGGCCCGCGCCGGTCGAATGGTGATCATCGGCTGGGAATCCCTGTTGTTTTCCTCAGTTTCGCCAGAATGGGGGGCTTGTTACAGGCCTGCGGCAGACCATCGCGGCGGCGTTTCGTTGTTGTGCGGCCTTGCCGTCCCTATATCAAAGTTTGTTGCCTTTCTGCGCCATCGGAGCGCAAGATGTGTTGGCGCGACCCGGTGGGCAGGGGCAGCGCGTGTTGGACCGGGAACTGGAACAGAGTGCTTTTTCGACGCCGAGAGCCTGATGGCCTCCTGGAGCGGGTGCGTACTTATCTATGGCCGCGCCGCTCGTTCTCGCGTTCCGTGCAGTATTTCTCCAAGCGCATCCTGCGGCTGAAGGCGACGCCGCATTCGGTCGCCGCCGGTGTCGCTGCGGGTGTTTTTGCCTCCTTCTTCCCGCTTGGCGCCCATTTCGTGGTTGCCGCGGTGCTTTGCTGGGTGATCGCCGGCAATCTGGTCGCGGCGGCGCTCGGCGCCGTGTTTTTCGGCAATCCGCTGACCTCCCCGCTGCTGTGGGGCGCGTCCTGGGAAACCGGCAAGCTGCTCCTGCATGAGCGCCTGCCCAAGCACGGGCCGCCAGAGCATCTTGGCGAAATGCTGCACAAGCTCTCCTTCGCAAAGCTCTGGCATCCCGTCCTGGAGCCGATGCTGATCGGCGCGGTGCCGCTTGGCCTGGTCTTCGGGCTCGTGTTCTACGGCGTCACGCGCTGGGGCATGACCGTGTTCCGCGAGCAGCGCAAGAAGCGCATGGCCGAGCGTGCCGAGAAGAAAGCGCGCCAGGGCGGACGGGAAGTGCCGGCGGAATGATCATCGGCATCGGCAGCGACCTCATCGACATCAGACGCATCGAGAAATCGCTGGAACGGCACGGCCAGCGCTTCATCCAGCGCATCTACACCGAGGTCGAGCAGGCCAAGTCGGAGAAGCGGGCCGCCCGCGCGGCGTCCTACGCCAAGCGCTTCGCCGCCAAGGAGGCCTGCGCCAAGGCGCTGGGCACCGGCATGGCCGAGGGCGTGTTCTGGCGCGACATGGGCGTGATCAACCTGCCGAGCGGCGCGCCGACCATGGCGCTGGCCGGCGGCGCCGCCGCCAGGCTGGAGAAGATCCTGCCGAAGGGCCACCGCGCGGTGATCCATCTCACCATCACCGACGATTTCCCGCTTGCTCAAGCCTTTGTGATTATCGAGGCGGTGCCCGCCGAACAAGCGCCACATTGATTCCATCTGACCACGAGCGGCATGACGTTGCCCAGCGCGCGCCGAGACTCTATACCAACATCGCACAATCGAGGACGACATGAGCGTGGCTGAAAAATCGCAGAAGAAATCCGGCGGGCTTGGTGAGACCTTTTCCGTCATCATCCAGGCTCTGCTGCTCGCGCTCGTCATCCGCACGCTGCTCTTCCAGCCTTTCTCCATCCCGTCCGGCTCGATGCGGCCGACGCTGCTCGAAGGCGACTATCTCTTCGTCACCAAATGGGCCTACGGCTATTCGCGCTATTCGCTGCCGTTCGGTCCCGATATCTTTTCCGGCCGCATCTGGGGCTCGGAGCCCAAGCGCGGCGACGTGGTGGTGTTCAAGTTCCCACCGGATCCGTCGGTCGACTACATCAAGCGCGTCGTCGGCCTGCCCGGCGACAAGATCCAGATGAAGGACGGCCAGCTCTTCATCAACGACGTCGGCGTGCCGCGGGTGAAGACCGGCCAGATCGAAAATCCCGACATCACCGAAGTGCCGCAGCCCGTCGACGTCTACCGCGAGACGCTGCCGAACGGTGTCAGCTATGACACGCTCGACCTGACGCCGAATTCGATCGGCGACAACACCCGCGAATGGACCGTGCCGCCCGGCCACTACTTCATGATGGGCGACAACCGCGACAATTCCTCCGACAGCCGCTTCACCGTCGGCTTTGTTCCTGCCGAAAACCTGGTCGGCCGCGCCAACCTCATCTTCTTCTCGATCGCCGGCAAGGCGAGCCCGCTCGAGATCTGGAAGTGGCCGTCGCTGATGCGTGCCGATCGCCTGTTCCATTTCGTCCACTAGAGCGATGGCGGCCAGCAAGCGTTTGACCGCCGATGCGCTTGCCGAGGCGCTTGCCCCGCGCACCGGCCATGCCTTCGCCGATCGCCAGCGTCTGCAGCGCGCGTTGACTCATGCCAGCGCGCGTTCGACCCATGCCGGGGTCGATTACGAACGTTTCGAGTTCCTGGGCGACCGCGTTCTCGGTCTTGTCGTCGCCGACATGCTGCTCGCGACCTTTCCCGAGGCCGCCGAGGGCGAGCTTTCGCTGCGCCTCAACGCGCTGGTCAATGCCGAGGCGCTCTCCGACATCGCCGAGGAGATCGGCTTGCCCGAGCTGATCCGCGCCGGCTCCGATGTACGCAATCTCGAAGGGCGCAAACGCACCAATCTGCGCGCCGATGCGCTGGAGTCGCTGATTGCCGTGCTTTACCTGGATGGTGGTCTCGAGGCTGCCCGCGCATTCATCCATCGCTATTGGCAGCCGCGCTCGCAGGCGATCGGCGCTGCGCGCCGCGACGCCAAGACCGAATTGCAGGAATGGGCGCATCAGGCGGCCGCCGGCGCTGTGCCGGCCTACCGCATTGACGCCCGCGAGGGGCCAGACCACGACCCGCTGTTCACCGTCAGCGTCAAGGTCGGCTCCTTTGCACCGGCGACCGGCAGCGGCCGCTCCAAGCGCGAGGCCGAGCAGGCCGCGGCGGCTACTCTTTTGCTGCGCGAAGGCGTATGGAGCGCGGCATGACAGAAATCGAAACCCCTGAAGTCCCCGCGACGCGCTCCGGCTTCGTCGCGCTGATCGGCGCGCCCAATGCCGGCAAGTCGACGCTGGTCAACCAGCTGGTCGGCGCCAAGGTGTCGATAGTGACGCATAAGGTCCAGACCACCCGCGCCATCGTGCGCGGCATCGCCACGCATGACAACGCGCAGATCGTCTTCGTCGACACGCCCGGCATCTTCAAGCCGAAGCGGCGGCTGGACACCGCCATGGTGACCACCGCCTGGGGCGGCGCCAAGGATGCCGATGTCGTGGTGCTTTTGATCGACGCCGAGCGCGGCATCAAGGGCGACGCCGATGCCATCCTCGACCGGCTGAAGGACGTCCGCCAGCCGATGCTGCTCGTCCTGAACAAGGTCGACCGGGTCAAGCCCGAGACGCTTCTCGCGCTGGCCGCGACCGCGAACGAACGCGTGCCGTTCAAGCGCACCTTCATGGTCTCCGCGCTCACCGGCTCCGGCTGCAAGGACCTGCTCGACTATCTCGCCGAGACGCTTCCCTTGGGCCCCTGGTACTATCCGGAGGATCAGATCTCCGACCTGCCGATGCGCCAGCTCGCGGCCGAGATCACGCGTGAAAAGCTTTATCTGCGGCTGCATCAGGAGCTTCCCTATTCCTCGCATATCGAGACCGAGAAATGGGAAGAGAAGAAGGACGGCTCGGTGCGCATCGAGCAGGTCATCTATGTCGAGCGCGACAGCCAGAAGAAGATCGTGCTCGGCCACAAGGGCGAGACGATCCGCGCCATCGGGCAGGCCGCTCGAACCGAGATCGCCGAAATCCTCGAGCAGAAGGTGCACCTCTTCCTGTTCGTGAAGGTGCGCGAGAACTGGGGCGACGACCCCGAGCGCTACCGCGAGATGGGGCTGGAGTTTCCGGGGTAAGCCGGGCCGGCCACGCTCATCCACATTGTGACCAATTAAAACGACGCAACGGTGCGAGCCGAAAAGACCGCCTAGCGCTAGGAGCTAGCCGCCGAGGTGCCCGACGTCTTGATTGGGTCGACAACAGTCCGACAGCTTCGGTCTCCTAATCTTCAAGAGCAGACATCAGGAGGCATGGTCGTAACGTGACCATCCTCGGTTTGGGCGGCGACGAATCCGGTCGAGTGCGACAGGCTGGACTTGAGGTCGCTGTCATACGATCTATGGTGCGGGGTCACTTTCGACGCAACAGCTCGTGGCGGGGGACACAAATGTTCGATGCCATCGTTACCTTCGTCGCCACGTTGTTAGTCGCGGTATTCGCGATGATAATGCTGCTGGCCGGCGTCGAGACATGGAGCGGCGCGATGATCGAGCCGCTTCTCCTTCGCCGAACGCTCCTGCTCCTCATCCCGATAGCAGGGATTGGCCTGGCGTTTCTTCGAGCTCGCCGCAGCCTCCGTAAGGCTCGAGCGAAACGCGAGGCGGCGGATACCCGCGAGAATGCCCGCGCTGCCGGGCAGGCTCGGCCTGCCGCGGACCTCGCTCGCCGGCGAACCAAAGCTGCCGGCGGCGACGTCGCCGCAAAGATGGTGGCGGAGTCCCAGGCGCAGGCCAAACGCTCCGACGATGCCCACAGGGCGAAGATACGCGCGCATGTCGAGCGCAAGGCACCGCCCACCAGCGATGCCGACCATGCGGCGATCGCCCTCGCCTCGCGGGCCTGCCTTGCCATCCGCCACGTCTTCCCACCGCGCCACCCGCAGCGCTCGATGAGCTTTTTCGGCGGCGTGCCGCTGGCGCCCGACGATCTGGACTGGCCGATGATCCACAACCGCAAGGGGCTGCTCGAGCCGCTAACTTTCATGGGCCAAGTCGACCTCGCCGCGCTGCCCGACGGGCCGGCACGCTCGCTGCTCCCTACGAACGGCTATCTTTATTTCTTCGCGCCTATGTCGGGCAATTTCGACGGCGATGCGAGCCACTTCGTCGTCCGCTACGTCGAGGGCAAGGCCCGCAACGACTGGGGTCCTCAGCACAATCCCGGATTTCTGGAGCCGATCGACGGCGCCGAGAACGCCCGCTACCGATATCCCTGGCTGACCTGGCACGACAAGCCGGAGAAGGTCTATCCACGCTTCTATCCGCGCATCGAGATCGAGCTCGGCTGGTTGGAGGACGTCGCCGAGGTGGAGGAAGGCGATCCAGATGCCGGCGACGGCTTCCCATGGGAGGTCGCCAAGCAGCGCCGCCGCCAGCAGCTTGTCGCGTTTCACGGCGCGCCAGTCTCCTGGAATGACGCGCTCTCCGGGCACGACAAGCCCACGGACCGGCTCTGGATCCCGTTCGAGGGTTTTCCCACCAACCGCCGGACGGCGGAGGTTCTGCTGGGTTACCTGAAGTCATACATCAAGGAGGAGACCGCTGGGATCAGGGCTCGGCTCGACACACTGCCGGCGAGGTTGGAGGACCCGGAGGGGGCGCGGCTCTCCGCTCTGCTCGAACGCTACGCGCAATTCGAAAAGGACCGCTGGCGGATTTTTCAGCTGGCAACGACCGGAGAGGCCCAGCGTGGCAAGGCGCTCGACGAGAACCAGCGGACCGACCTCCTTGCGCTACTCGAGGAGTTGCGCGCCGGCGCGCTGCCGGAAGGTGTGCTCGAGCGCCACTATATACAAAAGCGTCTGCCTATGGTGCTGAACGACTGGATCGCGAGGGCGGCGGTCGAAGGCGCCGAAAGCGCGCTCGCTAATCCGGACGGGATCGCGCAGGTGCCCGATGCTGTCGTCGAGGCGCTCCGCTACCGGCACAGCGTGCTGCGCGATCCAGACTTCAGCAAGAACGGCTCATACGCGCAGCACCAGATGCTGGGCCGCGGCGTTGCCATCCAGGACGCGGCCGAGTTGATGGCGCCTGAGCACATCCTTCTGCTCCAGCTTCGCTGGGACAATGCGCTCGACTGGCACATGGGCGATGCCGGCGCAGCGCAATACTGGATCCGTCCGGCCGACCTCGCGGCGCGGCGCTTCGAGAACACCGTGCTCACCTTCGAGAGCCACTGAAGCGAGGATGTCTCCCTCGGGCGCGCTGGTCGGCCCGCTGGACAGCCGGCGATAACGGGTGGGGGTTAGATGGCATTCAGCGTCGAATGGCCAGCGAGGGCCCGCGCTTCCGTTTCGCCGGAAATATTCGCCGCCCGTATCGTTTCCGAGCTGAAGGCGATCCGCCGTAAGAAAGTTTTCGGTTCGGGCACTATTCTCTGTTGCGACTCTGGGAGTCCGCGACGGAGTGAACCGCCAGGGAAGAGCGGCTGTTTTCCGAACTCGATCGACTGACGCCTGAGGACGACGGGCGCGAACGGCAGGTGACGACTGTCGAGATTGCCCGTGTCCAGAAAAGCGTACACGGTTGTCCAAGGGTTTCGTTAAAGGTAATCTACGCCGGCATGGATGACTATATCAGCAAGATTGTCCAGCTTCGCCCGTTGATGGCGCGGGCTCGAGTTGACGAGATATTCCCCCGCGAGAAGTGGTCCGAACACAGCCGTGGCGGAAAGTTCGGGGTGGAATTCGGCTACGGACCGAGCGCGCAGAACGATCCCGATGGAATCGCCAACGACCACATCGTCGAGCGCATCGACTTCAAATCCCCCTTTCCGCCATCCATCGTTCTGTATGGGTTCGCGGTCGGCATGGCTCGATCGGACGCCGAAGGAGAGATCGCCAGGCTCGGACTCGCCACGATGGAGATCACTGGTCCTGACGTCAGGTATCTCATCGGCAAGACGGCGGATGGGTTTGAAATCATGCTGATGTTCAGGAAGGAGCGTCCGGAGCCCAGAAGGGAACTCCTGGAGCAATTGACCATCTTCCAGCCGGGCCATTCTAAGATCATGGACGCTCGACAGGTATTCTGGAAAGAGAGGGAGGAGAAGCAAAGACAGCGACGGGAACTCGCGAATGCCTGGAAGCAAATAACCGACGATGACGATGCGATGCTGCTGGCCTGGGCGAAACATTGTCAGCCATGGGACGACTACGCCCCTAGCGAATTCGTGCGTTATGCCGAATGGCTGCGGCGAGCGGATCCCGACCATCGTCATCTGGCAGCGTTGAGCTGGAACTGGGATTACGGCCTTGCACCGCTGCTCTGGATCATTCGGCGCGAAGACTGCGACATGGCGACTGCCTTGCACGTCTTCTTCGGCGCCGGCCCGGAATCCTATTTCCAGTTTGAAGGCGACCGGTCGGCTGCCGCGGAAAAGCGCTCCGATTTGATGACGTATGACATGATCATGGAGATCAAATGTCGGATTGAGCGCGGTTTCTATCAGCGCTCGGCGATCCAGTTCGACTTGTCACGGAACCTCGAGATCATCAGCCGGTACAAGCCAACACCTGGCCAGTTGGTCGCAGTCCTTCCGGCCAACCTTCCGACAAGCGGTGTCGGACGCCGCATCGCGCACGAAAACCGCTTCGGAGGCTTAGACATCCCAGCGTTCAGGATCAACTGATCAGCGTCGTCGCGTCTGCCGGCGCGACTCTCGGCCTTGGACGACCGATCGTAAGTGGGCGCCTAGTAGTTTGACTGAGCCCAAAGAGTTTTTCCGTTCGAGGCAGCGGGGGTCAATGCACTAGCTGCAACGCGAACGCCCGCCGGCAAACGGACCACTTACATGTCCGAACTGGCGCAACCGCGACCTCCAGCTTGGTCGCCAGACTATCTGCTTTCAGGCGGCTTCAGAACTTACCTTAACGGCCGACATCAGGCGCATCACCGCCAGTCGCGACGCAGCCAATGAAGATCTCCAACGAGCCAGAAAGCCGACGATTGGCTGGCGGGCCGCTCGTGTCCTTGATTTCGCCGCCCAACGGGTGAAAAGCTCAAGCCCATGGAATGGCGCGACGAGGGAATCGTTCTCGGCACTCGCAGGCATGGCGAAACCAGCGCCATCCTCGAGGTGATGACGCGCACCCATGGCCGCCATCTCGGTCTGGTGCGGGGAGGGCGCTCGCGCAAGCAGCAGCCGGTGCTGCAGCCCGGCAACCGCGTCGACCTTCTGTGGCGGGCGCGGCTCGACGAGCATCTCGGCGTCTTCCAGGCCGAGGCGATCGAGATGAACGCCGCGCGGCTCATGGACAGCGCGGTCGCCGTCTACGGCCTGCAGACCATGGCCGCGCATCTGAGGCTCCTGCCCGAGCGCGACGCCCATGGTGGTCTTTACGAGGCCCTTGCAGTGATGATTGCCCATCTCAGCGATGCCGATGCGGCGGGCGAGTTGGTGGCGCGCTTCGAGCTGCTCATCCTCGACGAATTGGGCTTCGGCCTCGACCTCAGCCAGTGCGCGGCGACCGGCTCCAGGCAGGATCTCGCCTATGTCTCGCCGAAATCCGGCCGCGCCGTGTCGCGCGCGGCGGGCGCTGCCTGGCACGACAAGATGCTGGCGCTGCCCGCCTTCCTGCAGCGCGGCTCCGGCCTGCGCGCCGACGCGGCGGCGCTCGAGGACGCCTTCCGGCTGAGCGGCTTCTTCTTCACCCGCCATGTTTACGAGCCGCGCGGGCTGGAGCCACCCGACGCTCGTGCCGGCTTCCTGGCCGCGCTGCGCCGGCATCATGCGACGACGAAGGCGATCGTGACTGGGGCAGGGTAGCAGTTTAATCCGCGCCGCGCCGCACCAGGAAATCGTCAAGCATGGCGCGCTGGCCTTTCAGGATCTTGAGCCCGGCTTCGGGCAGCGAAAACCAGCCGGCCCGATCCACTTCGGGGAACGCCTTCATCTTTCCCGATTTCGGAGGCCACTCCATGGTGAACATGTTGCTCTTGATGGCGTTTGTGTCGACATCGGCCTCGACGCTCCACGCCGCCACGATCTTGCCGCCCGGCTGCCTGTAGCTGCCGAGCGGCCGGAAGTCGCCGTCGATGGCGATGCCGAGCTCCTCCTCGGCTTCGCGCCTGGCGGCCTCGAGCTTATCTTCGTTGTCGTCGATGAGCCCTTTCGGGATCGACCACGCGCCTTCATCCTTGCGCGCCCAGAACGGGCCGCCTGGATGGACGAGCAGAAACTCGAAGACACCGGCTATGCGCCGGTAGATCAGCAGGCCCGCGCTTCGCTGCGGCATCGAGAGTCCTCCGTGAACGCTGCAGATTAACACCAGTATTATGCGGCGGCCGTCAGGCAATTCTCGCCGACAGGCTCGGTCGTCTGGCATGCAGGCTTGGGATAAGCCTGCCGGCTTGCTGGCCATCGGCTCTAAAACATGCTCGATCTTACCGGCCGGCAAGGCGCTGATTTGGGTAGCCGTCTCATTGCCGCATTTGTCGGCCACGACTGGTTCGGTTTTGAGGGGAAACCGCCATGTTTTTCAGCCTGATCGCCATTGCCGCCGTCATCGCTCTTTTCGTCATCGTTTCCCGCCAGCAGAACCGCATCGCGCTGGTCGAGCGCGAGCTCGGTATCCTGCGCGGCCTGCTGCAGACGGGAGCTTCGCTGCCCGCGCTGAAGGCGGACGCCGCGCAGGAAGGGCTTCCCGAGGAGGCCAAGGCAGCCGCGGCGCCTGTCGCGCCGCTGGCCGACGGCACGACAGTTGCCGAGGAGGTCGTCGCAAAGCCTGAGGCCGCTGAAGGCGAGGCCGTGGCCGGACCCTGGACGAAGGCCCAGTCGGCCGCGGCGCAATCCGCCGAGTCGATCGAACCGGCGCAACCCGTGGCCGAGACGCCCGCGCCCACCAAGGCGGCGCGCCAGACCGATGTCGAGACGGCGCTGGGCACGCGTTGGGCGGTCTGGGTCGGCGGTATCGCGCTGGCGTTGGGCGGCTTGTTCCTGATCCGCTACACGATCGAGGCAGGCATTTTCGGGCCTGGCGTGCGCCTGACGATGGCCGGCGTCCTCGGCCTGGCGCTGATTGCCGGCGCCGAATTCATCCGCCGCACCGGCTTCAGGGTGCCGGTGCAGAGCGCCGCCGGCGCCTATACCCCCTCGATCCTCACGGCTGCCGGCGCCTTCATCCTGTTCGGCACGGTCTATGCCGCGCATGGCATCTATGGCTTCATCGGGCCGGCGACCGCCTTCGCGCTGCTTGGTATCATCGGCGTCGCCACCATTAGCGCCTCGCTGGTGCATGGCCTGGCGCTGGCCGGCATCGGACTTGTCGGCGCCATGGTCACGCCGGCGCTGGTGGCATCGCAGGCGCCCAATCCCTGGGCGCTGTTCGTCTATCTCGCGATCGTGCTTGCGGCGAGCGCGGCAACCGCCCGCATCCGCGACTGGAAGGCGCTCATGGCCGCCGCTTTCGCCGGCACCGGCATCTGGACCATTCTCTATATGGTCGACGCGCCGGACGTGAACCTCGCCGCCGTCCTGTTCATCAGCCTCGCCACGCTGGCCGTGCTTGCATTGATCTGGCTCGCCCCGTTTTTGACCACTGGCCGCGACGCAGCGGCGCGAGGCTTCGACTGGCCATCGATCGTGCCCGGCTTCTTCATCGCCCTGAGCGCGCTGGGCCTGTCCGTCGATCCGGCCTTTGCCAGCGCCGGCGATGCCTTGCATGGCGCCGTCCTTTTGGCCGCGCTGGTCGCGGTGGCGCTCTACCGGCCGCGCGCGCTGCCGCTGATCTTCGCAGCAGGCATCGCCACCGTGCTGATCTATCTCGGCATCATCCCGCCCGCCACGATAGGCGCCGATGCGCTCGATGTCGGGCTGGACGCCCAGCCTTTGGGGTCGTCCGATGCGCTGACTTTCCGCATCGGCATCGCGCTCGGCCTGGTCTTCCTCGCCGCCGGCTTCTGGGCGGCGCGCCGCTTCGCCGCCACCGTTCCGACACACGCGGCTTGCTGGGCAGCCTGGGGCGTCATTGCCCCGCTGGTGGTGCTGACTGCGCTGTGGCTGACCTTCGGCGATATCGACCGCGACCTCGGCTACGCGCTGCCGGCGTTTCTGCTGACGCTCGTCTTTGCTGCCGGTGGCGAATGGATCGCGCGCGCCGAGGAGCCGCCGCTGACCGGCGGCCCGGCCGTGTCGTTCGCGCTCGGAGGCGCCGGCGTTGCCGGCCTGCTGATGCTGCACATGGCCCTCGGCTCGAGCTGGACGACCGTGCTGCTCGGCGCTGCCGCCATTCTGCCGGCGCTGGCCACGCGCTGGCGGTCTTACCCCGTGCTTGGCTGGATCGCGGTGGGCGCGGCGGTCGCGGTGCTCGGTCGCGTCGCCTTCGATCCGACCATCGTCGGCGCTGAATTCCTGTCCAGGACGCCGGTCTTCAACTGGCTGCTGCCGGGCTATGGCGTGCCGGCGCTCGCCTTCGGCTTCGCGGCCTGGCAGCTTGCCCGCACCACCAACGCCCGGCCGCGCCTTGCCATGGAGGCGGCCTCGGCGCTGTTCGCGCTGCTCACCATCGCCATGCTGGTGCGCCACGCCATGCATGGCGGCGTCATCGACACCGGCGCGGTGACTCTTGCCGAACAGGCGATCTACACGCTGATCGCGCTTGGCGCCGGCGCCATACTGGTCGCCATCGACATGCGCTCGCCGAGCTCGGTTTTGCGTTATGGTTCGATGGTTGCCGGCGTGATCTCGGCGGTCTTGATCGCGGTTCAGCATTTCGTGGTGCTGAACCCGCTGCTGACGGACGAGTCGACCGGCACGATCCCGGTCTTCAACCTTCTGTTCCTCGCCTATCTGCTGCCGGCGGTCGCCGCCGGCGCGCTGGCGCTCTATGTCCGCGACAAGCGCCCGCGATGGTATGCGGCGATGCTGGCGCTGATCGCCGCCCTGCTTGCCTTCGCCTATGCCACGCTTTCGGTGCGCCGCCTGTTCAAGGGCGAGTTCATCGCCTTGTGGAGCGGGCTCGGCCAGCTCGAGACCTACACCTATTCGGCGCTCTGGCTGGTCATCGGCGTGGCGCTGCTCACCGCTGGCGTCTGGCTGAAATCGCAGGTGCTGCGCATCGCCTCCGCGGTGCTGATCGCGGTCGCGGTGGTGAAGGTCTTCCTCTTCGACATGTCGGAGCTCGAAGGCGTGCTGCGCGCGCTGTCCTTCATCGGTCTCGGCGCCGTGCTGATCGGTATCGGGCTGTTCTACCAGCGGCTGCTGACGCGGGCCGCGCGGGAGGCCAAGGAGATTTCTTGAAAGAATATCCATTTTGGTATATCTCGAATATCCAAAAGGGATATTGGCATGCCTCTCTACATACGTGACGATGAAGTGGATGCGCTGGCCGCCAAGTTGCAGCGCGAAACAAACGCACCGAGCAAGACTGAGGCGGTGCGGACAGCCCTTATTCACGAACTGGAACGTAATCGTGCCAAGGTACCGCTGCGCGATCGGATTGTGCGGCTTCAAGCGGAGGCGAAGAAGATCGGTCTGCCCAATCCCGAGTTCGATATGAAGAAATTCACCGATGAGATGTGGGGAGACTGATGTTTGTCGACGCTTCGGTGATCGTCGCAATTCTCAACCAGGAACCGGGCTGGGAGGAATTATCCAAGCAACTCTCCCGGCCTGTCGACTTCTACGTCTCTGCCATGGTCCGTTTTGAAGCGACGCAGGCTCTGGCGCGAGCCGGCGCGGGTTCCCGCAAGCCGACGGCTGAAGCACTCCTCAAAGCTCGCGATCTGGTGGATCAACTTATTGTGGAAATTGGCGGGGAAAATGTCCCGATCGGCGACGAGATCGGCTCGCGTGCTATCGATGCCAGCGCTCACTATGGCAAGGCCGTTGGTCACCAAGCTGACCTGAACTTGGGTGACTGTTTTGCCTATGCCTGCGCGAAAGCTCTCGGCACTCCGCTGCTCTACAAAGGCAATGATTTCCTGCTCACGGATTTGAGATAGTTAGGCTTTCTCGCGGATAGCCGGGAATAAACCGGCTCGCACCATCGTTATTCGCGTGCTTGGGTAATCGCAGCGGTTCGGCCGCTTCGCGCTGACTGCTTGCACCGCGCCGGGAAGGCGCGTTCTATCGGGATGGAAAGCGACCACGAAACAAGCGGTCATGGACGACAAGAAGGCAGCGATCCTGAGCGAAATACCGCGGTTGCGGCGCTATGCGCGCTCGCTGCTGCGCGACCGCGATTCCGCCGACGACCTTGTCCAGGACTGCCTGGAGCGGGCGCTTGTGCGACTCGACAACTGGCAGACTGGAGAAAGCCCCCGGAGGTGGCTGTTTACGATCATGCATCACTTGTTCATCGACCAGATGCGCAAGGTCAACCGGCGCGGCGAGGCGGCGATGCTGCCTCTCGAAGCCGGTGAGGCCCAAGCCGCGCCCGCCGATCAGGTCGAGACCATCGCCTCGCGCGAGATCATGGATGCCCTGCAGGCGATCAGCCCCGATCGCCGCGCGGCGTTGGTGATGGTCGCCATCGAGGGCTTTTCCTATGCGGAGGCCGCCAACATCCTTGGCGTGCCGGCCGGCACGCTGATGTCGCGCATCGCGCGCGGCCGCGAGGAATTGCGAGGATTGCTCGACGACACATCGCGCCGACGCTCGATAAGGATCGTCGAGAAATGACCCGCCGTGATTTTTCCGAACGCGATATCCATATGGCCCTCGACGGCGAGCTGCCGGGCGAGGAGCGCATGGCTTACGACGCCTGGCTCGAGGCCAATCCCGAGATGAAGGCGAAGTCGGCGCGCTACGTCGCCGACCGGGCCGCCATGCGCGCCGCCTTCGCGGGCGTGATGGACGAGCCGGTGCCGGCGAGGCTGCGGCAGGTCGTGCTTGGCGAGGCGCCTGCAAAAGCATCGGCCTTGCGCTCGCGCTGGTGGCTGTCGGCTGCCGCGGCCGTGATGCTCGCGGTCGGCGGGCTCGGCGGCTATGTCGCCGGTGTCGACAGCATCGCCCGTGGCGGCGGCGACGACGACCAACTCGCCGAGCAGGCGATCGCCGCCCATGTCACCTACGCTGCCGAGAAGCGCCACGCCGTCGAAGTCCCGGCAAGCGACAAGGATCATCTCCAGACCTGGCTGTCGAATCGCGTCGGGCTGAAGCTTGTTGCCCCTGACCTTGCGGCCGAGGGCTTCCAACTGGTCGGCGGCCGGCTGCTGCCCGCCGGTGAGCAAGGCAAGGCGGCGATGCTGCTTTATGAGGACGCCAAGGGCGAGCGCATCTCGCTCTTCGTCACCGCCGATTCGTCAGCGACCTCCAAGGGCACCTATACGGCGGAAGGGGGCGGACCCGAGGCGGTCTATTGGCTCGACAAGGGCTATGCTTGCGCCGTCGTCGGATCGTTGCCGCCGGAGCGGCTGTCGGACGTCGCAAAGAGCGCCTATGGCCAGCTCGTGGCGGGCATATCGAGCTGAACCGGCTGCGTTTTTCGGCGGCCTGCAGTCGCTTGAACAGCAATTCTGTTCAAACGCTTGGCCCTTTGCTGCCGCGGCGGAAACTGTCACAATTCGGCCCTAATCAAGGAGCGATAGCGCTTGATGAATACTGGTGCTTCGGCCAGTATTCGCGACGCATCCACCGGGGCCGTTTCTTAAACCCAATCGAGGTTCTCCCAAGCCCGCATGCCTGCCGAAATCCGCAAGGCCCGCGCGTCAGACGTCGATGACCTCGCCGCCATCGAGAAGGCTGTTTTTCCCGGTGACCGGCTGTCCCGCCGCTCCTTCCGCCAGTTCATCGAACGCGAGACCGCCGAGATGCTGGTGGCCGAGAACGGGGCGCGCGTCGCCGGCTATGCGGTGGTGCTGTTTCGCAAGGGCAGCGGCGTGGCGCGGCTCTATTCCATCGCTGTCGGTCCCTTCTTCGGCCGCCTCGGCATCGGCCGGCTTCTTCTCGCGGCCGCCGAAGAGGCGGCCTTCGAGCACGATCGTCTGTTGCTGCGCCTCGAAGTGCGCGAGGACAATGATCGCGCCATCCGCATCTACGAGCAGGCCGGCTATCGGAAATTGGGCCGCGAGCCCGATTATTACGAGGATGGCGCGACCGCGCTGCGCTACGAAAAGACGCTGCGCGGCGACACGCCCACGGCGACCAAGGTGCCGTTCTACCAGCAGACCTGCGAGTTCACCTGCGGCCCGTGCTGCCTGATGATGGCGATGGCGAATTTCGACCCTTGCTTCGTGCCCGACCCGGTCATGGAAATCCGCCTGTGGCGCGAGGCGACCACGGTCTTCATGATGTCGGGACCGGGGGGCTGCGAGCCTTTCGGCCTGGCGGTCGCCGGCTATGAGAGCGGTCTCGCCGCCGAGATATTCGTCTCCTTCTACGGCGCGCTGTTCCTGCAGTCGGTGAGGAGCGAGGACAAGCGCCGGGTGATGGAGCTCGCCCAGGTCGATTTCCGCCGCCGCGCCGAACTCTATGGCATCCCGGTCAACTACCGTCCGTTCGGCATCGGCGACATCCGCCAGGCGCTCGCCGAGGGCAAGCTGGTGCTGGTGCTGATCAGCGGCTTCCTTATGTTCGGCAAGAAGGTGCCGCATTGGGTGCTGGCCATCGGTGACGATGGCGACCACATCCTGATCCATGACCCCTGGGTCGAGGATGAAAGGCAGGAAACGATCCTCGACGCCGCGAACATTCCGGTGCCCTACGACATTTTCATGAACATGGCGCAATTCGGCCGCGACGGTCTGCGCGCCGCCATCACTCTGGGAAAACGCTGAGACAATGACCTGGGTTATCCTGACAGGCAGGCAGAACGATCTCGACCAGGTGGCCACGCCCCACAAGATCATCACCAACCGCGACTATCTCGCGCATCCGGCGCTGTTCCGCGGCCAGCGGCCGAAGGTGATCAACCTGTCGAACAATTACGGCTATCAGAGCCGCGGCTACTATGCCTCGCTGCTGGCCGGTTCGCGCGGCCACCGGGTGATCCCGACCGTCGAGACCATGATCGACCTCTCGGAACGCAAGCTCTACGAGCACGCCCTGCCGGAACTCGAGCTGGCCTTGAACAAATGCCGCAAGGACCTCGGCGGGACTTTTCCGGCCAAGGTCGCGATCTTCTTCGGCATCGGCCCATCCAAGGTCTGGGACCGCTTCACCAGGCTTCTGTTCGACTGGTTCCGCGCGCCGGCGCTGGAGGTCCACATCAAGGACAGCGCCGAGTGGGCCTCGATCCGCAAGATCGGCTTCCTGCCTTTAGCCCGCATGACGGAGAGCGAGGAAGAGTTCTTCCTGCAATGCCTGGAGACCTACACCAGCCGCGAATGGCGCGACACCAAGGGCCGCACGCCGGCGCGCTATACGTTCGCGACGCTGGTCGACCCGCATGAGGAATTGCCGCCGTCGGAAATCTCTTCGCTGCGCTATTGGGCGAGGATCGCCGAGAAGATGGGCGTCGAGGTCGAGCCGATCACCAGGAAGGACCTAGCCAAGCTCGCGAACTACGACGCGCTGTTCATCCGCGAGACCACGTCGATCTCCAACCACACCTACCGCTTCGCGCGCCGCGCCCAGCAGGAAGGCATGCCGGTGATCGACGATCCGCTGTCGATGATCCGCTGCACCAACAAGGTCTATCTCAACGAGCTGATGACCTACAACAAGGTGCCTGTGCCGCCGACGGTGATGATCGCCGGCACCTCCGACTTCGAGGTGGCGGCGCAGACGCTTGGCTTTCCGCTGGTGCTGAAGATCCCGGATTCGTCTTTCTCGCGTGGCGTCAAGAAATGCGAGAACATGGCGGAGCTGACCAAGCTCGCGACCGAATGGCTGGAAGATTCCGATCTCCTGATCGCGCAGAAATTCATCCCGACCGAATATGACTGGCGCGTCGGCGTGCTCGGCGGCCAACCGCTGTTTGCCGTGCATTATCTGATGGCGAAGAAACACTGGCAGATCGTCAACCACAAGGCCAGCGGCAAGCCCGACCAGGGCGGCATCAAGACGTTCACGCTGAAGCAGACGCCGCCGCATGTCGTCGAGACGGCGGTCAAGGCGGCCAAGTGCATCGGCGACGGCCTCTACGGCGTCGACCTCAAGGAGACCAAGGACGGGGTCTTCGTCATAGAGGTCAACGACAATCCCAATCTCGATCATGGCTGGGAGGATTCCGGCGAGAAGGACGAGCTCTGGGTCCGGCTGACGCAGTGGTTCCTGGAACGCCTGGAGCGGCCGGAGAAGTAGGGGCGGGGGAAGGGAAACTGGGGAATTGAAGAACTGAAGAACTGAAGAATGGAGTGTCTCGCGGACCATCCGTCTTGCATTATCAGCTCCTCGTTTTCTATCCTCTCAGTTCCTCAGTTCCTCAGTTCCTCAGTTCCTCAGTTCCTCAGTTCCTCAACTCTTCAATTCCAAATCCATTCAAACCGAGGAAAAAGAATGCTGTTCTTCGTGATCGAGGATTTTCACGGCTCGGACCGCAAGGAAATCTACCGCCGTTTCCGCGACAAGGGCCGGCTGAAGCCGGATGAACTCGTGGTGCATCACAGCTGGATCGCGGGTGACATGAGCCGCTGCTTCATGCTGGTCGAAGCCGATGACGCGACGGTGCTGCAGCGCTGGGTCATAGAATGGGCGGATCTGGTCGAGTTCGAGATCGTCCCCGTGGCCAGCAGCAAGGATATGGTGGTCGCGCTGGCCGGGCATCTCTGAGCCATTCGATGGTGGCCGGCTAGCTCTTAAGGCCTCCCTCAAACGACCGCTATCGCGTCGACCTCAATGAGGTAGCCTGGTGACATGATCGCCACGCCGACGATCACATTCGCCGGCTTGTGATCTCCAAACAGCGAAACCTGCGCGGCCTCGATGATCGGAACATGTTCGTCGCGGTTGTAGTCGACGACGTAGATCGTGATCTTGCAGACCTGGTCGGGCCGGGCGCCCGCCGCGCTCAGCGCTCGGCCGAGATTGGCGAATGACAGGCGCGCTTGCGCCGCAAAATCATCGCGCCCGACGAGCTTGCCGTTTATGTCTTCAGGCTGCTGACCCGAGATGAACACCAGCTTGGATCCCGTCGCGACGACGATCTGGGTGTACATCTCCGGAACCGGCAGATCAGCCGGATTGATGAGTTCGAGCGACATCAAAGATCTCCTGCTGCTTCGTTTGACTGAAAAGCGGGGCGGGCGCGAAGGATTGGTGCTCCGTTGCCCGAATTCCCTACGTCTCGGAGGACTGGGCGCCGAGGGCTGGTGAGTTGACCGCGCGCATGCATTCCTCGACCAGCCATTCCCGGAACGCGCCCACGATATCGCGTCTTGCGCTGCGTTCGGGGATCGTCAGGCAATAGGGCTGGCGCAGTTCCAGGGATTGCGCGGCCGCCCGCACCAGCTTGCCATCCTCCAGCGCCTGGGCGCAATAGATGCCTTGCGCCAGCGCCACGCCCAGCCCTGAAATGGCGAGATCGAGCGCTGCCCGCGACGAGTTCGCGGAGAGACCGCGCTGCGCCGCGCGCCCCGGCTCGCTTCCCGCCGCCTCGAACCAGTTGCGCCAGGATGGAAAGGACGCTCCGGTCGGTCCCCAGTCGGTGTGGATCAGCGGCAGGGCGGCAAGACCGTCAGATACGGTCGCTTGGGCCAGCGTCGGCGCGCAGACCGGATAGACGGCGTCCCTGACGATCTCCTCGGTCGGATGCTCCCGGTAATGAGGACCGTAGGAGAGGCGGATGTCGATCAATTCATGATCGAAGGGCACCGGATCGTCGTCGCCTTTGAGCGATATATCGGCGGCGCCATGGGATGCGACGAAGCCGGCGAGCCGCTCGGAAAGCCAGCCCATCGCCATGGAAGGCGGCACCGAGATCACGAGCCTCGGCCGGAACGCATCGCCGCCGACATCGCGCGCAACGCTGCCGATTTCCCGGAAGGCCATGGTAAGCCTCGGCAGCATCTCCACCCCGGCCTCGGTCAGCACGGCCCGCCGGTTGATCCGGTGGAACAGTTTTCGCCCCATCTGCTCCTCGACGGTGCGGATAAGCTGACTGACGGCCGCGGCCGAGACCGACAGTTCCTCCGCCGCGGCGGCAAAGCTGCCCGTCCGCGCCGCCGCTTCGAAGGCCTGAAGTCCGCGCAGGGAGGGAAGGGCGGCCATGGCAATCCAAAAGATAAGTTCACCTTATCTATTTCGCAGAAATCCTCGTTTTTCGAAAGGTTTCTTTCTGAGTACCATGGCCGCATGAACGCAATCGACCATCACGAAACCGTGGACCATCGCCAGGTGATAGCCTCGCTGACCAATGAGGAGCGCGGCCGGCTGACCGGCAAGTCGAATGGGCCGGGCCTTGTCCAGCTTGCGCTCCATCTCGGCGCGATCATCGTCCTTGGCGCGCTGATTGCGGCCAAGGTGCCGTTCTGGCCGGCCCTGATGCTGCCGCAGGGCATCCTGATCGTCTTCCTGTTCACCCTGCTGCATGAAACCGTGCACCGGACGGCGTTCGAAACACAGTGGTTGAACGATGCGATCGCGCGCTTCTGCAGCCTGGCGATCGCGCTGCCCGCCGACTGGTTCCGCTATTTCCACTTCGCCCATCACCGCTTCACCCAGGACCCCGAGAACGATCCGGAACTCGCCTTCCCGAAGCCCGAAACGATGCGGCAATACATCGTCCATGTCTCCGGCCTGCCGGTGTGGCGGGGGCATCTTCAGACGCTCTACAACAATGCGATGGGGCGCTGCCGAGACAGCTATGTGCCGCCAAAGGGTCTGCCGAAAGTGAAGGCCGAGGCGCGGGCGATGATCGCCTTCTATGTCGTCCTGTTGGCGCTCGCGGTCTGGTTAAACGCGTCGGTGCTGCTCACTGTCTGGATCGTGCCGGCGCTGCTCGGCCAGCCGTTCCTCAGGCTCTATCTGCTGGCCGAGCACGGCCGCTGTCCCTTCGTCGCCAACATGCTGGAAAATACCCGCACGACGCTGACCAACTGGTTCGTGCGCAAGCTCGCCTGGAACATGCCTTACCATGCCGAGCATCACGCCTATCCGGGCGTGCCGTTCCACCAACTGCCGGAATTCCACCGGCTGATCGAGCGGCACCTCAAGGTGGTCGAGCCCGGCTATGTGAGCTTCCACGAGAAGTACATCGAGACGCTGCGCTGACGGGCGACGGCACATCAGCCTGACTGGCGCAGCAGCGCCTGCGAACGCAGCAGCCGGCCGATATCGGACGCCTTGCTCGGCACGCCGATCAGATAGCCTTGCGCCTCGCGGCAGCCGGCTTTGCGCAGCATGGCGAGCTGCGCCTCGGTCTCCACGCCCTCTGCCGTCACGGTGATGCCGAGCTCGGCGCCAAGCCCGATCACCGTACGCACGATCGCCGCCGTGTCGCGTCTGTCGAGGTCGTGGATGAAGGAGCGGTCGATCTTGATCTTGTCGACGGGGAAGCGGCGCAGATAGCCGAGCGAGGAATAGCCGGTGCCGAAATCGTCGAGCGCGATGCGCACGCCGAGACCGCGCAATTGGCTGAGCGTCTTCAGCACCGCGTCGCTTTCGTCCATCATCACCGTTTCGGTGATTTCGAGCTCCAGGCGGTCGGCCGCCAGGCCAGAAAAGGCGAGCGCCGAGATCACGCTGCGGGCGAAGCCGCCGCTCTTGATCTGCGCGGCCGAGACGTTGACGGCCATGCGCATCTCCGGCGGCCAATGAGCAGCCACGCTGCAAGCTCGGCGAAGCGCCCAGTCGCCGAGCTGCACGATCAGTCCGGTCTCCTCGGCGGCGGGAATGAAGTTTTCCGGCGACACCAGGCCGCGCGATGGCGAGCGCCAGCGCATCAGGGCTTCCGCGCCGACAATTTCGCCGGAGCCGATGTTGAGGATCGGCTGGAAATCGAGCTCGAACTCGCGCTTGGAAAGGGCTGCTTCGAGATCCGCTTCAAGCGCGCGTCGCTCCCGCATCAGGGCATCCATGCCTGGCTCGAAGAAGCGATAGACATTGCGTCCTTCGCTCTTGCCCCGGTAGAGCGCCATGTCGGCGTTGGTGAGCAGCGTGTCGGCATCGTGTCCGTCGCCGGGATAGAGCGCGATGCCCAGGCTCACGCCCACATGCATTTCTCGTCCCTTGTCGCGATAGGGTTTGCCGACGATCTCGACGATGCGCTTGGCGAGCTTTTCGGCGTCGGCGGCGCTCTTGATGCCGAACTGAATGATGGCGAACTCGTCGCCGCCGAAGCGGGCCACCACGTCCTTGCTGCTGCGCACGGCGTGCAGCAGTCGCTTGGCCACGCATTTCAGCAGCCAGTCTCCGGCCGGATGGCCGAATGTGTCGTTGACGGCCTTGAAGCGGTCGAGGTCGAGCGAGAGGATCGCCAGCGGCTTGGTCTTGGCCTCGCCAAGCGCCTGGTCCAGCTTTTCGCGAAACATCGAGCGGTTGGGCAGGTTGGTCAGCGTGTCGTGATGCGCAAGATGCGTCATACGCTCCTCGGCGCGCCGCTGCTCGGTGACATCATCGAAAGTCACCACCCAGCCGCCGCCCATCGGCTGGCGTACGATGAGGAACGTCCTGCCGTCGGATAGATAGCGGTAGGTCGAGTGCATCTTCCCCGCCTGCAGGCTGGCTTGGGTCTTGGCGACTTCGCTGTCGACGTCGAGCTTGGTGTAGATGCCGAGCTCCAACAGCCGTTCGAGCGCGTCGCGATGCGTCGTTCCATAAGGGAAATCCGCCGCGGTGACCTTGTAGAGTTCCAGAAAACGCTGATTGCGCACGATCATCTTGCCGTCGGCGTCATACATCAGCAGGCCTTGCGACATGTTGGCCAAAGCGGCGTCGAAGCGGCGGTGCTGCTCCTTCAACTCCTCTTCGGCGCGCCGCTGCACGGTCACGTCCTCATAGATCGACACCCAGCCGCCGGAAGCCAGCGGGCGATGCGAGATGACGATGATGCGTCCGTCCGCCAGCGTCTCCTCATAGGTCGAAGGCCCGGCGCCGTCGATGTAAGGCTTGCGAACGGCATAGAGTTCTTCGGCGCTTTGCGAGGCGACGCCGACATCGACACTGTGCTGCAGAATGTCGAAGAAGCGGATGCCAGGCTTCACCACCTTGGCGTCGAGGCGGAAGAGGTCGAGGTAGTTTCGGTTGCAGATGATCATCCGCTCATCGGCGTCGAACATGCATAGCCCATGCGACATGTTTTCGACGGCCGCAAAAAAGCGCTCGTTTTGCGCGCGAAGTTCTTCGGCTATTCGTCGGGCCGGGCCAATACCGGTCGTCCTTCGCCTGCCGGCGACCGAACCAGTCTTGACGTGTGCACCAGGCATGAGGACGCCTTCGGGCCGTGACCGAACACAATACTGTCCTGCTCGCCGGTTAATTTAGCGTTCTTTTATGGGGTTGAATTCACAACAGGAAAGCTTGCCTTTGGCCGAGCGTCATCAGGCGCTCGTCCAGGATGGTTCTCCCGCACCGCTGAAAACCGAGGCCTTCATCTTGCCGCTTTGGCGCCTGGAGATCCTGTAGACGGAGGCAGGCGGAACGTTCAACATCGTACGTGTCAGTGAGGCCGAGGCACACGCCGGTGCCGGCCGAGCATTAATGCAGGAAGCCGCCCGATCCAGACTGTCTGGAGTCGTCGAAATTGAGTTCCCGCCAGCGGTTGGGGGTCGTGCCCTCCCATTCGCGGAAGGCGCGGTAGAAGGAACTCGTGTCCTGGTAGCCCAGCAGGTAGGCGATCTCGTCGATGTCGGCTGTCGGATCCGACAGCAGCTGCCGGCCGAGTTCCTGTCGTGCGTTGATGAGAAGCTCGCGGAAGCTGGTTCCTTCCTCGGTGATGCGCCGCTGCAGCGTGCGTTCGCTCATCCCAAGCTCGCGCGCGATGTCGGAGAGCTCCGGCCTTCCGCTCGCCAGGCTTCGCTTCAACACGACCTTCACCTGCTCAGCAATCGAGCTTTGCGCGCTAAGCTCACCCAGTGCTCCGGCCAGCGCGGGCGTGAGGATCTCGAGAAGCTCTGGATTGTGGCCCGGAAAGGGACGGTCGAGATCGGCGGAACGCAGGACCAGCAAGTCGCGCGCCGCGCCGTAGCGGACCGGACATCCGAAATAGGCCCGATGCGCGCCGCTCTTGTCGTCGGGGCGCGTGAACTCGACACGAAGGGGGACAAGATGCTGCCCCGTTCCCCGCCGGCCGAGCTCGACAAGAAAGGCAAAGGCGACGTCGGTTGCGACCGCAGGCGTCGGCTCGTTGGCGTAAAGCCACTCGGAACTTATCGTGCATTCGCCGTTCTCGTCGGCGATGTGCAACTGTTCGGGCGAGCAAAGCCGCTTGAAGCGAGCAGTCCGGGCGATGCCGTCGCGATAGTTCCGCGCGTGGAAAGCGGCGAGCGTGGAAGGCGGGTGGATAGCGGTGTCGGCGACCTCGACCAGCCGGAGGCCCAGAGCCGGTTTCGCGTAGAGTTCCTCGAGAGCCCTCCACAGCGCGAAATACTGAGCGGTCGTGACGAAGGCATGCTCGTTGAGGTGGAGGGTGGCGGGAAGCCGGGCCTGGCGCAACACGGCCGACGCGGGCAGGCCCAGACGCTCCACGGCACGCCAGAACGCCCGAGGCACCTTGCATTTGTCGCCCGGAACTCCGCTCATGCTCTTTGTTCCGCCTTGCTGCCGCCCTGCGCTATTCATCTCATCTGGCTGAGGATGAGACGATCGAACATGCGGTCACCGAACCACTTTCTCACACCGATCATCATCTTCGCATATTTGCCGGCGGCGTAGCGCGTTCGTGGCCTGGCCGAGCTTATGGCGGCCGAGACGACTTCGGCAATCACGCTCGGATCGCTGCCGCGGCCATGGCCATAGCTTGCTCGGGTCGTCTTCGCCACGGCCTGCGTCACCTTCGCATAGGCGCCGCTTCCGGATCGCTTCAGAAGCCCATCCGCGACCACATCGCCGAATCCAGTCTCGATCAAACCTGGCTCGACGACCACGACCTTGATGCCGAAGGGAGCGAGTTCGAGCCGGAGGCTGTCCGACCAGCCTTCCAGCGCATGCTTGGTGGCGTGATACCAGGCGCCGAGCAAGGTGTAGATCTTGCCGCCCATCGAGGTGATGTTGACGATAGTGCCCGCCTTCCTTCTGCGCATCGATGGCAGCAGAAGCTGCGTCAGGCGTGCGGGGCCAAACACGTTCACCTCGAACTGATAGCGCGCTTCGTCGATGCCGATTTCCTCGACCGGCCCGTAAAGCCCGAAACCGGCATTGTTGACCAGGACATCGACGCCGTCGACTTCGGCGAGGATGCTGGCAACAGCCGCTTCGATATCGGCGTCCTTCGAAATGTCCATGCGCAATGCGCGCGCGCCCAATGCAGCGAGGTCTTCCATCTTCTCGATCTGGCGCGCGGCGATATAGACCTGATATCCGTCCCGGATCAGGCGCTTGGCGATTTCCTTGCCCATGCCGGACGACGCGCCGGTCACAAGGGCTGTCTTTCTCTTCCTGTCAAACATGATTGCCTCTTGATCTTGCTTGACCCGGATTTAGTGCCGGACATTTACCCGTTCACTGACAAAGCACGCCATGCCGGTGGCAGATTACGCCAATCCGGCGCTTCTGACGAAACTCGGGAGCAGGGGCGATGGCTATGTCCGGCGGCGGCCGCCGGTCGGCCTTCTTTAGCTTGCTGAACTGGCGGCAAGCGAGGACTGGCGCCTGGCTTCCAGCGTCTTGAAACGCTTGAGGAAAGCCGTTTGCGCCCAGGTCACGGATTTGGGCGCGAAGTCGAAGCGGTCGGCGGAGAAGCCGCGCGGCCGGCCGAAATACTCGGTCGCCTCCGCCGTCGAGAAGCCGGCCAACAGCGTCGCCTCGAAATAGGCGGCGATCTGGTCGGCGCGCTTGATGTCCTTGCGCAAGGCTGCGCTGAGCTCCGCCGGCAGCGAGAAACGCAGATGGATGGCGTGCTGCAGGCGTAGCTCGCAATCCTTGTAGGAGCCGCCCATCACCGATTTGAACGGCGAGATCATGTCGCCGATGACATATTCCGGCGCGTCGTGCAGCAGCGCGGCAAGCCGCGCCTCGGCCGTGGCCTGCGGTGCCAGCTCGCCATAGAGCGCCTCGACCTGCAGCGAATGCTGCGCGACCGAGAAGGCGTGCTCGCCGCTGGTCTGGCCGTTCCAGCGGGCGACACGGGCCAGACCGTGCGCAATGTCGGCAATCTCGATGTCGAGCGGTGAGGGGTCGAGCAGGTCGAGCCGCCGCCCCGAAAGCATGCGTTGCCAAGCGCGCGGCGGCGCGCCGGCCCGGTCGGCGGCCATCAGGCCTCCTCCGCAGAGGCCGCGTCCTGCGGGTAGGAAAACTTCGCCCATGCGGGAATGGCGAGCATCACCGGGATGGCGCCGGCCATGATGGCCTCGCCGGCATCAAGCGCCGCCTTGACGCGATCGATACGGGCGATGGCAAGGCCGATCTTGCCGTCGACTGAGCCGAGCGCGCCTAATGGCCGGCCGGCGACGGTGAGCTCGGTTCCCGAAGCGGGCAGGGAGCCGTCAGCCGATGCGATCAGAACCCGGCGCCGCGCGGTGCCGCGATGCTGCATGCGCGAAACCACTTCCTGGCCGATATAGCAGCCCTTCTTGAAGCCGACGCCGCCGGTTTCGTCGAGCAGCACGTCATGCGGGAAGGCGTCGCCAAGCTGGTAGTCGGAGCCGCTTTCGGCGACGCCGTTGGCGATGCGAACGGCTTTCCAGCCATCAGGATCGCTACCGTCCTTTGCCCCGCCGCCATAGCCACGCCTCACCGCCACATCGCGAAAACGCGTGTCGGCAAGCGCCGTTGAATCGGAAGATGAGGTGGTTGATTCATCGCCCCACGCGACCGTGACAACCACCTGATCCTGCTTGGCAATCTCGGCCTTTGCCCTTAGCCGGTAAAGCATGAGCCGGCGCACGAAGTCGTCGGCGATGTCGGCCCGGCAGTCGAGCCGAAAACCGTTGTCGGCGGCGCGCGAGATCAGGAAATCGAACAGGATCTTGCCCTGCGGCGCCAGCAGCGCGCCGGGTCTGGCCTCGCCGGGCTTCAGCGTATCGAGATCGGTGGTGAGGATGTTCTGCAGGAAATGCTCGGCATCGGGGCCTGACACGGTAATGAGCGCGCGGTCTTTCAACTGAGCAAAGGGCATGAGCGTAAAATCGGCCTGATCTTGCAAAACGTTCGGCCATTACGTAAGCCGGCCACACTCCCCCCGCAAGAGATTGGACCTGCCCATGGCAACCACCTTCGACCTCATCCTGACAGGCGGCACCGTGGTCAACCATGACGGGGAGGGTCGTCGCGACATCGGCGTGAAGGCCGGACGCATTGTGCGGATCGGCGATCTCGGCCAGGCCTCGGCCGGCGAAACCATCGACTGCACCGGCCTGCACATCCTGCCAGGCGTCGTCGACAGCCAGGTGCATTTCCGCGAGCCGGGGCTGGAGCACAAGGAGGACCTGGAGACGGGCTCCCGTGCGGCGGTGCTGGGCGGCGTCACCGCCGTCTTCGAGATGCCCAACACCAATCCGTTGACCACCAGCGAGGCGGCTCTCGCCGACAAGGTGCGCCGCGCCACCGGCCGCATGAATTGCGATTTCGCCTTCTGGGTCGGCGGCACGCGCGACAATGCTCGCGATGTCGGCGAACTGGAACGGCTGCCGGGAGCGGCCGGCATAAAGGTGTTCATGGGTTCGTCCACGGGCGACCTTCTGGTCGAGGACGACGAGGGCGTCGCCTCGATCCTGCGCAACACCCGCCGCCGCTCCGCCTTCCATTCGGAAGACGAATTCCGTCTGCGCGAGCGGCTCGGCGAGCGCATCGAGGGCGATCCGTCGTCGCATCCCGTCTGGCGCGACGAGATCGCGGCACTGCGCTGCACCGAGCGCCTGGTGCGCATCGCCAGGCAAACGCGCGCGCGCATCCATGTGCTG
This sequence comes from Mesorhizobium sp. M2E.F.Ca.ET.209.01.1.1, assembly GCF_004010375.2. NCBI lineage: Bacteria > Pseudomonadati > Pseudomonadota > Alphaproteobacteria > Hyphomicrobiales > Phyllobacteriaceae > Mesorhizobium > Mesorhizobium sp. M2E.F.Ca.ET.209.01.1.1. The sequence goes on along the minus strand of NZ_SADP02000015.1, from coordinate 132,117 downwards.
CACATCTCGACGGCCGAGGAGATCGTCTTCCTCGAACAGCACAAGGATGTCGCGACCTGTGAGGCGACGCCGCATCATCTGACGCTGACGGCGGACGACTATGCCAGGCTTGGCACGCTGCTCCAGATGAACCCGCCGGTCCGAGCCGCCCGCCATCGCGACGGCGTCTGGCATGGCATTGCGCAAGGAATCGTCGACGTGCTGGGGTCCGACCACGCGCCGCACACGCTGGCCGAGAAGGCGAAGCCCTATCCGGCCTCGCCGTCGGGCATGACCGGCGTGCAGACGCTGGTGCCGATCATGCTCGACCACGTCAATGCGGGCCGGCTCACCTTGCAGCGCTTCGTCGATCTTTCCAGCCACGGCCCGCAGCGCATTTTCGGCATGGCCAGGAAGGGCCGCATCGCCGCCGGCTACGATGCCGATTTCACGGTCGTCGATATGAAGCGGCGCGAGACCATCACCAACGCCCAGGCCGGCTCCAAGGCCGGCTGGACGCCGTATGACGGCAAGGAGGTCACCGGCTGGCCGGTCGGCACCATCCTGCGCGGCACGCGCGTGATGTGGGAGGGCGAGATCGTGACACCCGGCCAGGGCAGGGCGGTGGAGTTCTCCGAGGCGCTGGCCGTTTAGCCTGCCAACGTTGGATTTATTAAGCGCTCTGCATTATCTTGGATGCGCTATGACCGCGAATATTGCGCCGATCATTCCTGCGGAATTTCCTGAGCTCCAGGCGCTCGCCTGGAACCGCGATGTCGCGCGCCCTATTCCCGCCAAAGAAGCCTTCGCGCTTTACGAGCGCAACTGGCGCTTTGTCGATCAAAAGCGCCTTACGGCGCGTGAGAAGCTGCTGATCATGAAGTTGGCTGACGAATTCGGCCACGGTATCCTTCTGACCACTGCCTAAGCCGTCACGACAGTCCTACCAATAGGCTTGACGGAGGTCGTTTCGTTGCCCCGCCACATTGCCATACCTGGTCTGCTTAGTCCCCAGCGACAAAGAACAGCCACTGTCCGGTCGGCGTGATGCCGACGCGGTAGAAGATGTAAGCGCCGAACTGCTTCATATCGTCATAGTCGCTGGCCGTGACCAGCTTGAACAATTCGACGCGTTGCCTGGCATCGAGCTTGTCGAGCGGCAGCGCGAAGAAATACGGCCAGACATAGAGTTCCTGCGGCGTGCCCGTGTCGACATGGACATAGCCGGCCGAAAGCACCTCTTCCAGGATGGCGAGGATTTCCTGGCCGTCACTGTCGCCCGAAAGGCCCTTGAGGAAGGTGATCGGGTCGCCGTCGATGTCGCCCAGCGACAATTGCGTCATGGAATCGCCCTTGCCGATCAGCGGCCGCAGCTTCTCGATGTCGCCGGTCCGGCAGGCCTCGATGATCAGCCCATGCATGCGCTTGACGGGTTCGGGGAGCGTGTCGAGGTCGTAGACGACCGCCGGCGGAGGTTGATCAGGATCGGCGCGCGGGCTCGTGATGCCGCCATTGGCGGGCGGCGTTTCCGGCTCCGACTTGTCGGTGTCGTCGGCCGGCTGGCCGCTGCCCGTGGGTTTGCTGCCAGGGGCCTCCGGTATTGGCACGGTGCTGCCGGGCGCGGTGCTGTCGCTGTTGCCGGGCGGGGTCACCGGGGAAGGCAGGTCCTCGCGCTGGATCTCGCTCAGGGCGTAGGAAGCCGTGCTGGCGAGGCATAAAGGCAGCGCAAGGCAGGAAGCGGTGATCAGGATGTTGAGGGTCAGCCCGCGTGGCCGGCCTGACATCGAAAATCTCACCGCTTGCCTCTCCATTGTTGCCCGGCCTTGTCCGGGCGGCGCCTTGAATGGTCAAGCGCATGGGCATGATGCCCAAACGGCGTGCCCTCGTCAAAAGTCACCGTCGAAAAGTCGCTGTCAAAACAGATGACTAGTGCTTCAGCCGTTCCGGCTCGAAGGCGCCGGCTATCACCTTTTCCCGCATGCGGTCGAGCAGCGCCAGCGCCGAGGTCTCGCCATTGGCGCGCAACATCTCGCCGAAAGCCGTCTCCAGCGCCGCCTCGGCGATGATCTCCGGCTCGATGCCGGCCGACAGGCCTTCCGCCCACGCCTCGCTGTGGCTCTCAACGGCGGTCAGGCGCTTTTCCTCCCTGACCAATGCGTCGATGTCGCTGACACCATGTTCCATTGCGATGTCCACCTTACTGCAAGCGGCGATCCAATAGTGGACCTAGCTTGGGCTGTCAGTTCGTCCGCGGTCTCAATTAAGTCCTTGTAAATACGACATTTTTAGGGTCGAAATTCACATCGTCGGCGAGACTGCGCTCAATCGATGCCGAGCTTAGCCGATTAGGCCGGCTTGCGGCATCAAAACCTTCAGTTTGAGTTAATTCCGCAATCGCGCGCTAACGTTTCATTAACACTGTTGCGAAACCGCAACAGATGATTGCACCAGAGCGGGACAGGAGACAATAAGGCAGGTCACATTGGCGCCGATTGTCGCAAGAAATCTGGGCAAAACGCGCTGGCGGCCCGAGCCGCCTCAGTTGCCGTAGCGCGAAGCAATGTCGCGCGACAGCGTCTCGCCTTCCTTCATGTAGCGGGCAATGGCCGCGGTCGCCGAAGGCGTGCATTGTGTGTAGGTGCCGCTGAAGGAGCGATAGCCGCGGTTGAAGGAGGCGATGAAGCGGGCGCGCCGGTCGGGGTCCGGATTTTCCGACTCGAGCAGCTTTTCCATTTCGACCCGCCACTGGTCGCCCTTTTCGCCGCACAGGTTGCGCAGGAAATGCAGAGATCCCAGCACTTCCGCCAGCCGCATCAGGCCCGGCTCGAACGGCGCCTCGGTGGCGCGCGCCGGGGCCGGCGAGGCGGCGATGCCGACGGCGAGGCACGCGGCAAGAAGAGGGGAAGCGCGGGTCATCGGGGCCTTGCGAAGAAAGGGCAAGGCTTTGTGGCGAAACATTTTGTCGCCTGCAAGGCCATTCTGGATGCTCACGGCGTTGCTAGTTGCGCGGGGCCGAGCAATTCCTCGGCGACCGAAAACACGTCGCCGGCAAGCGGCATCCCTGCCATTTCCGCCAGCGTGTAGAATGCCGCGGTCTCGGCATCGTCGTTTGCCACGGGCTCGCCGCCGGCATAGGCGGCGCCGAACACCGTCAGCAGATAGTCGACCGCGTGATTCTCGCCGCTGCCATCGATATGGATATCGCGCAGCGGGCGATAGTCGATGGCTTCCAGTCCGGTCTCTTCACGCAACTCCCGCGCGGCGGCCTCCGCCAGCGTTTCGCCCGGCTCGACCTTGCCGCCGGGATAGGCATAGAGCCCCTTTGATGGCGCCCGCGCACGCTTGACCAGAAGCACGGTGCCGCCGCGCACGACAGCGACGGAAACGGCAGGTATGATCTTGCGCTCTTCCATGCGTTCCGATCCTTCTGCAGGCTTTTGTGGACCGATTGGGCGAATCCAGCTTTAGCCGTTGCGGCATGGCGGTTCCATCGCCACTTTGATGGCACGTCAATCGAAGAGCCCAGATCCATGTGCGGACGCTTTGCCCTGACCGCCACGCCGGAACAGACCGCGGCCTTCCTGGGCCTTGCGGAACTGGAGGAATTTCCGCCACGCTACAACATCGCGCCGACTCAGCCGGTGCTCATGGTGCTTGCCGGCCCGCAGCGCGAGCCGGGCTCAAACATGCCGGACCGCCAGGCGATGCTGGTGCGCTGGGGGCTGATCCCGGCCTGGGTCGAGGACACCAGGGAATTCCCGCTGCTGTTCAACGCCCGCTCCGAGGGCGTTCTGCAAAAGGCCTCGTTCAAGACCGCCATGCGCCACCGCCGCGCTCTTGTGCCGGCATCGGGCTTCTACGAGTGGCAGCAATCGGGTTCGGCCAAGGGGCAGCCCTACTGGATTCGCCCGCGACGCGGCGGCGTGGTCGCCTTCGCCGGCCTGATCGAGACCTACTCCGAGCCTGGCGGTTCCGAGATGGACACCGGCGCGATCATCACGACTGAGGCCAATGCCGGCATTGCCCATATCCACGATCGCATGCCGGTGGCCATCGAGGAGCGCGACTTCGCCCGCTGGCTCGATTGCCGCACGCAGGAGCCGCGCCACGTGCTCGATCTGCTGAAGCCCGCCGAGCCGGATTTCTTCGAGGCGATACCGGTTTCCGACCTTGTCAACAAGGTCGCCAACACCGGGCCGGAGATCCAGGAGCGCGGCATCGTTTCGCCGCAAGCCGAAAAGCCCAGGCGCCAGAAGCCTGGCGCGGACGAAAACCAGATGAGCTTGTTCTAGCGAAGGCTGCTTGCCCGAAAGGCTGCTTTGGGGCCTTCATCTCCAGGGCGCTCTTTTGGCGCCCTCGTCGCCGGCGTCCCCGTCGTCGGGGACCATGCCGGTCGTGCCTTTTCAGGCAGCGCGCGGCGAAACGATCTTCTGCGTCGGCTTCTTCTTCTTCGCGGTGTGGAGAAGGGCGGCGACGATGGCCGCCGGGCCGATCGCGCGGTAGTGGCTGGCCAGTGCGGGCTGCGTTTGTCGGTTCTGTTCCTGCTTGTTGCGAGCCATGTTTCTCTTCCCTGGTAACGGTTTCGTGTTCAGCGTTTGGCGGCCGATTCCGTCCAAATCGTGACATCTGGCGGTCTAGCCAGCGAATGTTTCATCACTGTGCCGACATGTTTAATGAAATGTTTCGCCGCGTCTTTACCGGTGATCCAACGACATCTTTCCTAAGCCGAGCGACTTGACGGCAACACCCGCCGGCGCGATAAAGCCGCGCATGAAAACGTCTTTCGCCATTTGTGGCATTTGCATTATTGGCTAGCCTCGCGCTGGTCCGGACGTTTTCGCCTCATCTTTCCCCAGATCGGAAAAAACGCCCCGGCCAGCAGGCTGGAGCCTGATTTGCGCCTTCGGCGCGGACCCGGTTCCAGTGAACCCAAACCAAGGACCGGGACCGCATGTCTGACGCATCGAAGGGCCTCAGCCTCTACAACACGCTGACGCGGACGAAGGAACCTTTCGTTCCGATCGACCCGCAAAATGTGCGCATGTATGTCTGCGGCCCGACCGTTTACGACTTTGCCCATATCGGCAATGCCAGGCCGGCGATCGTCTTCGACGTGCTTTTCCGCCTGTTGCGCCAACTCTACGGCGAGAAGCACGTCACGTATGTGCGCAACATCACGGATGTCGACGACAAGATAAATGCCAGGGCGCTGCGAGACTTCGGCGGCGAGATCGCGGCCGGAAAGCTGTCGCTCAACGACGCGATCCGCAAGGTCACCGAAAAGACGGCAGACCAGTACCACAAGGATGTCGCCGCGCTCGGCTGCCTTGAGCCGACGTACGAGCCGAGGGCCACCGAGTTCGTCGCGCCCCGCGCCGACGGCAAGGCCGACATGCTGTCGCTGATCCGCCAGCTGATCGAGCGCGGCCACGCCTATGTCGCCGGCGGCGAGGTGCTGTTCGACACCGCATCGATGCCGGACTATGGCGAATTGTCCAAGCGCAATCTCGACGAGCAGCAGGCGGGTGCACGCATCGCCGTCGACGCGCACAAGAAGAACCCAGGCGATTTCGTGCTGTGGAAATTGTCTTCGCCCGAAGAGCCCGGCTGGGAAAGCCCGTGGGGCAGGGGCCGGCCCGGCTGGCACATCGAATGCTCGGCCATGTCGGCCGCCTATCTCGGCGAGGTCTTCGATATCCATGGCGGCGGGCTGGACCTGATCTTCCCGCACCACGAGAACGAGATCGCCCAGTCCCGCTGCGCCCACGGCACCAAGGTCATGGCCAATGTCTGGATGCATAACGGCTTCCTGCAGGTCGAGGGCCAGAAGATGTCCAAGAGCCTCGGCAATTTCTATTCGATCCATGAATTGCTGGAGACCGAGACTTTTGGTGGCCGCACCTGGCCCGGCGAGGTGCTCAGGCTGGCGATGCTGATGACGCATTACCGCGAGCCGATCGACTTCTCCGTGCGCAAGCTGGAGGAGGCGGAAAACACGCTGCGCAAATGGAAGCGCGCCGCCGACCACGCGCCCGCGGCCGCGAACGACCTTCCGGCCGAAGTTGTGGAAGCGCTGTCCGACGACCTCGCCACCTACGCCGCCTTCCAGCGGCTGACGCAGCTTGCCGGCGAGGCGAGCGAGGTTGGCGGCGATGGTGGCAATGCCGCCGCTTCGTTGAAAGCGGCGCTTGCCTTCCTCGGCTTCGATGTCGGCGCGGCCAAGGTCGACGAGGCCGCGGTCGGCAGGGCGATCGCCAAACGCTTGGAATTCATCGCCGCCAAGAACTGGTCCGAAGGCGACCGCATCCGCGACGAACTGCTGGCGCAGGGCGTGCAGCTCAAGGACGGCAAGGACCCTGTCACCGGCGCGCGCGTGACCACGTGGGAGGTGAAGCGGTGATGGCACTCTGGGGATTGGCGAAGGGCGTCGTGACGGCCAATCTCCCCCCTTGCGGGGGAGATGTCCGGCAGGACAGAGGGGGGTGTGAAGGAACGCCAGCCTCTCCGCTTGCCCGCTTTGGCGATAGCTATTTCCTGAGAGTGCAGCACTCCCTAAGAGCTGTTACGCTGGCGGGACAGCACCCCCCTCTGTCCTGCCGGACATCTCCCCCGCAAGGGAGGAGATCAACTGTCGCGCCCCCTTTCGCCAATCTCCAGCGTAGGGCTGCATAGCCATGGGACACGACCTCGTTCCGTCCCGTCAGCGCAAGAACGCCAAATCGATGCGGCGCGCGATGACCGATGCCGAGCTGAAGCTCTGGAATGAGTTGCGCGCCCACCGCCTGATGGGCATGAGTTTTAGGCGACAGGTGCCGATAGGACCTTACATTGTCGACTTCGCTTGTTCTGCTCACCGACTGATAGTCGAGGTCGATGGCAGTCAGCATGCCGATGCCGAACACTCACGATATGACGATGCAAGAAGCGCTTACCTAAGTGCCGGCGGCTGGACCATCCTGCGCTTCTGGAACGACGACGTGATCCGCGATATCGACAATGTCTGCCAGCACATCGTCATTGTGGCCGGCCTGGCCGATGCGCCTGCGCCACCAAGGGAGGAGCTCGTCATATGATCGATCATCTCGGCATCACCGTTTCCGATTTCGACGCGTCGAAATCCTTCTACGACAAGGCGATGGCGCCGTTGGGGGCTTCGCTGCTCTATATGGTGCCGGAGGAATATACCGGCGGCGCCAAGGTCGGCGGCTATGGCCGCGATCGGCCGGTGTTCTGGATGAGCGCGGGCAAGGAGAAGCCGAAGGACCATCAGCACATCGCCTTCACCGCGCGCAGCCGCGCCGAGGTCGACGCCTTCCATGCGGCAGCGCTTGCCGCCGGCGGCAAGGACAATGGCGGGCCGGGCCTGCGTCCGCACTATCATCCCAATTATTACGGCGCCTTCGTATCCGATCCCGACGGCAACAATGTCGAGGCGGTCTGCCATGATCCGGAGTGAGCCCCTAAAGCAGCCCATGAAACGGAGTGAGCGATGAGCCTCGACAACAGGCCGGTCTACACCGGCGGCTGCCAATGCGGCGCGGTACGCTTCCGCGTCGAAGGGGCGCTGGGCGACGCGTCGATCTGCCATTGCCGCATGTGCCAGAAGGCGAGCGGCAATTTCTATCTGCCGCTGGTCTCGGTGCGCGGCGCCACGCTCGACTGGACGCGCGGCGAGCCGAAACGCTTCCGCTCTTCCAGCGCCGCCTGGCGCGGCTTCTGCGCCGAATGCGGCACGCCTCTGACCTTCGAGGCGCCCGACGGTATCGCGCTGGCGATCGCCGCCTTCGACGACCCGACGGGCATCGCGCCGACTGTGCAGTGGGGCGTCGAGGCAAAACTTCCCTATGTCGACAGCATACCGAAGCTGCCGTCGGAGGACACGATGGCCGATATCGGCTCTGCGCCCTACCTCGCCGAGCTCGTCTCCTATCAGCATCCCGATCACGACACCGACCAATGGCCGCCGGAGGAAAGACCATGACCGATCAAGTTCGAACCGGGGGCTGCCAGTGCGGCGCCGTGCGTTTCCGCGTGCACGGCAAGCTCGGGCGCCCGTCCATCTGCCACTGCCGCATGTGCCAAAAGCAGTTCGGCAATTTCTTCGGCGCTCTCGTGACGGTGCCGAAGGACGGCGTCGAATGGACCCATGAAGAGCCGAGCTATTTCCAGTCCTCGGTCAACATCGACCGTGGCTTCTGCGCCCGCTGCGGCACGCCGCTGATCTATCGCCAGCCCGGCGCGTTGGAGATTGCCATCGGCGCCTTCGACGACCGCTCCGACCTCGCGCCGCAGATCCAGGTGAACTACGCGGTGCGGCTGCCCTGGGTGGAGAAGATCTTCGAGGCGCCGACCCTCGACGATCCCGATTTCTATCGGCGGCAGGAGCAGATCATCTCCTTCCAGCACCCCGACCACGAGACGGCCAACTGGCCGGAGCAGGGCTTGAAACTATGACAATCCATGGCAGTTCGTTGCGTACGCTCTATCCCGAGATCGAGCCGTTCGAGTCCGGCATGCTCGATGTCGGCGACGGCCACACCATCTATTGGGAGCGCTGCGGCACCAGGGGCGCCAAGCCTGCCGTGTTCCTGCATGGCGGCCCGGGCGGCACCATCTCGCCAAAGCACCGGCGCCTGTTCGATCCGAAGCTCTACGACGTCATCCTGTTCGACCAGCGTGGCTGCGGCAAGTCGACGCCCAACGCCTCGCTCGAGGCCAACACCACCTGGCACCTCGTCGCCGACATCGAGCGGCTGCGCGAGATGGCCGGCTTCGACAAATGGCTGGTCTTCGGCGGCTCGTGGGGCTCGACGCTGGCGCTCGCCTATGCCGAGACGCATACCGAACGCGTCAGCGAGCTCATCGTGCGCGGCATCTATATGCTCACCCGCGCCGAGCTCGAATGGTATTACCAGTTTGGCGTCTCGGAGATGTTTCCCGACAAATGGGAGCGGTTCCTGGCGCCGATCCCCGCGGCCGAGCGCGGCGACATGATGGCCGCCTACCGCAAGCGGCTGGTCGGCTCCGACCGCGCGCGCCAAGTCGAGGCCGCGCGCGCGTGGAGCATTTGGGAGGGCGAGACGATCACGCTGCTTCCCGAACCCGAGACCAGCGACCCGTTCGGCCAGGATGATTACGCCGTCGCCTTCGCCCGCATCGAGAACCATTACTTCGTCCATGCCGGCTGGCTGGAAGAAGGGCAGCTTCTGCGCGACGCCTGGAAGCTAAAGGACGTTCCCGGCACCATCGTCCACGGCCGCTACGACATGCCATGCCCGGCGAAATATGCCTGGGCATTGCACAAGGCCTGGCCGAAAGCGGATTTCCACCTGATCGAAGGCGCCGGCCACGCCTATTCCGAGCCGGGGATTCTGGACCGGCTGATCCGGGCGACGGATCGGTTTGCGGGCAAATAACCATGCAGCTTCGTGCTCTGCGGTGAAGGATCGCGGCTTTTCGAGCTACTGCCATGAAAAAACAAAGACTGTTCCTCTTCGACACCACGCTGCGCGACGGCCAGCAGACGCCGGGCATCGATTTTTCCGTCGAGGACAAGATTGCTATCGCAAAACTGCTCGACGCGTTCGGGATCGACTATGTCGAGGGCGGCTATCCGGGCGCGAACCCGACCGACACCGCCTTCTTCCAGAAGAAGCGGACGGAAAGCGCGAAATTCGTCGCCTTCGGCATGACCAAACGGGCAGGGGTCTCGGCTTCCAACGATCCGGGGCTGGCGGCGCTGGTGCAGTCGAAGTCGGACGCCATCTGCTTTGTCGCCAAGAGTTGGGACTATCATGTCCGCGTCGCGCTCGGCTGCACCAACGAGGAGAATCTCGAATCGATCAAGACCTCGGTCGAGACGGCGGTCGCCGCCGGCAAGGAAGCGATGGTCGACTGCGAGCATTTCTTCGATGGCTTCAAGGCCAATCCCGATTACGCGCTGGCCTGCGCCAAGACGGCTCACGATGCCGGTGCGCGCTGGGTGGTGCTGTGCGACACCAATGGCGGCACGCAGCCTTCCGAAGTGCGCGCGATCGTCGAGAAGGTGATCGCCGGCGGCATCCCGGGCGACCGTCTCGGCATCCACGCCCATGACGACACTGGACAGGCGGTGGCGAACTCGCTCGCCGCCGTGGAGGCCGGCGTTCGCCAGATCCAGGGCACGCTGAACGGCATCGGCGAGCGCTGCGGCAACGCCAATCTGATCACCATCATCCCGACGCTTTCGCTGAAGCCGGCCTTCGCCGATCGCTTCGAAACCGGCATTTCGGCGGAGGATCTGACCGGAATATCCAGGCTCTCCCGCGCCTTCGACGAATTGCTCAACCGCGCGCCGGAAGCCCAAGCACCCTATGTCGGCTCCTCGGCCTTCGCCACCAAGGCAGGCATCCACGCCTCAGCTCTGGCCAAGGAGCCGGCGACCTATGAGCACGTGCCGCCGGAAGCCGTCGGCAACCGCCGCCGCGTCATGGTCTCCGACCAGGGCGGCAAGGCCAATTTCCTTGCCGAGCTGAAGCGGCGCGGCATCGAGGTGCCGAAGGACGATCATCGGCTCGACGCGCTGATCGCCGTCGTCAAGGAGCGCGAGGCCGAGGGCTATGCCTATGAAGGCGCCGACGCTTCGTTCGAGCTGCTTGCGCGAAAAATGCTGCATGGGCTGCCGGAGTTCTTCAACGTCACCTCCTTCCGCTGCATGGTCGAGCGCCGCTTCGACGCGAACGGCAATCTGAAGACCGTCTCCGAGGCGATCGTGAAGGTCGAGGTCGATGGCGAGGAGAAGATGTCGGTGGCCGAGGGCCATGGCCCGGTCAATGCGCTCGACATCGCGCTGCGCAAGGACCTCGGCAAATACCAGAGCGAGATCGTCGACCTCGAGCTCGCCGACTTCAAGGTGCGTATCCTCAACGGCGGCACCGAGGCGATCACCCGCGTTCTGGTCGAATCGCATGATTCCACCGGCGCCCGCTGGTGGACGGTCGGCGTGTCGGAAAACATCATCGACGCCTCCTTCCAGGCGCTGATGGATTCGATCATCTACAAGCTGATGAAGAACCGCGAGATGGCGGGACTGGTGGCGGCGGAGTAGCAAGCATGGGTTTTTCGACAAGCTGGTTTGGCTTCCGGGGCTGCGGGATCAAGGAAGTCGCGGCCCTGGTTGGCAGGGAGGTCGGCGGCTCATCGGAAGACTTCGATGCGCCGATAAATGCCTTTTACAGCGATAAAAACTGGGGGTTCATCATCCTTGATTGCTGCACCTTTCCCAATCCTCCCGATAGCCACCTGTCCGTGTTTTCGCAGGGCAAGGAAATGGTTGTCGTGCATATCGAAGAACTTACGATGTTCGCGCGGGCAGAACTCTGGAACGATGGAAGCAATATCTGGAGAATTTGGCACAGCGGTGACGAGAACGTCATGGACTTGCACACAACGGGCGATCTTCCGGCCTCTTTTGAAGCCAAGAGGCAGCAGGCGTTTTCAAAGCAGGACAAGGAAGATGACGTCGATTACATCTTCGACATTCCTCTCGATCTGGCGGCGGAGTTGACTGGCTTCAGGCATGATGGAGGAGCACCCGACAGGGTCTTCTTCGAGCTTGTCGAAAAACCCGCCCAGCAATGAGCAGCCTTCGCTGTTGAAGCGCCTTGGAGCGTAGTCAACCGTTTGAACCATCACGAAAAGTCCGTTGATCCATCATAATTTTGTGATGGTCTTGGGCGGTCGGCTGGGCCATAGCGTCGGGCCATGGTCACCGCTACAGCCGATCTCGATCAAGACGCCAAGGGCCGCCGCGGCTTCCTTCTGGCGCTTGGCGCTTATTTCCTTTGGGGACTGCTGCCTTTCTACATGAAGGCAGTGGCGCATCTGCCGCTTGCCGAGGTGATCGCCAACCGCGTCGTCTGGTCGGTGCCGATCGCCGCGGCGGTGCTGATCTGGGCCGGCCGCACCGCCGACTTCAAGGCGGCGATCCGCTCGCCCAAAAGCCTTGCCATGGCGGCGCTGACGGCGGTGCTGATCTCGGTCAACTGGGGCATCTATGTCTGGGCGATCGCGGTCGACCGCACCGTCGAGACCGCGCTGGGCTATTACATCAACCCGCTGGTCAACGTCGTCGTCGGCGCGGTGCTGCTCGGCGAGCGGCTCGACCGGCTACAGATCGCGGCGGTTGCGCTGGCCGCGATCGCGGTGACGGTGCTGACCGTCGAGGCCGGCAAGCTGCCCTGGGTGTCGCTGGCGCTCGCCTTCTCCTTCGCCGCCTACGGCTTCTTCCGCAAGACCCTGCCGATCGGCCCGAGCCAGGGGTTCCTGCTCGAGGTGCTTTTGCTGTCGGTGCCGGCGCTCTGCTATATCGCCTACCTGGTTGCCACCGGCCAGGATCATCTCATCTCCAGCACCGGTTCCGACACGGCCTTGCTGATCGGCTGCGGCCCAATCACCGCCGTGCCGCTGCTGCTCTTCGCCTTCGGCGCCCGGCTGCTGCGGCTCTCCACCATCGGCATCATGCAATATATCGCGCCGACCATGGTGTTCCTGATCGCCGTGCTGATCTTCGACGAGCCGTTCGGCACCACGCAGGCGATCGCCTTCGCGATCATCTGGACGGCGCTGGCGATGTATTCATGGTCGATGTTCCGAGGCCGCGAGGCTCGCCCGGCGGCGCCGGCGACGAGATAAGGATCGGCGCGCTACACCCGCCCCAGCCGTCGCACGATCTTGTAAACGATGCCGGCGATGACGACCGAGATCGCGGTCACCACCCAAAAGCCGTGCGGCGTGTCGACCAGCGGCAGCCCGCCGACATTCATGCCGAACAGGCCGGAGATGATGGTCATCGGCAACAGCACCGCCGTCATGACCGACAGGATGTAGAGCAGCTGGTTCGACTGCTCGGTGAGCTTGGCCATCAGCTCGTCCTGCAAAAGGCGGGTGCGCGCCTGCAACTGCTCGCCGTCGTGATGCAGCGTGTGCGCCCGGTGCGAGAGCCTCGTTGCCATGTCATTGATCGGATCGGGCAGGTCGTTGCGATGCGAATGGTCGAGGTGGCGGAAAAGGCTGGTGAGCGTCGCCATCTGCCGGTGGATCAGCACCAGCTGCCGGCGCGCGTCGACCAGCGCCTGGCGCTCATTGTGCCATGCATCGCACACGATGCGGTCCTCGATGCCGTCGAGCGTGTCGCCCATCCTGTCGAGCTCGGCCGCCATGCCGTCGAGCGACTGGCCCATCACCGCCTCGATCAGCTCGGCCGGCGTGCGGAATTTCCGCGCGCCGCTCTCCACCAGCTTGCGGATCCTGTCGACCGATTCCAGCGGCTGCTTGCGGGCGCCGACCAGCATCCTGTCGTTGAAGGCGAAGCGGAAATGCGTGAGCCCGCGCGCCTCCGCGAAATCGTGCCTGAGGTCGGGCAGGTCGCCATAGAGGAAGTCGTCCTCGAAATCGATCTGGCAGCCATGGCTGGGCGACAGGAAGGCCTCGCGTACCGGCGCCGGCAGGGCCTGCTCGGCGCCGATCTCCTTGCGGGCGCGCATGTCGGTGATCTGGTAGCTGCGCCAGCTCCAATGCGCCTCGGCGGGATCCTTGGTGCGGGAACCGTCGGTCTTGAAATGGTAGATGAAGAACAGCCCGTGCTCGTCCGGCAAGTAGGGCGAGAGATCAGTGCCTTCGGCGGGGAGGGCGATGTTCATGGCGGCTTCGCCGGCTCTTGATACGGTCGGGGTCGCGGGGGCGGCCAGGCAGCGTTTCTAGCATGCGCCACCCGTTTGGGTGTGACAGTTCGATGACGGCTGGCGACCGGCGGCCTCGATCCTGACTTCGCGTGTCCCAAAAAATCTTCCGCGCCCCGGGAATAAAGCCCCGGCCTTCCGGGTCTTGGCTGTAGCGAGGCGAACCTTCCCGGGCCTCGCGCCGCCAGCCCGCGGGAAATGCCCTTTCCAGGGAACCACCGCTACACGCAGCCACTAGAGGAGATTTCTGATGTTCAACATGACACGCCGCATGGTGCTCGGATCAGCCGCCGCCGCTGCCGCCTTCGGCATTGCCGGCAAGCTGGAATTCGTGCCCGCGGCTCACGCCGAAACCCCGGTCGAGCCGCTGGTCGGCTTCTACAAATACAAGGTCGGCTCGCTCGAGGTCACCGCCGTCTATGACGGTATCTGGCGCAAGCCCCATGACCCGGCCTTCATCAAGGGCGTGTCGGTCGACGACACCAAGGCGGCGCTCGCCAAGGCGGGGCTGACCACCGAGTTCATGCCGATCCCGCTCACCGTCGTCGTGCTCAAGATGAACGGCCGCACCATCATGATGGACGCGGGCTCTGGCGTCGGCCAGTGGCAGGCCAACGCTACACATCTGCCGGCCAACATGAAGGCCGCCGGCATCGACTACAAGGCGATCGACACCATTCTGATCTCACATTTCCATCCGGACCATGTCTGGGGCCTGATGGAGAAGGGCACCAACGATCCGGTGTTTCCGAATGCCGAGCTGATCGTCAACGCCACCGAGTACAATTGGTGGACGGATCCGAGCCGCCTCGCCAAGCTGCCCGAGGGCCGCAAGCCGGCGGGCAAGCGCATCGCCGAGAATTTTCCGAAATGGAAGAACTGGAAGCTGGTCGACGACGGCGCGGAAGTGGTGCCCGGCATCCGCCTCATGGCGGCACCCGGCCACACGCCCGGACATTCCGTCTACCATGTCGATGCCGGCGCCGAGCAGTTCCTCGTCTCCGCCGACACCATGTATGTGCCCGCGCTGCTTGCCCCGCATCCCGAATGGCAGGGCGCCTACGACCAGGACGGGCCGATGGCGATCGCCACGCGCCACAAGATCATCGACCAGGTGATCGCCGACAATGTCCGCATCTGCGGCTCGCACTTCCCGTTCCCCGGCACTGGCAGCTTCGTCAAGGACGGCAATGCCTACGCCTTCACCCCAACCCAGATCTGATTTTGAATCGGATCCTGAACAGAAAGCGACAACTCCCATGAAACACTTAACTTTCGCGGTGCTCGGCGCCATTGCGGTCTTGACCGCGGCCCCCGTCGTCATCGCCGCTCCGGCCTATGCCGTGGACGACATCGAAGGCGCCGATGCGCCCGACCTGACGGCCGTGAAGGCCAAGATCGACGCCAAGGACTATCAAAGCGCGCTGGCCGACCTGCGCGACCTCGCGCAGGACACCCAGCAGGCCGATGTCTACAATCTGCTCGGCTTCACGCTGCGCAAGACCGGCGACTACCAGACCTCGCTCACCTACTACACCAAGGCGCTGGAGCTTAAGCCCGACCACAAGGCCGCGCATGAATATCTGGGCGAGCTCTATGTCGAGACCGGCGACATGGCCAAGGCCAACGAGCAGCTCGCCTCGCTGCAAAAACTTTGCCCGTCAGGCTGCGAGGAGCTTTCCGACCTCAAGCAGGCCATCGACACCAAGGTGACGAAGTAACGCTGCTCCTCGCCCCGCGAAGTGGGCTATGCTATGCGCACATCTTCTGTGACTGGCGTGACTGATCAGGCCGAGGCTTGATTGCCAGGTGGTCCCCCCAATCCGTCGCTGCTTCGCAGCGCCACCTTTCCCCCCTCTGGAGGGAAAGGAAGGGAGCGTTGCCGGACGAACGTTGATGGCAAGAAGCTTGGCGCCTTTCCTCTACCCCGTCGATCGGGGGAGAGGTGGCTCGGCGAAGCCGAGACGGAGTGGGGGTCGACCAGCGCTGCATTGGACAACGCATGCGCCAAGCTGCCATGCACGCCATCACCAAAGATCAGCCGCTTGGAAATGTGCGCATGCCCTAGACAAAGTGGGGGAGACGTGGCCGCGAAGCGGCTGGAGGAGGGGGCCTGGCGCTGACCTCTCCCGCCAATCCCAACATTTTGGGCGCCACGGCGGTAGCGCCCGAAAACCGGAGCCGGCGTTCCTCTCCCTCGCGCCGGCTCCGACCTTTCAACCTCGAGCGCGCAGACGCGCGTCCACGTGGACGCGTGAGGGCACCTGTTTCCAAGGATTGGAGCCGACGATGACACCGACCGAACTTGCCGAAAAGCTTCACGTCAGGGACGTGGTCCTGCTTGCCGGCCGTCTGCTCCTGTCCCTGGTCTTCGTGCATGAGGGACTGCAACTGGCGACGCATTTCGAGGGCGCTCAGAAGGCCATGGCCGCGCTCGGCGTCGGCACGCCGCTGCTCATCGCCACCATCGCGCTGCAACTCGGTGCCGGCCTGTCGGTGGCGCTCGGCATCCTGGCGCGGCTGGGGGCGATCGGGCTCGGCCTGTTCTGCCTGATGACGGCCAGCCTCTTCCACACCAATTTCGCCAGCCAGAACGAGCTGCTGCATTTCGAGAAGGACCTCGCCATCGCTGGCGGCATGTTCATCCTGGCGCTCAGCGGGGCGGGCAGGCTGTCGGTGGACAAGGTGCTGGTCGAGATGATGAAGGGCAAGGCGGGCGCAAGCGCCAAGGTTGACACAGCACCCGCGCCGAGCGAGCCGCATCTATCGACGGGTGTGACAAGCCTGCCGCTGTAACGCCGGTCGCGTCACAGCACGCTCGTAATCCCCCCATCCACTAGCAGCGTCTGCCCCGTCACGAAACTCGCGGCATCCGACGCCAGGAACACCGCCGCACCCGCCAGTTCCTCGACATCGCCCCAGCGCCGCATCGGCGTGCGGCCGGTGAGCCATGTCGAGAATGTCTCGTCGGCGACGAGGGCGGCGTTGAGCTCGGTCTTGAAATAGCCGGGGGCAATGGCGTTGACGCGCACGCCGTGCTGGCCCCATTCGCCGGCCATTGACTTGGTCAGCATGGTGATCGCTCCCTTGCTCGCCGCGTAGGGCGCGATGGAGGGGCGGGCGAGCGCACTCTGTACCGAGGAGACGTTGATGATGACGCCCTTGCGGCGTTGGATCATGCCATTGACCGCGGCGCGGCTCACCTTGAACACGCCGTCGAGATTGGTCGCCATCAGCGCGTCCCAGTCGGCGTCGGAAAAAGTTTCGAGCGGAGCGCGGCGCTGGATGCCGGCATTGTTGATGAGGATGTCGATCGGCCCGGTGTCGGCTTCCGAAGCCGCGATTGCCGCATCGACCGATTGGGTGTCGGTGACGTCGATCACGGCTTCCGCGACCGTGTGGCCTTCGGCACGCAGCCTGTCGCCGGCAGCCTTCAGCTCCTCCATCTTGCGGCCGCCGAGCGTGACGCGCGCGCCGGCGCCGGCGAGCGCCTCCGCGAAGGCGAGGCCCAGGCCGCGGCTGGCGCCGGTGACGAAGGCATGCCTGCCTTCGAGGCCGAAGAGACGGCCGAGATAATCAGTCGAACGCAATTTGCACCTTCATCGATTGCGATTTGTCGCTGGCGAGCTCAAAGGCTTTTCGCGCCTTGGCGAGCGGCAGCGTGTTGCTGAGCAGCGGCGCGACGTCGATGCGGCCGGAGCCGATCAGGTCGACCGCAAGCGCGAATTCCGTGTCGAAGCGGAAGCTGCCTTTCAACTGGATTTCCTTGGTGACGATGATCGAGATCGAAAGCTCCGCCGTCGCGCCTTGGCCGACGGTCACCAGCGTGCCGCGCGGCTTGATGATAGGCAAGGCGCTGGCCACCGTGGCGCCCTGGCCGGCGGCCTCGAAGACGACGTCGAAATGCCCCTTGTTGGCGGCATAGGCATCCATCGCGTCCGCATGGGTGGCGACATTGATGGTGCGGTCGGCGCCGGCCTTGGCCGCATATTCCAGCGGCTTGTCCTGCACGTCGGTGACGACCACCTCGCGCGCGCCGGCAAAGCGCGCGGCGAGCACCAGCAGTGTCCCGATCGGTCCGGCGCCCATGATCAGCACGCGGCTGCCATAGACCGGAGCCTGGGCGACGGCATGCAACGTCACGGCGAGAGGCTCGGCGAAGGCGCCGGCCGTGGGGTCGGAGCCCTTCGCCAGCGGCACGGCGTTTTCAGCGCGGCAGACGACATGCTCGGCAAAGCCGCCCTGCACATGCGGCGTGCGCATCGCAGACCCCAGGAAACGCATGTCGAGACAATGGATCGGCTGCCCGGCCCGGCAGAAGGCGCAGGTACCGCAAGGATTGGCCGGATTGACAGCGACCGCCGTGCCCACAGCCGGCCCGGAGACGCCGGCGCCCAGCGCCTCGACGCGGCCGGCGATCTCATGGCCGAGGATCATCGGCTCCTTCATGCGCACGGTGCCGAAGCCGCCATGGCGGAAATAATGCAGGTCGGAGCCGCAGATGCCGCCGCGCGCGATGCGCACCAGCACCTCGCCGGGGCCGGGCGTTGGCGTCGCGCGCTCCTCGACGTCGAGGTCGAGCGGCCGGCGCAGCACAACCGCGCGCATGGAGGATGTTGGCGACAAACCGGCTCTCCGCTGCTTCGCTCGAATTTTCTCTTCTCGCAGCTAACAGGAAAGCCGCGGCGGCTTCAACTGCATTTATCTGACAAATCAGATGATATGGACAGACCCGGCTTGGTGAGGTAACACCGACGGTTGTGGCAGACTAAATGAGCCGGGAGAAATGGCAGGCAACCAGACCTCGTCGGTGACGGACGAGATAGCCAACATCCTCGGCCGCGAGATTCTCGGCGGGCTGTTTCCACCCGGCGCGACGCTGCTCGGCGAGGAGGAGATCTGCGCCCGCTTCGGCGCCAGCCGCAGCGCCGCCCGCGAGGCGGTGAAGATCCTGTGGGCCAAGGGCCTGCTGGTCACCCGACCGCGGCGCGGCTCGCGCATCCGCCCGCTGAAGGACTGGAATTTTTTGGACCCTTCCGTGCTGGGCTGGCTGCGCGCCAGCGCGACACCGCGCCGCTTCATCATCGAACTCCTGGAGGTGCGCCTGGGCTTCGAATGCGAGGCCGCGGCCCTTGCCGCGAGCCGCAACAACCCGGACGAGATCGCCGCCATCCGCGAGGCCTTCGAAGCGATGCGCGCCGCGTCCTGCGGCCAGGGCGATCCGGTCCTGTCGGACGCCGCTTTCCATGAAGCGGTGCTAGCCGCCACCGGCAACCGCTTCTTCCTGCCGCTCTCGGCGCTGATCCACACGGCGCTGCAATATAGCGTGCCGACCACCAACGCGCTGTTCGGTCACCCGGTCGGCGATCTCGACGCGCATGGCAAGGTGCTGAGGGCGATCGAGGCCGGCGATGCCGCGAGGGCGCGCAAGGCCATGCACGACATGCTGTGCGAGGTGCTCGCCCGTGTGCGCACGGCCGTTGAGCTTACGGGCGCAGCCTGAGCCGCGACAGGCCGGACCTTCGTGTTGTTCCGGCCTGCGTTTCTGACGGCTAATGCAGATAACCGAGCAGCCAAAGAATAAGGATGATGGGCAAAGGAATCCCGATAAGCCAAAGCAATCCGCCTCGCAGCATGACGATCTCCAAAATTTTGTTGTGTGAGCCAACGCTAATGCGCGGGCTTTGTTCCGGCGCGAGAATCTGTTGATCTATCCGAGCGGACGGAGGGGCCAATGGTTAAATGGGGTGCCATCCTGGGTGCGATCGGCTTTCTCGGCGGTTTCGTCGGTCCGGTCATCTTCACGCCGGAAGCAAATCAGGGTCCGCTGCTTGGCATCTTCATCACAGGCCCGCTCGGCTTCATTCTCGGGCTGATGGTCGGCTTTGTTCTGCGGATGCTGCCGGAGCGGCGCTAGACTGGCGGATAGTCACGCTTTCGCGAGAATCTCTCCGGCAATCCCCAGGCGAATTGCGGGCCATGGTCCGCGTAGGAGCACGCCGCTTTCGCCGTAACGGTGCGCTGCGGCTTGCTCCGGCGGAGCGACGACTACTTCCCCACAATACGCTGATGAACGCTGCCGAGGCTCCCGGCGAAGGCCTCGAAGGTTCCGCGCTCAGTCAGCTCGCGCAGCACCTGCTCGTTGATCCCCCCGCGCGTCGCATAGTCCTGCGCAAGATGCATGAAATCTTCGTCCGGCGCGGTGTCCGGCGCGTTGGCCAGCGCCTTGTAGATGCTGGTGATGTAGTCGCGAGCCTTGTCGCCCGGCACACCCTGGCCGCGCACCCAGGCATGGATCGTGTCGAGATATTTGAAATAGCTGGCATAGGTCGCGGTGATGACGCTGAGCGCGTCGAACTCGGCCTGGTTCTCGACCTCGATCACTCCGCCCAGCCTTCCGAAGAACCCCGCCACGATCGGGTCCGGCGGGCAGACAAGCGTCGCGCCCTGCAGCCGTGCGATCATCGGCATCGGCAGCGCCTTGCTCACATGCGCCGCCGGCGCCACGAGACCGGCGATCTCCTCGCGCGATATCGTCGCGATCAGGCTGACGACGTGGTGGTCCGGCCGGAACCGCAATTCCTTCAGCACCTCGCGCGCGATCTGCGGCCGTACCGCCAGCATGACCGTGTCGCACTGGTCGAGCACGGTCTGGTTGTCGGCGGCGATGCGCACATCCGGGTAGCGAGCGGCAAGCTCGGCAGCGATCGCCTCGTTGCGCGGCGAGACCACCACCGGCGTCGTCTCGCCGGGCAGCGACTTCAGCCCGGTGACGATGGCCGAGCTCAGCGCGCCCGTGCCCACAAAACCAAGTTTCATTGAGTTCCCACCCGCGTCTGTCCTCAATCGCCGCCGACAATAGCGACGGTTCCGTTGCCGGCAAGGGGGAGGTCTCGGCCATGCTGCACCCGGCCTGTGATTCGAAGACCGGTCACGCCGTTACGCGGAGTTAAGGCCAGACTGGTAGATTCTTCCGCGTCCGATTGGGGAATGTGGCCATGAGCCAGCGCGCGTTCATCACCCTGCTCATCCTGCTGGGGCTGCTCGTGGCGCTGTCGGCGACGTCCTTTCCAGGCGCGATGATCGGCTTCCTGTTCGGCATCGCCATCGCCTTCTTCGTCGCCGGGCCGGCCATGCTGATCGGCAAGGTGCTCGAGAACAACGGCATCGCGATATCCGGCCAGACGGCGCTGTGGTTGCTGGCCGGCTTCTACGCGCTGCTCATCTTGGCCGCTGCATTTCAGATCTGGCGCCGGCTTCAGCGTCAGGAACCCGACCAGGCGCGCTCGGCGGGGCTGGGGCTGGCTCTCCTGGTCGCGTTGCCGATGATGGCATGGCTGTCCGTGAACGCGATGCAGGATGCCTGGCCCTGAGGCTGCCGCGCTCGCTGCAGCAGCCTTACCGACGGGCCTTCTTCACCGCTTCGGTCCAAAACCCGGATAGGGGTTGAGCGGCACGATCGCCGTGATGGCCATCATGCCGGCTTCGATCAGTGGCAGCGTGGCGAGATGGCCGCGCACTTCCTTCTCGTCGGCCGCCTCGAACATGATGCCCGTGCCTGGAACGTCGCCGCGGTTCCAGATCTGGCGTACGGCGCCTTGCACGTAGAGCGTCTTGCGCTGTTCGGATTCCGGCGGGAGCAACGGCGCGAAATCGGCATCGCTGAATTTCTGTGTGTTGCGGGTGAGCAGGGCAAAGAACTGCATGGCGGTCTCCTTCGTGGCTGGTCGATGCCGGAGATATCGCGCTGACTAGCCAGACTGTCCAAGACTGATTAGGCTATAATTGAGACCCATGAGGTCTTGATCTGTTGGAGCGAAAAAATGCTCGACCTGCGCCAGATAAGATATTTCGTCGCCGTCGCCGAGGCCGGCAATGTCGGCCGTGCCGCCGAGCAGTTGCACATCTCGCAGTCGCCCTTGAGCCGGCAGATCATCCAGCTCGAGGAGCAGCTCGGCGTCACCTTGTTCGAGCGGGCGAAGCAGCGCGTTCACCTCAATGCCGAGGGCAGGGCCTTCCTCGCCGAGGCGCGCGCCTTGCTTGCCAACGCGGCGCGGCTGGAAGAAATCGGCCGCAACCTCGCCAGCGGTGCCGCGGGCAGCCTTGCCATCGGCTATGTCGAAGGCGCGGTGCATGCCGGGCTGGTTGCCGCGATGCTGAAGGATTTTCGCCGCGAGCGCCCGCATTTCCACCTTCAGCTGCGCAGCCGGCGAACGGCGCAGCAGTTCGAGGATCTGAGGCAGCGCGTGCTCGACCTCGGTTTCGTCTATTCGCCCGCGCCTGAGGGCGATCGCGACCTTGAAAGCTTGGTGGCGCGGCGCGAGCCGCTGGTGCTCGCTATGCCCGAAAGCGATCCGCTGGCCGGTGCCGCCGACGTCCAACCCGCCCATCTCGACGGCCGCGTCTGGATCACCGTCGTGCGCCAGCCCGGCGGCACCAACCGGGCGCAGTTCCTGGCGGCCTGCGCCGAATCCGGCTTCGTGCCCGATATCGCCTATGAGACGGCCGATCCGTTGACCTCGCTCGGCCTGGTCAGCGCCGGCCTCGGCCTCGCCACGGTCCAGGCAAGCCTGCGAAGCGCAGCCCCTCCCGGCGTGGTCTTCCGCGACCTGCCCTGGTTCAAGCGCAGCGTGTCGATCCATCTGGCCTGGCGGCGGAATGACCGCAGGGCGGTGATTGGGGATTTGAGGAGGGCGGTGAGTGGTGAATGATGAATGGTCAGTAGTCAGTAGTCAGTAGTGAATAGTTAGCAGTCGACAGACTTCGATCTGCGATGTACCCATTTCGCTATTCGCTATTCGCTATTCACATCTTGTCGATCACCGACTGCACGCCTTCCGTCGGCGCGTCGACGGACGAGCCTGCCACCATGATGGCGGCGACGATCGCTTCCGGGTCGTTGACCACCAGCGGCTTCACGCGATGCGCGGTGTGGATGAAGCCTTCCTCCGACATGTGCTCGATCAGCGCCAGCATCGGGTCCCAGAACCCCTTGACGTTGGCGAAGACGATCGGCTTGCGGTGATGGCCGAGCTGCGCCCAGGTCATGATCTCGACGATCTCCTCCACCGTGCCGATGCCGCCGGGCAGCGCCACAAAGGCGTCGGATTTTTCGAACATGCTGTGCTTGCGCTCGTGCATGTTGTCGGTGATCAGCAATTCGTCGAGTTTGTCGAGCGCGGTTTCGGTCGCTTCCCTGTTGATCAGGAAGCGCGGGATGATGCCGGTGACCTTGCCGCCAGCCTTGAGCGCGCCATCGGCGACGGCGCCCATGATGCCCTTGGTGCCGCCGCCATAGACGAGGCGCAACCCGGATTTGGCAAGCGAGCGGCCAAGCGTGTGGCCGGCCTTGATATAGGCCTCGTCGCGGCCCGGAGACGAGCCGCAATAGACGCAGACGGATCGAATCGTGTTCATGGCGATGATTGGTGATGGGGACGGTTGGCGCGGTCAAGCCCGCGGACGGGCTTTTTCTTGTGAGCGTGGAGAAAACACGCTAGACCGGGCGTTAGGTGGCTAAGGGGGCAATATAAAGTTATGGCTATCAATCCTTCTAAGGCGTTCTTGTTCGCGGCGGGCGGCGTGGCCGTCGTCGCGGCGGTCGCCTACGGGTCGGGTGCGCTCGATCCCTACATCAACAACCAGAAACCGGCGCAGGTCGCGGCGCTTCCGCAGACCGATGCGAAACCGGCTGAATCCTCGAGCACGGCCACCGAGTCGCGCGTGCCGCAATCTCCAGCAAACACGATGGCCCCGGCCAACACAATGGCGCCCGCCAATACCATGGCGCCGGCGAACAATGCCATGGCGCCGGCCAACACGATGGCATCGGCCAACAGCGCGACCGCTCCAGCCGCC
The DNA here is from genome assembly GCF_004010375.2 of Mesorhizobium sp. M2E.F.Ca.ET.209.01.1.1. Classification (NCBI taxonomy): domain Bacteria; kingdom Pseudomonadati; phylum Pseudomonadota; class Alphaproteobacteria; order Hyphomicrobiales; family Phyllobacteriaceae; genus Mesorhizobium; species Mesorhizobium sp. M2E.F.Ca.ET.209.01.1.1. The sequence continues at coordinate 108,562 of NZ_SADP02000015.1, read as the reverse complement.
CAGGCGCCTGCCGCCGCGGGGGGCCCGACATTGCCGACCTTCGATGTCGTGCGCGTCGAAAGCAACGGCTCGATCGTCGTCGCCGGCAGCGCCGCGCCCAACGCCAAGGTCGAGATCCTGAGTGGCGGCACGGTGCTCGGCTCGACCGATTCCGGCCCCGACGGCGCCTTCGCCATCGTGCTCGACGATCCGCTGAAGCCCGGCGACTATACGATCACGCTGCGCCAGACGGTTGGCGGCACGGCCATCGCCTCGGCCCAGACCGCTGTCGTCTCGGTGCCGCAAAGCCCGACCGGCCAGGTTCTGGCGATGGTCGAGGAACCGGGCAAGGCCTCGCAACTGATCACGATGCCGCAGGCCGAGACCAAGCCGGCGGCGCCGGCCACCACCAGTCAGGCGGCACCGGCAGCCCGGGCCCCCGCAACGACCGCGCCGGCTGCATCCGATACGGCCTCGGCCACGACCGCGCCGGCCGCCACGGACCAGGCAACCGCGCCGGCTGCAGCCGAGCCCAAGATCGCCGTCGAAGCGGTCGAGATCGACGGCAGCAAGATCTTCGTTGCAGGCACGGCCGATCCCGGCCGCAAGGTGCGCGCCTATGCCGACGCCATCCTGCTCGGCGATGCGCAGACCTCCGCCGACGGCCATTTCCTGATCGAAGCGACCCGCGACATCCCGGTCGGCAACTACACCATCCATGTCGATGGCCTGGACAGCGACGGCGTCAAGGTCGTCGCCCGCGCCGCCGTGCCGTTCGAGCGTGAACCCGGCGAGTCGATCGCAGCCGTCGCTCCGAACGAGACGAAGACCGGCGAGGCCAAGCCGGCCGAGACCAAACTCGCACAGGTCCAGGGCGCCGGATCCCAGGCCGCGGAAGCCAAACCGGCGGCAACGGCCGAAGCGGGTAAGCCCGCCGAGGTTCCGGCCAAGGTCGCGGAGGCGACGCCGTCGGCCGACGTGGCCGAGACGGTCGCGCCGAAGCTCGAACATGCCGACGGCGCCGTCATCATCCGCCGCAACGACACGCTCTGGCGCATCTCGCGGCGCGTCTACGGCCATGGCACGCGCTTCTCGACCATCTACCTCGCCAACAAGGACCAGATCCGCGATCCCGACCGCATCTGGCCGGGCCAGGTGTTCAAGGTGCCGTCCAAGTCCAAGGAAGGCGAGGATGCCGACCTGAAGGCCATGGGCGAGCAAATGACCACGCCGAAGACGGAGTAGCGATTTCGTTATCCTAGGGCGGAGCAAGGAGCGAAGCGACGCGCGCAGACCCTAGGATCCATGCCGTGACGGCTGCCGAAGGATGCAGCGGTGCAGAATGGCGCTGTTTAGTGCCATCGGCCAGGACAGGTGAGAATTCCCGATCGCCGGGATGTTCTGAGGTAACGGCATGGATCCTAGGGTCTGCGCGCCGCTGCGCGGCGCTCCGCCCTAGGATGACGAACGCGAATGGCGGGCGCCTCACCTCAATCTACCCATCCGCCTAGCTTGCCCTCCCATCATCCATCGTCTATCGCCGATGGACGATGACCGAATCCCCCGAAAGCCGTTGCGCTGACAGCCGCGCCGTCGCGCTGCGCCTGGCGGCGCTCTCGCATCCGGCGCGCATCGAGATCCTGAAACGCCTCTCGGCCAGCTCCTGCTGCTCGTGCCGGGAGGTGGTCGACCATCTCGACCTCGCCCAATCGACCGTTTCGCAGCACCTGAAGATCCTGGTCGAGGCCGGGCTCGTCCGCTTCGAGGCCGACCGCCAGCGCTCCCGCTACGCGGTCGACCATATCGCGCTCGCGGGCGTCTCCGCCTCGCTCAACCAACTCGTTGCTTCCTGCTGCCCCGCACCCAAAAGGCAAGACTAGTGGCCGAAAAGACCGTATCCGCCGAAGCCGGCACTCTCACGACCCTGCGCAACCTCTGGCCCTATATGTGGCCGGCCGAGCGCGCCGATCTCAGAGCTCGTGTCACCTGGGCGACGCTGCTTCTGGTCGTGGCCAAGCTCACTTTGGTTGCCGGCCCGTATTTCTTCAAATGGGCGACGGATGCGCTGGCTCATGCCGCCAAGACGCCGCCTCCGCTGCCGTCCTTCCTGCTCGCGCCCGTGGCGCTGGTCATCGCCTATAACGTGCTGCGCCTGGTCCAGCTCGGCTTCAACCAGTTGCGCGACGCGCTGTTTGCCCGCGTCGGGCAATATGCGGTGCGTCAGCTCGCCTACCGCACCTTCGTCCACATGCACGAGCTGTCGCTGCGCTTCCATCTCGAGCGCCGCACCGGCGGCCTGTCGCGCATCATCGAGCGCGGCACCAAGGGCATCGAGACGATCGTGCGCTTCATCATGCTGAACACGGCGCCGACCATCCTCGAATTCGCGCTGACGGCCGGCATCTTCGCCTTCACCTATGGCTGGAAATATGTCGCGGTCGTCGCCGTCACCGTCTGGCTCTATGTCTGGTTCACGGTCAAGGCCAGCGACTGGCGCATCTCGATCCGCCGCGACATGAATGATAGCGACACCGACGCCAACACCAAGGCAATCGACTCGCTGCTCAACTTCGAGACGGTCAAATATTTCACCAATGAGCGCATGGAGGCCGAGCGTTTCGACCGCTCGATGGCGCGCTATGAGATCGCCGCGACCAAGACCTGGACATCGCTCGGCTGGCTGAACTTCGGCCAGGGCCTCATCTTCGGCCTGGGCACCGTCGTCGTCATGTGCATGTCGGCGCTGGAAGTACAGGCCGGCACGCAGAGCGTCGGCGACTTCGTCTTCATCAACGCCATGCTGATCCAGCTTTCGGTGCCGCTCAATTTCATCGGCTTCATCTACCGCGAGATCCGGCAGGGGTTGACCGACATCGAGCACATGTTCGACCTGCTCGACGTGCCGCAGGAGATCGTCGACAGGCCGGACGCCAAGCCGCTGAAGGTCGGCCCCGGCAAGGTCGAGTTCCGCGACGTGCATTTCTCCTACGATCCGAACCGCAAGATCCTAAAGGGCGTCTCCTTCGAGGTGCCCGCCGGCAAGACGGTGGCGATTGTCGGCCCGTCAGGCGCCGGCAAGTCGACCATTTCCAGGCTTCTGTTCCGCTTCTACGACGTGCAGTCCGGCCAGGTGCTGATCGACGGCCAGGACATCCGCGACGTCACCCAGGAGAGCCTGCGCGCTGTGCTCGGCATGGTGCCGCAGGACACCGTGCTCTTCAACGACACCATCGCCTACAACATCCGCTACGGCCGCATCGGGGCCAGCGAGGAGGAGGTGCGCAAGGCTGCCGAGCTCGCCCAGATCGGCCCTTTCATCGACAAGCTGCCCGAAGGCTACAAGTCGATGGTCGGCGAGCGGGGCTTAAAGCTGTCGGGCGGCGAAAAGCAGCGCGTGGCGATCGCCCGCACCATCCTCAAGGCGCCGCCGATCCTGATGCTCGACGAGGCGACCTCGGCGCTGGACAGCCACACCGAGCAGGAAATCCAGGCCGCGCTCGACCAGGTCAGCAAGGGCCGCACCACCATCGTCATCGCCCACCGCCTGTCGACGGTGGTCTCGGCCGACGAGATCATCGTGCTGAAGGACGGCCAGATCGCCGAGCGCGGCACGCATGCCGCGCTGCTGGCCAAACACGGCCTCTACGCCTCGATGTGGGACCGCCAGCGCGAGGCGACCGAGGCAGAGGAGCGCCTGCGCATCGCGCGGGAAAGCGACGAGCTGGGCGTGATCGTGCGCAGGAGAACGGCGGAGGTAAGCTGAGACGATGGAGCGCTAATCTCCCCCACAAGGGGGAGATCAGCAGCGTCGGCGCCGCGCCTCCAAGCAGTCGAAAATCCCCCTTGACCTCAACCTATCTTGAGCTTGCAAACCGTCTCCGAGCCACCTGCCAGGCAACCGTCCAAATCGGAGACAGATCGAAATGAGCACTGAAAATCACCGCACCGGCAGCGTGTTCCGGGTCGACAAATTCGTCGTGCCGGCCGAGGCGCGCGACGAAATCCTGAGCAGGGTCTTCATGACGCATGAATTGCTGCGCCGGCAGGAAGGCTTCGTGCAGGATTTCCTGCTCGAACAATTCTCCGGCCCGGGCGAGTTCAACATCGTCACCATGGTCGAGTGGGAAAGCCAGGACGCCGTCGACAAGGTGGTGCCGATCGTCAAGGCGGCCCACGAACGCATCGCCTTCAGCGCGCAGGAAACCATCGCGCGGCTCGGCGTCAAGGCCGACATCGCCAACTACCAGCGCGTGCCGGAGGTGTAGGAAGGCCATCCGGCTCCCGGCGCGGATACGGCGATGCTCAGCACCTGACCGGTGCGGGCGTCGCTCACCATATGCTCGAAACCGCGCCATTCGGCGGCGAGGATGAAAAGCGTCCTGCCGTCGGCTCCGCCCAGCATGCAGGCAAAGCAACCGCGATCGACCTCGACCCGGTCGATTTTCTCGCCGCCTTCGCGCACTCTGACACAGTGCCGGTTCGGTACATCAGCATACCAGACGCAGCCTTCGGCATCGATGCAGACGCCGTCGGGATAGTCGTTGCCGAGATCGGCCCAGACGCGCCGGTTGGAAAGGCCGCCATCCGCCGCGAGGTCAAAGGCGGTCAATCGGTTGGCGTGGGATTCGGCGACGATCAGCGTCCGGTTGTCCGGCGTCACCGCCATGCCGTTCGCGAAAGCGATATTCTCGGCGACCTGCCGAACCAAGCCGTCCCGTGTGATCAACACGATCGTGCCCGGTCCGAAATGCTCGCCCTGCGCTGGTGCCGGCCCGCCGCCATTGACGTAGACGTTGCCGCGCCCATCGACCACGACTTCATTCCAGGGGTTTTTCGACAGGCCTCGGAGATCGGCATGAGTGGCGAGCGTTCCATCCGCTTCCTGCCCGAGCAGAAGGCCTTCGCGCCCGGATACGACGAGCAATCGTCCATCCGGCAGCCAGTCGATCGAATAGGGCAGGACGGCCGGCACCGTGAGCATGACCTCGCTATTGCCGTCCTCGGCCATAGCGACAATCTCGCCGGTTCCCCAGTTGCACAGCCAGAGCCGGCCGTCATGCCAGCGCGGCGACTCGCCGAAGGCAAGGCCCTCGGTGACGATATTGGCTTTCCTGACGCTGCTCGATGAAGACATTTGGCTGGCTCCGTTTGGCGGGTTCGCCAGCCTAGGACGGATGAGGCGGCCGGGTTCCTACAGTCTTGTTGAAAGTCGAGGCTATCATCGCTGTGCCCGGTCTCCCCACTCTTCCCCATTGTTGCGTTGCGGGGAGGGGGGCTTTCCGCTATTGAGGCGCAACCTGAAACAGGGACCGTCCCCAGCCCTATGACGCTTCTCGACTCGGTCAAGAATACGTTCGTTCCGATCCATCGCGAAGGCTATCCCTTCATCGCCGCCTTCGCCGCTGCGACGCTGTTTCTCGGCTATTTCTCCTCGATCCTGTTCTGGATCGGGCTGATCCTCACCGCCTGGTGCGTCTATTTCTACCGCGACCCCGAGCGGGTCACGCCGGTCGACGACCGGCTGGTGGTGAGCCCGGCTGACGGCGTGATCTCGGCGGTCGGCCCGGCCGTGCCGCCGAGCGAGCTTGGCCTAGGCCCGGGCGAAATGACCCGCATCTCGGTGTTCATGAACGTGTTTTCCTGCCACATCAACCGCGCCCCGGTGCGTGGCCGGATCACCCGCATCGAGCACAAGCCGGGCAAATTCCTCAATGCCGAGCTCGACAAGGCCAGTGCCGAGAACGAGCGCAACGGCCTGGTCATCGACAGCCCAAACGGCACGATCGCCGCCGTTCAGATCGCCGGCCTGGTGGCGCGGCGCATCGTCTGCTGGGCCGAGGCCGGCGGCACGATCGCCATCGGCGAGCGTTTCGGCCTGATCCGCTTCGGCTCGCGCGTCGATGTCTTCCTGCCGTCGGGCGCCGTGCCGCGCGTCGCGGTCGGCCAGACAGCGGTTGGCGGCGAGACCGTGCTTGCCGAATTCGGCGGCACGGCGGTCACGCCCCTGGTCAGGGTGTCCTGAGCGTTGGGCGCGCCCTTCAAAAAATTCGAGGCCCATGCCAGCGGCGGTCCGCGCATCCGCGAGATCCCGATGCGCATGGTGCTGCCCAATCTGGTTACGGTGCTTGCCATCTGCGCCGGCCTTTCCGGCATCCGCTTCGCCTTCGAGAACCGTTTCGAGATCGCGGTGGTCATGGTGCTGCTCGCCGCCTTACTCGACGGCATCGACGGGCGGCTGGCGCGCATGCTGAAGGCCACCTCGAAATTCGGCGCGCAGATGGATTCGCTGGCCGACATCGTCAATTTCGGCGTGGCGCCGGCTTTGGTGCTCTACGCCTTCCTGCTCGACCGCGCCGGTTCGCCGGGCTGGATCGCCGCGCTTTTGTTCACCATCGCCTGTGGCATGCGGCTCGCCCGCTTCAACGTGCTGGCCGACGACACCGACCAGCCCGCGTGGCAGTCCGAATATTTCGTCGGCGTGCCGGCTCCGGCGGGCGCCGTGCTGGTCATGCTGCCGCTCTATCTCTATTTCCTGCGGCTCGGGCTGGAGCCGAGCCGCCCGGCCGCCTTTATCGCCACCGGCTTCACGGTACTGGTCGCATTTCTGCTGGTCAGCCGCCTGCCGGTCTATTCGGGCAAAAGCGTCAAGGTGCCGGGCGACAGGGTGCTGCCGGTCATCCTGGGCGTGGTGCTCTACATCCTCTTGCTGATGACCTATCCCTGGTACACGCTGACGGCCTCGGTCGCCGGCTATCTGCTCTTCCTGCCGTTCTCGGTGCGCGCTTATTCGAAGCGGGCCATGCGCGAGGGCGAGAAGGTGCCGCCTTCGGATATCGGGTAAGCGCGCGCCTACGCCGCCACGCCCGACCCCAGCCTGTCGATCGCTAGCTTGCGGGCCGAGACGTAATCCGTCTTGCCCGAGCCCAGCACCGGGATCTCTTCCACCTTGATGATGTCGTTGGGCACCATCAACTCCGCGGCGCCGGCCTTCTTGCCGAACTGGCGCAGTTCCTCGGCATTGGCGTCGTCGGCGGTGGTGACCAGCACGATGCGTTCGCCGCGCCTTTTGTCGGGCACGGCCACCGCCGCGTGGCGCTCTTCCGGCCACAGCGACTGCACCAGCATCTCGACGGCGCCCAGCGACACCATCTCGCCGGCGATCTTGGCGAAGCGCTTTGCCCTGCCGCGTATGGTGATGAAGCCCTCGCGGTCGATCGAGACGATGTCGCCTGTGTCGTGCCAGCCTTCCAACGGCTGCAATTCGCCGGGGCGGTCGGCGCTCATGTAGCCCATCATCATGTTCGGTCCGTCTAGCCACAGCCGGCCGCCCTCGGTGATGCCTTCAACGGGCTCCAGCTTTATGCGGATGGCCGGCAGCGGCCGGCCGACCGTGCCGTCGCGGCTGTGGATGGCGGTGTTCACCGCCACCACGGGCGCGGCCTCGGTCAGCCCGAAACCTTCGACGATCGAGGCCTCGAAGCGGTCGCGGTAGGTGCGTCGCGTCTCCGGCTTCACCGCCTCGGCGCCGGCCACGACGAAGCGTAGGCTGGAGAAGTCGCCGTCCTTGGCGGTGCGGGCATAGTTAGCCAGGAACGTGTCGGTGCCGAACATCACGGTCGGCTTCACCTTGCGGGCGATCTCGGGGATGATCTTGTAGTGCAGCGGCGAGGGGTAGAGGAACAGCTTTACGCCCAGCACCAGCGGCAGGATGGTGCCGCCGGTGAGCCCGAAGGAATGGAAAGCCGGCAGTACGTTGAGCAGGATGTCGGCCGGCGAGACGGAAACGCGCGCCTCGGCCTGCATGACATTGGCAAGCAGGCTGCGGTTCGACAGCACCACCGCCTTCGGCGTGCCTTCCGAGCCGGAGGTGAACAGGATGACAGCGGGCTTCGAGGCTTGCTGCCGCTGCAGCGGAAAGCGCCACAAAAGCGCGGCGGCGACCTTGTCCAGCGCCGTCACGCCGGCGCGCACGTCTTCCAGCCACAGCATCTTCGCGCCGCCCGCCTCGACCGCGGCAATGATGTCGTCGATGCCGGCTTTTTCGACGAAAGCGCGGGAGGACACCACGGTGCGGATGACGGCGGTGCGGATCGCCGCGGTCACGCTCGCCGGGCCGGCGGTGTAGTTGATCATCGCCGCAACCCTGGCCGCCGACATCAGGCCGACGAAGGTGAGCACCACGCCATTGGCGTTGGGCAGGAGCACGCCGACCGCTTCGCCTGGCGCCGTCACCGCCTCGAAACGGCGTCCGAGCACGCGCGCACCGATGAACAGCTTGCGGTAGCTGAGCGAACCCGAAATCACGTCCTCGATGATCGGATGCGACGGACCGACGCGATCGGCGGCGTCGCGCATGGCGAGGAACAGGCCACGGTCGAGATTGGCGCCGAAAAGCCGCGCCTCTGCGAACCGGTCGAACAGCGCGTTGGTGTTGGAGGCCATGTCGGGATTGCGCGCCACCAGCTCGGCGATGGTCATCGGCTCCAGCACGCTCACCGAAAGCCGCGGGAACCAGTGGCGGGGCGCTTTCTCCTTCGGCGTCAGCGACACCGGCAGGTCGCGCGTGCCGGCAACAAAGATCGGCACGATGCGGGCATCGGCCTGCATGGCGATGCGGGTGATGGCGCGAAACAGCCGGAAGGATTTGACGTCCGGCTCGACATTGTCCGGCAGGTAGACGGCGAGCCGTCCCTTGCCCTTCAGCACGCGCACCAGCCGCCGGCTGACGAAGACATGCTCGGCATTGAAGGCGATGGTGCGGGCAAGCTCGCGCCAAGGCTCCAGCCAGGGCGAGCGCGCCGAAGCCTCGTCCAGAATATGCAGCGTGTCGTCGGGAAGCAGCGACAGCATCAGCGCCGGCTCGATGCGCGACTGGTGCGAGACCACGTAGATGACCGGTGTCTTGGCGCTGCGGGCGATGCGGATGCGGTTGTCTGCGATGCGGTAGGCGAGCTTGAACGGCACATAGAGCAGCGCCTGGGTGAAACGCAGGTCGAGCCGGAACCTTTCGATCACGGCGATAAGCAGCCAGGCAAAGACAAGGCCCGCCAGCAGCGCCAGGGTCAGGATCATGCCGCTCTCCCAGTCTCCTCCAGGACGCGGCTCTTGAGCGGCCGCTTTGGTGGCAGAGGGTAGCGGAAGCGCGGGCAAGGTCAATGCGGAGTGATGCACTACTTCGATCGCCACTTGAAACATCGTGACAAGTGTCGTAAATAATATGACACGTGACGGAGACGTGAACATGGCCAGTTTCCCGGCGGGGTTCGCCGAAGCACCACACATGGAGCCGGAGTTCGAACGGCTGGTCGATCTGTTCGGCGGGCCGAAGGTTCTTGGATCCTCGGTATCCAGCCCGCTCGAGGCCCATGAAATGATCCTGCACGGAATTCCAAGCCAGGCCCTGGAAAGCCTTGTCAGGCAACTGACCGTCATCGAAGCGGATGCCTTCGAGGCTGCATTCGGCATGAGCGAGCGGACATTTCAGCGGCACAAATCGGATCACTCCCGGACACTCAATCGCGAGCAGGGCTCAAGGACCTGGAATTTCGCCAGGGTTCTCACCAAGGCCACGTCCGTTCTTGGCACTCAGGAAGCGGCCGAGAAATGGATGATTGAGCCCGCCATGGGCTTGGACAACCGGCGACCGATCGACCTCTTGGCCACGGCGGCGGGCACTATGCTTGTGCAGGAATTCCTCGAACGGCTTGACTATGGTGTCTACGCGTGACGCCTTTGCCGGGTTATCTGGGGACGGGAGAAGTCCTCGGCTGGAGACTTGACCACAAACGCTTCCAGGCAAGCTGGGACAGCGGCGAGGGAGCCTTCAAACTCGGAGGAAGGTGGAACAGCAAAGGGGTAAGGGCTGTCTATGCATCCATAGACCCCTCGACCGCCATTCTCGAGGTGGCCGTACACAAGGGATTCCGGACGCTGGATACTGTCCGCCACGTGCTGACGGCATTCGAGATCGCCGATCCTTCGAAAATTCATGTCGTGGAAATCGGCGATATCCCAAACGCGAACTGGCTTCGGCCAGGCATTCCAAGCGCAGGGCAGCAGCAATTTGGCGACGGTCTGCTGGCGGACCACCCCTTGTTCCTGATTCCGAGCGCTGTGTCCCAGCACAGCTGGAACCTGGTGTTCGATCCCGGCCAGGCGAGCGGCCTCTACAAGCCGCACCTGCAGGAGGATTTCGCGCTGGATACAAGACTTCATCCTCCCGCGGGATAGCGTGCCGTCCAGGCGGGAGGAGCGAGCACAACACCCTCATGCCGCCTTCAGCCTCCCGCTGATGAACCGGAACTCCTGGCTCTTGCCGCCGTAGCCATAGGCGGCCGCCGGTACCTCATGCACGAAGGCATAGCTTTCCTCATGCACGCCGCCGAGCAGCCGGCCGAAAGCCTCGAAGATCGCCTTCAGATAGGCTTCGAGCTCGAGCTTGGTGTTGGTGCCGTCGACGACCTTGATATCCAGCCAGAACGTCTTGGTCCCGTGCGCGGCCAGCGACTTGCCGCCGGCGAACCAGTGTTGCGGGTCGATGTAGTTGACCGCGACCGCGGTGATTGTCGGGTCCTTGCGTAGCTCCTTGGCGGTGATCTCGGTGATGTCCTTGGCGATCGCGGCGGACAGCTTCGCGTCAGGCTTGCTGGTGACGCTGATGTTGATGATCGGCATTTTTCTCTCCTTGGGTTGGGCGCTTCGCCTTCGATGAGAGGATCATGTCACCGGCATGTATTCAATAAAATCGAATTGTTTTTGATGGATACTTCGATATCATCGAAGCATGGAAATGCTCGATCCCGACCTGCTGAAAACCTTCCTCGCCTTCGTCGATGGCGGCTCGCTGGCCAAGGCCGCCTCCGCTGTCGGCCGCACGCCATCGGCGGTGACCGCGCAGATGCAGCGGCTCGAAGAAATCGTCGGCGAGCCGCTGCTCATCCCGCAGGGCAGGGGGCGCGGGCTGACGCCGGCCGGCGAGGATCTTGTCGGCCATGCCCGGCGCATCCTTGCCGTGCACACCGAGGCGTGGCTGGCGCTGAAAGGCGCGCGCGCCGGCGGCCGCATCGCCATCGGCATGACGCAGGATTTCGCCGACCACGGGTTGCCGGACCTGCTGAGGGCCTTCGCCGCCAGCCATCCCCGCGTCCGGATCGAGCTGCGTGTCGGCCGTTCCCTGGAACTCGGGTCGGCGGTGCAGGCGGGCCAACTCGACCTCGCGATCACCATGCGCCACGCCCCGTCGCCGGATGAAACGGCCGTGATCAGCGAGCAGATGCTGTGGCTCTGCTCCGAAAAAGGCCTGGCGGCTCGGTCCGAAGCCGTGCCGCTGGCGCTGCTCGATCCCTATTGCGGCTTCCGCGAGGCGGCGCTCAACGCGCTCGACGCTGCCGGCCGCCGCTATCGCATCGCCGCCGGCAGCGCCAGCCTTGCCGGCCTGCGCAGCGCGGTCAATGCCGGCATCGCGCTGACGCCGCGCACCCGGCGTTTTGCCCATTCCGGCATCGTGGAAGCGCCCGCCGATGTCGACCTGCCGCCTTTGCCGATTGCCGACTTCGCCATCCGGCTCAGCCGCCAGGCTCCGCGCCCGGCGCGAGATCTGGTGGAACTGCTCGGCGACGGCCTGACCCTGCCGTGATGATCGGCCAGGAAGTCCCCAAAGAAAAAGCCGACCTTTTTGCGGGTCGGCTTCTAGTCGGACGGGTCGAGGGGTTTGGGGGGACTTGGGGGGTGACCCGTCGATCTAACAATGCCTGAACCGGATGATGGTTCCGCGATTGGCAAAATATTTTTACGAGCGCGCCGATTTCGCCTTCAGCCAGTCGCGTCCGGCATGGGCAAAGACCGCGCAAAGCACGATGGCGCCGCCGATGACGCTGGCCATGGGCGGGGTTTCGCCGAGGAAGACGAGGGCAAACAGGATGGCGAACGGCACTTCGGCCGAGCCCAGCAGGCCGGATTCGGCCGCCGGAATGAGCCGCGAGCCTTCCGTCCACAGGATCGAGGCCAGGGCGAATGAGCAGCCGAAGGTGGCAAGCAGCACCACGTCGCGCGTCGAGACGGCCAGCGGATCGGTGACGAACCAGCCGAGCACGAAGAGCAGGAAGGCCGAGACCGCGCCCGCCCAGACAACCGGCGAGTCGCGGAAGGCGCGCACCGTGATCATGTAAAGCGCGCTGCCGGCAGTCATCAAAAGCGCCAGGCCGTCGCCGAACAGATGGCCGCTGCCGAGGCCGCCGCCAACCATGATGGCGACGCCGCACAGCGACACGGCCGCTGCCAGCATCGTCTGCAGCCGGAATTTCTCCCGCACCAGAAGGAAGGCAAGCAGTGCGGCGATGAAGGGCGATGTCGCGTAGATGACCGCGACATTGGCGACATAGGTGTATTTGAAGGCCGAGATGAAGGCGATGCTAGCGGCGGCACCCTCGACCGCCAGCAGCCAGCCGCGCCAGCCCAATCTGAGGCTCTCGCGCCCGCCCGAGCGGCGCCGGCGCCAGAGCACATAGAGCGTGATCAGGATCGAGCCGAAAAAACCGCGCCAGCAGGTGATGGTCAGCGGATCGGCATGGATCGACTTGGTCAGCACGCCGGTAAGCGCGAAGGCGATGGCCGATGCCGACACCAGGATGATGCCGAGCGTGCGCTCGGCCGCTGCGTCGGCGGCGCCAAGCGTGAGCTTCTGCGGCATATCGAGCGTGTCCGTCATGGCGCCAGCCTACCTGGTTGCTCCTGACAGCCTTCTGTCATCAGGCCTGCTCCCGCTTGCGGAAATGCTCGTTGCCGACGATTAGCAGGCCGGCGCCGACGATCAGCGCCGCGCCCATGAACACCTCCGTGCGCGGCACGTCGCCCCAGATGGCGAAGCCCAGCGCGAAGGCCCACACCAGCGAGGTGTATTCGAACGGCGCCACGATCGATACCGGCGCGCGCTTCATGCCTTCGAACAGCACATATTGCGCCACCCCGCCGAGTGCCCCGACGCTGATGAGCAGCAGGAGCTGCGGCCCGTCGGGCATGCACCACCAGATCAGCGCCGGTACTGCCGAGAAGAGCAGGAAATAGAAATTGTTGAGCACGAGCTGGATCATGGTGCGCTCCTGCATGGCGGTCTTGCGCATGAGCACGACGGCTATGCCCCACAAAACCGCGGCGGCCAGCACCAGAAGCACCGGCACGGAAAGGCCGAGCCGCGTCGGATCGCAGGCGATGAAGACACCGACGAAACCGATGAACACCGCGGTCCAGCGCAACAGCGGCACCGTCTCGCCCAGGATCAGCACCGACAGCACGGTCACGATGATCGGCGCGGCATAATAGATGGTCGTGAGCTCGGCGAGCTGCAGCGAGCGGGCGGCGTTGTAGTAGCAAAGCCAGGCGGCCAGCGTGAAGGCGCTGCGCACCAGCATCGGCTTGACGATCGGCGAATCGATCGTATCGGCGAACAGCCGCTTCCCGCCGATCGCGCCGCAGGCGAGGAGCACGGTGATGGAACGCACGAACATGATCTGCCAGACCGTCATGCCGGCGACCAGAAGCTTGATCGAGGCGTCCTGCGCCGAAAACAGGAAATAGGCGGAAGCCGTGAACAGGATGCCGGCCAGCACCCTTTCGCGGCTATCGAGGACGACGACTTCGGCCATGTATCGATCTGCTTGCCTGGAGGTGGCAGCTATACGAGTGAACGCAAGAGCTGCGCTGCTCCAGCAGGGCGCTTGCATTGGGGCAGCGGCGAGCGACCTGCATTCTCCCGATGCTTAAGGCGGGCTTGCGCGGACGAAGCCACTCAGAAGTGGTTGCTGACGATATCGCGCAAGGAGGCAGCGAGCATGTTCGGAGCCTTGCAATGCTGGACGGCCATAGCCCGATCAGGTAATTTTGAGGCGCGCGAATTGATCGGCGTGGCTCGCACCGGCAGTAGACCACGGAGAGCGCCAATGCCTGCGTTGCACAAGTCCGGAAGTTCGATGACTGACGTGATCGATCGCCTGGTCACCGCGATGAACGCGCATGATCTCGACGCCGTCACCGCTCTCATCCACGAGAACTATCGGAGCGTACAGCCGGCGCACCCGGGCAGAGCCTTCGTCGGGCGGGACCAGATGCGGGCCAACTGGGAGGCCATGTTCGCGGGAATACCCGACTTCCACGCGGCGGTCACGCGCTCGGTCCAGGACGGCGACACGACCTGGATCGAATGGCATTGGTCGGGTACTCGCTCCGACGGGCAGCCCTTCGAGGTGCGCGGGGTCGCGCTGTTCGAAATTGTCGACGGTCAGATTGTCGCCGGGCGACTATATCTGGAGGACGTCGAGCGGCAGCCTGCCAGCATAGAAGACGCCGTTGAAGCCCTGTCCGGTCGTCGTCCGCCAACGGCCAGCGGTAGTACCGATTCCTGACCTCACCATCGCGCCGCAGCAGGGACCGCCGGTAGCGCTCACTGCGTCGCCTGGTAAAGCTCCGATGCCGCATCCTTCAGCGCGCGCCGCCCGTCCGGCCGCAGATACATCATGTGGCCGCCTTCGACGACATCGAGCCGGATCGGCTTGGCGTCGGACAGCGAAGGAAGCTGGTTCAAAAGATAGCGCGAGGCGAGATAGGGCGTGACGAGGTCGGTATAGCCGTTGACGATGACGACGCCGAGCGCCGGGTTGAGCGAGCGGGCGCGCTGCAGGTCGTTCATCACGCCGGCATAGCCCTGTCCCGAGGTGCCGTAGTCCCAGTTGCGGGTGACCTCGCCATTGAGCAGCCGGTAGCTGACATCGGTGCGGTAGTTGAGCTCGTCGCGGGCATAGGCGACGAAGGCGGAGGTCAGCACCGGAACGCTGCGGTCGAGCACCGGATCGGGGCCGACGTCACGCGCACTCTGCGGCGCGATGTCGGCGGTGCCGATGGTGGCGTCATAGGGGCTGAGCACCTTGCCCGTGGCACGCTGGAATTCCTTGGCGAAAAGGCCTGTCGGGATGCGGGCGAAGTTGCGTTGGACGAGCTCGAGCGGCAGGCCAGTGAGCTCCGAAACGCGTCCGCTTGCCAGCTTGCCGCCTTGCTCCAGTCCGCTGTTCAACGCCGTTAGGTAGTCGCCGAGCGCGTAGTGCTCGACCTCGGCCAGCCTGTCGCGCAGCGCGTCGCCGCTCACGCCATCGCCCTTTAGGCGGGTCGCCGCCAGCGACGGCAGCTCCAGCGCCCAGTGCAACTGGTCGAACTGGTCGGGCCGCACCAGCATGAATTCCAGCGCCGGCGAGATCAGCACGATGCCGCTGGGGCTCAGGCCCACATCCTCCTGCAGCGTGCGGGCAAGCAGCGCCGCGCGAAAGCCGCCATAGCTCTCGCCGGCGAGGAACAGCGGCGATCCGGTGCGGCCGTTCTGCGCCAGGTAGAGCCGGATGAAAGCGCCGACCGAGCTGGCGTCGGCATCGGCGCTCCAGAACTCTTTGCCCTCGTGCCCAGGCGCCTCCCGGCTGTAGCCGGTGCCGACCGGATCGACGAAGACGAGGTCGCTCATGTCGAGCCAGCTGTCGGGATTGTCGATGAGCTTTTGCGGCGGTGGCCGGAACTCGCCGTCGGCTGCGGTCTCGACGATGCGCGGCCCGATCGCGCCGAGATGCAGATAGGCCGACGCCGCGCCCGGCCCGCCGTTGAACACGAAAGTGATAGGCCGATCCTTCGCCGGGGCGGGCGACTGCTGCGTGTAGGCGACATAGAAGATCTCGGCCGTGACCTCGCCCTTGCCCGACAGGAGCGAGAGCGTGCCGGCCTTGGCCTGGTAGTCCAGCTTGCGCCCGCCGAGCGTGACCGAATGCTCGGTCACCTGCGGCGGCGGCAACAGCGACAGCACGCCGCCGGTCGGCGCGGGGCGTTCGGGTGTCTCGGCGGCGAGGGCTGGCTGGGCGAAAGCGGCAAGCGCCAGGAAAGCGAAAGAGATGAGCTTGGATCGCATGAAGGCTCCACGCGGAATGACATCGCAAAGGTATGTCCGGAGCGAAGGAAGTCAAAGGGGCGTCTCAAGACCTGGGTTCCTCGCCCCCGCCAAAGGCGGGGGAGAGGTGTCCGCGAAGCGGACGGAGAGGGGGCCTTCGTAGGGCGCTCCCCTCTCCGTCTCGGCTTCGCCGAGCCACCTCTCCCCCATTTCATGGGGGCGAGGAACCCAAGCTGAATTATGTGCTATCAACCACAAAGACGTATCTGAAGGACAACCCAATGGACGCCACCGCACTCAAGGCCATGCAAGCGCCGCTGAAGGAAGCCTATCGCGATGATGCGGCCAAGGCGCTGGTCACGCTGAGAGCGCGCGGCACGCTCGACGACCGGTCGATCGCCTGCAAGGTGGAGACGGGCAGGGCGCTCGCCATTGCCGGCCTTCATCCGGCCACCGGCGGCTCGGGGCTCGAGCTATGTTCGGGCGACATGCTGCTGGAGGCGCTGGTCGCTTGCGCGGGCGTGACGCTGAAAGCGGTGGCGACGGCGCTGGAGTTCAAGCTCGGCAACGCCGCCGTCGAGGCCGAGGGCGACCTCGATTTTCGCGGCACGCTCGGCGTCGCCCGCGATGCGCCGGTCGGCTTTCGCGAGATAAGGCTGAAGTTCGACCTCGACACCGACGAGCCGCGGGAGCGCATCGATTCACTGATGAAGCTCACCGAGCGCTACTGCGTGGTGTTCCAGACGATCAACAACAAGCCGGCGCTGAGCGTGAGCGCGGGGCGCTGAAGCGCGACGCCCCCTCATCCGGCCGCTACGCGGCCACCTTCTCCCCGGTGGGGAGAAGAGGTTTGCGCCGGCGCTGACAGCCTCCTCTCCCCAGCGGGGAGAGGTCAGCCGAGCGAAGCGGAGGCTGGGTGAGGGGGAGTGCTCCGCTACTGCGCCGACGGCGTCTCCGCATCGCCCTCATCCGTAAATGGCGAGGCGCTCGGCACGCATTGCACGGCCCAGCCCTGCGGCGTCGGCTGCTTCTGATATTCGGTGACGGCGTTGGTGCACTGTTCGCGGGTGTCGAAGGTGCTGGGCAGCACCACCATGCCGCCTTGTGGGCCGGCGATCACCAGATACCAGACCAACGCTACGCTGGGAGTAGCAGCCATGGGAATTCCTCGCTTTGCTTGAATGTCGGAGTCGGACCGATCCTAGCAACTCCCTTGGAGCGGCGAAAGCAGGGCGGCGGAACACGCTTCCGCAGCACCGTTCACAGACCCGTGAAGAGGGCTTTCGCCAGGCGGGCTCAGTCGGCCGCGACGCGTTTTTGAACCCGAATTATTCCGGCTGCCTGTAGGCGACGAAGCGGTTGTGCTTGGCCTGGAAGATCAGGCCCGTCTCCTTCAACTCTGGGCTGGCCAGCGGCACGATGCGCCTGGCGATCCCGGAGGGGTGCGGCAGCGTCTCCGGATCCTCGCCGGGCATGGCCTGCGCGCGCATCGCCGTGCGGGTCGCGCCCGGATCTGCGGCGTTCACCCTCAGCGGCAGGCTCTCGGTCTCATGCGCCCAGGAGCGCATCATCGTCTCGACCGCCGCTTTGGACGCCGCGTAGGGCGCCCAGAAGGCGCGCGCCGAATGCGCCGCGTTGGAGGTCATGATGATGGCGCGGCCGGCATCGGAGAGCCGCAGCAGCGGATCGACCGAACGGATCAGCCGCCAGGTCGAGGTGACGTTGACGGTCATCACCTTGTCAAAGGTCTTAGCCTCGACATGGCCGATCGGCGAGATGACGCCGAGCACGCCGGCATTGGCGACGAGGATGTCGAGCTTGCCCCAGCGTTCATGGATCGCGCCGCCGAGACGATCGATGCCCGGCATGTCGGTCAGGTCGAGCGGCACCAGCGTCGCCTGGCCGCGCCCATCGGCCTTGATCTGGTCGTCAAGTTCTTCCAGCCCACCGACGGTGCGCGCCACGGCGATCACATGCGCGCCGGCGGCCGCCAGTTCCTTCGCGATGAAATAGCCGATGCCGCGCGAGGCGCCGGTTACGACCGCCACACGGCCGGAAAGGTCGAGGGTCATGTGAAAGCTTCCGTAAGATGGTCCGGCTTACGATCCGCTCGACGCCAGCAGCGACAGCGTGCGCACATTGTCGTGGCCTTCGAAGTCGAGCAGGCGGGTGGGGTACTGTCCCGTGAAGCAGGCGTCGCAAAATTGCGGCTGGTCGTTGTCCCGGCGCGCCTCGCCGACGGCGCGGTAGAGCCCGTCGATCGACAGGAAACCAAGCGAATCGACGCGGATGAACTCCGCCATCTCCTCGACCGACATGCGCGATGCGAGCAGCTTCGACTTCTCGGGCGTATCGACGCCGTAGAAGCAGGATGCGCTGGTCGGCGGCGAGGCGATGCGCATATGCACTTCCTTCGCGCCGGCGTCGCGCACCATCTGCACGATCTTCTGGCTGGTGGTGCCGCGCACGATCGAATCGTCGACCAGCACCACGCGCTTGCCCTCGATCATGCGGCGGTTGGCGTTGTGCTTCAGCTTCACGCCCATGTGGCGGATCGAATCGCCGGGCTGGATGAAGGTGCGTCCGACATAATGGTTGCGGATGATGCCGAGCTCGAAGGGGATGCCGGCGGCCTGTGAGAAGCCGATCGCGGCCGGCGTGCCGGAATCCGGCACCGGCACGACGATGTCGGCCTCGACCGGGTTTTCCTGCGCCAGCTCGGCGCCGATGCGCTTGCGCACTTCGTAGACGTTGCGGCCTTCGACCGAGGAATCCGGCCGCGCGAAATAGACATATTCGAAGATGCAGAAGCGCGTCTTCTGCGGCTCGAACGGGAAGATGCTCTCGATACCCTTGGAGGTGATGACCACCATCTCGCCGGGCTTGATGTCGCGCACGAAGCGGGCGCCGATGATGTCGAGCGCGCAGGTTTCCGAAGCGAGGATCCAGGCGCCGTCGAGGTCGCCCAGCACCAGCGGCCGGATGCCCAGCGGATCGCGACAGCCGATCATCTTCTTGGCGGTCATCGCCACCAGCGAGAAGGCGCCCTCGACCTGGCGCACCGCGTCGATGAAGCGCGAATTCAGATCGCGCTCCTTGCTGGTCGCGACCAGATGCAGCAGCGTCTCGGTGTCTGAC
The DNA here is from genome assembly GCF_004010375.2 of Mesorhizobium sp. M2E.F.Ca.ET.209.01.1.1. Taxonomy (NCBI): domain Bacteria; kingdom Pseudomonadati; phylum Pseudomonadota; class Alphaproteobacteria; order Hyphomicrobiales; family Phyllobacteriaceae; genus Mesorhizobium; species Mesorhizobium sp. M2E.F.Ca.ET.209.01.1.1. The sequence continues at coordinate 89,532 of NZ_SADP02000015.1, read as the reverse complement.
GTCGAGGAGAAGATCGAGCCCTGTTTCTGCAGCGCGCGCTGCACGGTGAGCGCGTTGGTGAGGTTGCCGTTGTGGGCGACCGCCAGACCGCCCTCTGCAAGCTCGGCGAAGAACGGCTGGATGTTGCGCAGGCCGGCGCCGCCGGTCGTGGCGTAGCGCGTATGGCCGATGGCGCGATTGCCCTGCAGGCTGTCGATGACGCGCTGCTTGGTGAAGGTGTCGCCGATCAGGCCGACATGGCGTTCGACATGGAACTGGGTGCCGTCATAGGAGACGATGCCGGCGGCTTCCTGGCCGCGATGCTGCAAGGCGTGCAGGCCGAGTGTGACGATGGCCGCCGCGTCCTGCCGGCCGAAAATGCCGAACACGCCGCATTCGTCGTGGAAATGATCGTCGGCCTCGGCGGAAAGGACATTGCCTGCATCTGCCGTTGAGTCTGCCATCTGGTGCTCAAGCTCCGCTAAAGCCGCCATATAGGGCGATCTCTCGCGGAACGCAACGCACCTCGTCAGGCATTCACAAATTGCCTGAGGCCAGCGCTGTGCCCGGCCTGGATGTCAGTTTGCCGGCGCTGGAGCGGGAGCTGGGGCGGGCGCCGGAGCCGGCTCGTTGTCGGCAGGCGCCTCGCCCTCGCTGTCGTCGGGCGCCGGCGCATTGTCGTCGCCGGCCGGCGGCTCGGCCGCGGGCTGGTCGGTGGTGGCCGGCGCGCCGGCCTGCGGCGTGCCCTTATGCGTGTATTTGTTGACCAGTTCCTCGGTGTTTTCCGGCAGCACGCTTTCGAGCTTGGCGCCGATCGTCTCGAGCAATGGCCGCGACTTGGCGTTGGCGATCCAGGCGGGCGCCTTGGCGCCGGCCAGCCAGTTGAAGAACAGGAGCGCCACCGCGACCACCAGGATGCCGCGCGCCGCGCCGTAGAGGAAGCCGAGTGTGCGGTCGAGCGCGCCGATGCGCGAATCGATGATCCAGTCGGCAAGCTTCATCGTGATGACGGAGACGACGATCAGCGCGATCAAGAAGACGATGCCGGCGGAAGCCGCCATCGCGATCTTGTCGTTGTCGATATAGGGCTGCACATAGGGCAGGACCGGCTTGTAGAAGAAGAACGCCGCCGCCGCCGCTGCTGCCCAGGAAACGACCGACAGCACTTCGCGGGAGAAGCCGCGCACCATGGCGAGCATGGCTGAGACCAGGGTGAAGCCGACGAGGATTCCGTCAAGCAGCGTAATCGGCATGGTTCTCGCCCCACTTCCTGTCTTGCGGCTTGATGAGCCGCATCACTCCTCGACGTCGGCACGGCCGCGCCGTGAGCCGGCTATGCGCGCCACAAGGTCGGCAAGCTCGGTGGGCTGGAACGCGCCGGCCCCGATCCCCCCGGCAACTTCCTCGCTGCCGAGCGGCAGCACCGCGCTTCCAAAGCCCAGCTTTTCGGCTTCCTTGAGGCGCTGCTGCGCATGCGCAACCGGCCTGACGGCGCCCGATAGGCTGATTTCGCCGAAATAGACGCAATCGGCGGGAAGGGCAAGACCGGTGAGCGATGAAACCAGCGCGGCGGCGACCGCCAGATCGGCCGCCGGCTCCGAGATCCGGTAGCCGCCGGCGACATTGAGATAGACGTCGTGCTGGCCGAAGCGCACGCCGCAATGCGCCTCGAGCACCGCGAGCACCATCGACAGCCGCGCTCCGTCCCAGCCGACCACGGCGCGGCGCGGCGTGCCGAGCGAGGAGGGCGCGACCAGCGCCTGGATCTCGACCAGCACCGGCCTGGTGCCTTCCATGCCCGCGAAAACCGCGGCGCCCGGCGATTTCGCGTGGCGTTCGCCGAGGAAAAGCTCGGACGGATTGGAGACCTCGCGCAAGCCCTTGTCCGACATCTCGAACACGCCGATCTCGTCGGTCGGCCCGAAACGGTTCTTCACAGTGCGCAGGATGCGGAAGTGATGGTTGCCTTCGCCCTCGAAGTAGAGCACGCCGTCGACCATGTGCTCGACGACGCGTGGGCCGGCGATCTGGCCCTCCTTGGTGACATGGCCGACAAGCACGATCGCCGCACCCGTGGATTTCGCGTAGCGGATCATCGCCTGAGCGGCCGCCCGCACCTGCGTGACGGTGCCCGGCGCCGAATCGGCAAGGTCGGTCCACAGCGTCTGGATGGAATCGAGGATGACGAGGTCCGGCCGCTTGCCGTCGGCGATGGTGGCGAGAATATCCTCGACATTGGTTTCGGCGGCGAGCTCCACCGGTGTCGAGGCGACGCCGAGGCGCTGAGCGCGCAGTCTGATCTGCGCGACCGCTTCCTCGCCCGAGACATAGACGATGCGATGGCCCTTGGAGGCGAGCGCCGCCGCTGCTTGCGTCAAAAGCGTCGACTTGCCGATACCCGGGTCGCCGCCGACCAGCAGCGCCGAGCCGCGGACAAAACCGCCGCCGGTGGCGCGGTCGAGCTCGCCGATGCCAGAGACGATGCGCGGCGCGTCCTCGATGTCGCCGGCGAGACTGGTCAGCACCACGGCGCGACCTTTTCGCGCGTTGCGCGTGTTGGCCGGCCCCGAGCCGATGCCGCCGGCGGTGCCTTCCTCGACCAGCGTGTTCCACTCGCCGCAGGCATCGCATTTGCCGGCCCAGCGCTGATGCACCGAGCCGCAATTCTGGCAGATGAACTGAACGCGCGATTTGGCCATCAGGGCTGTGCCGGTCGCCAATTGCCGGAGGTCGGCGGGACAGCACCCCCCTCTGGCCTGCCGGCCATCTCCCCCGCAAGGGGGGAGATCAGCAGCTTTGGCGACGGCACCCATCTTGCAACGTCTACGATTGGCGAAAGCCAACGCGACATCCAATCTCCCCCCTTGCGGGGGAGATGTCCGGCAGGACAGAGGGGGGTGTGAAGGAACGAGGCCTTTCTCAAGAGATCACTCAAACCTCTCCGGCAGATGATGCTCTTCCGCCAGATCGGAAAACCGCGTGAATTCGCCGTGGAAGGCGAGGCTGACGGTGCCGGTCGGTCCGTGGCGCTGCTTGGCCACGATGCACTCGGCCTTGCCGCGCGCTTCGTTCATCTCGTTTTCCCACTTGACGTATTCCTCGGTGCCGAGCTTCGGCTCGCGGTTCTTGAGGTAGTATTCCTCGCGATAGACGAACAGCACCACGTCGGCGTCCTGCTCGATGGAGCCGGATTCGCGCAGATCAGAGAGTTGCGGGCGCTTGTCGTCGCGGCTTTCGACCTGACGCGACAGCTGCGACAGCGCGATGATCGGCACGCCGAGCTCCTTGGCCAGCGCTTTCAGGCCCGTGGTGATTTCGGTGATTTCCTGCACGCGGTTCTGCGAGGCCCGCGCGCTCGATCCCTGCATCAGCTGGATATAGTCGATGACGATGAGGTCGAGGCCGCGCTGGCGCTTCAGGCGCCGCGCGCGGGCGGAAAGCTGCGCGATCGAGATGCCGCCTGTTTGGTCGATGAACAGCGGGATCTTTTGCATGGTCTGCGAGCAGGCGACGAGTTTTTCGAAATCCATCTCGGTGATTTCGCCGCGACGGATCTTCGACGAGGAAATCTCGGTCTGCTCGGAGATGATGCGGGTGGCGAGCTGTTCCGACGACATTTCCAGCGAGAAGAAGCCGACGACGCCGCCATTGGCGGCCTTGAACGTGCCGTCGGCCTGCTGCGCCGGGACATAGGCCTCGGCGATGTTGAAGGCGATGTTGGTGGCCAAGGAGGTCTTGCCCATGCCCGGGCGTCCGGCGAGCACGATCAGGTCGGAGGGCTGCAGGCCGCCCATGCGGCGGTCGAGGTCGCGCAGGCCGGTCGAGATGCCGGACAGGTGGCCGTCGCGCATATAGGCGGCATTGGCCATGTCGACGGCGGTCTTGACTGCATCGTTGAAGCTTTCGAAGCCGCCGTCATAGCGGCCGGTTTCGGCGAGCTCGAACAGCCGCCGCTCGGCGTCCTCGATCTGGTCGGAGGGCGACATGTCGACCGGCGCGTCATAGGCGATGTTGACCATGTCCTCGCCGACGGTGATCAGCGCCCGGCGCGTGGCGAGGTCGTAGATGGCGCGGCCATAGTCGGTGGCGTTGACGACGGTGACCGCTTCCACCGCCAGCCGCACGACATATTGCGCCACCGTCATGTCGCCGACCTTCTCGTCGGCCGGCAGGAAGGTCTTGAGCGTGATCGGCGTCGCGATCTTGCCCATGCGGATCAGCTCGGACGCCACCTCGAAGATGCGGCGGTGCAGCGGCTCGTAGAAATGGGCGGGCTTGAGGAAATCCGAGACCCGGTAGAAGGCGTCGTTGTTGACGAGGATGGCGCCGAGCAGCGCCTGCTCGGCCTCGATATTGTTCGGTGCCTCGCGATAGAGCGGCGTTTCCGCCGCGCCGAATTTCAGTGCCGCCTCTGCCATGATATCCCCGATTTCGATCCCGCTATCCTCGATACCAGAACGGGAAGATTCGATGCTGACCTTTCTGCAACAGTACGATTCTGACTGACTTTGATACTCGCGATTCACAGCCAAAATTTTCTGGTGGAAAGAATCGTCATTGACTCGAATCGAAGAGGCGAAAGATAGCTCTTCAAACGAGAACAAAACAAGAAAATTCCTATAGCAGCGAATCGCCCCAGTCCGCCCGCCGCGCCGCCTTGAAGACATCGCCGTCGCGCTTGCTGAAGAGTTGCTCTCCCGCGCCGCCATCGGGCCGGCATAGTTTCAGCACCACCTTGCCCGAGCCGCCTTTCGGCGGCGCGATCACACGTGCCGGGCGCGCGGGCGCCGGTAGCCGGGAGGCGGCGAGATAGATGAACTTCTCGTCCTCCCAGGGCACGTCCGCTTCCTTGACCAGCCGATGCAGGCGCGAGCGGGCGACGCGGCGCGAAAAATGGCACCAGTCGGGCGGCGCGAGCGGGCAGGGCGCCTCGTGCGGGCAGGGCGCAAGGACATGGGCGCCGGCTCCGATCAGTTGCTGTCGCGCAGCAAGCATGCGCTGCCAGCCGGCGGGCGTGCCCGGCTCGACGATGAGCAGCGTGTCGGCGGTCAGCTGCCAGAGGCGGCCGACGAGCTTCGGCAGCGAGGCCGGCGCGACCTCATCGAGCACATAGGCGATGCTGACGAGATCGGCGGGCTTGAGGTCGTCGAGATCGATGGTGGCGTCGCCGGCGACCCAGTCGGTGCGGGCGCCGATTGTGCCGGCTGCGAGCGACTGCCCGACCTTGCGTACCGCAGCACTTGCCTCGACCAGAACCGCCTGTTCCAGCTCCGGCCAGGCGTCTGTGGTGGCCCAAAGCATCGTGCCAGGCCCGGCGCCGATGTCGAGCAGGGTCCTCGGCTGGAAATCCGGTCGCGCATCGGCCAGTGCATTGAGGCTTGCGCGCACGGCGGCATAGGTCGCTGGGAGCCGCGTCGCCAGATAGGCCTTGACGGCCATGTCCTCGCCGATGTGCAAGCGGCCGTCGCGCAGCTCGGCGCGGTAGCGTTCGGACAGCGTCTTGGCGGCCTGCTTCAGCGCCGGCAGCGGCACCTTGTCGAGCAGGCTGTCGACGCCTTGGCGCAACTGGGCAGGAAGCTCCATCGCTCAAATCCCGCGCGGCGCGAGCAGGATGACTGAAGCGCCGATGACGCAGAGCGCCGCTCCCGCTAGATCCCAGCGGTCGGGACGCACGCCTTCGACCAGCCACAGCCAGCCAAGTGAAGCCGCAATGTAGATGCCGCCATAGGCGGCGTAGGCGCGGCCCGCCGCGTCCGTGTCGACCAGCGACAGCAGGAAGGCGAACAGCGCCAGCGAGACAAGGCCGGGAAGAAGCCAGAGCGCCGACTTGTCCAGCCGCCACCACGCCCAGAACGAGAAGCAGCCGCCGATCTCGGCAAGCGCTGCGGCGACATAGATGAGGTAGGTCATGACAGGATCGAACTTGTCACAGGCCGTCATCCCAATGGCAAGTCATGATCGGCTTGCTGGCTTGAAGGAAATTTCGAAGGGCGTCGCTGCCCCTCATCCGCCTGCCGGCACCTTCTCCCCGTGAACGGGGAGAAGTGAGCTGGCCGCTTGGCTGGCGCCTATTCTGCAACGCCTGTGATTGGCGAAATCATCAATGACCGCGTCCCTTCTCCCCGTTCACGGGGAGAAGATGGCGGCAGCCAGATGAGGGGCAGCGCCGACCTGTGAAACTGGCCTCGCTGTAGAGGCAGCAATACATTCCAACGCCGATGTCTAAGGTGCCTACTCCACCGCCTTGCGCCTGCGCGTCGGCTTGGCCGGCTGGGCGGCGGGCGCTTCCGGCTCCGGATGGTCGTGGTCGCGCAGCTCCAGAGCTTTCTCGCACTTGGCGATGTAGTCGCGGGTCACCGGCAGCGTGTCGTTCTTCTTGGCGATCTGGAACTGGAAGATCACCAGGTCCTGCCAGCGGAAGGCGGCTTCCGAGGCGGCGAGATAGAACTCCCACATCCTGCAGAAGCGCTCGTCATAGATCGCCTTGGCCTTGTCGCGGTTGGCGGCGAAGCGGGCGCCCCAGTGCTTGAGCGTATCGGCATAGTGCAGCCGCAGGATTTCTATGTCCGTCACCACGAGGCCCGACTTCTCGATCGCGGGCATCACCTCCGACATCGCCGGGATGTAGCCGCCCGGGAAAATGTATTTGCGCACGAAGGCGCTGGTCGCCCACGGCACGCCGGAACGGCCGATCGTGTGCAGCAGCATAACGCCGTCCGGCTTGAGCAGCGTCGCGGCCTTGTCGAAGAAGGTGCGGTAGTGGTTGACGCCGACATGCTCGAACATGCCGACCGAGACGATGCGGTCGAAGCGCTCGTTGATGTGCCGATAGTCCTTGAGTTCGAAATGCACGCGGTCCTGCAGCCCCTGCGCATGCGCGCGGTCGGTGGCAACGCCATGCTGTTCGGTGGAGAGCGTCACGCCCTGCACGTCGACGTCGAAGGCCTTGGCGAGATAGAGGCCGAGCCCGCCCCAGCCGGAGCCGATGTCGAGCACGGTCTGGCCGGCCTTGAGCCTGAGCTTGGCGGCGATGTGGCGCTTCTTGGCCAACTGCGCCTCGTCCAGCGTCATGTCGGGCTGCTCGAAATAGGCGCAGGAATACTGCATGTCCTCGTCGAGGAAGAGCTTGTAGAGCTCGCCCGACAGGTCATAGTGGCGCTGCACATTGCGGCGCGAGCGCGCGGCGGTGTTGATCTGCTGCAGCCGGCGGAAGGCATGGCGCAGGCCCTCGATCGCCTTCGACCAGGACACGTCGATGCCGCTCGAGCCCATGTTCTGGAACGCGATGCGCATCAGCCCCAGCACGCCGCCCTCCAGCACATCGAGCTCGCCGTCCATATAGGCCTCAGGCACCGCCAGCATCGGATCGAAGCTGATCGCCCGCTCGGCATGCATGGTCTTGATATGGATATGCACCGGCTCGCCGCTGCCGTCGCCGAATTTGTGCGTCGTGCCCTTCGGTCCGGTCACCTTGAGGTCTCCGGCCCGCACCAGGCGCTCGAGAACGTGTTTCAACAGGATGTTCATGACCAAATGTCCCCTCAGTCGGATCACCCGGTAATCAGACTGGAATGCCAGAGCGAAGATGCCACAGGGCATCGCCCGCGTCCAATCGACGCGCTACGCTGTAATGTGCACAAGATATGGGGTGTCGAAAAGTTCCTTTTGGCACAAAAAAGCCCGGGTCGGAGACCCGGGCGTTGGTCCAGAAATCCTGGACGTCTGCGAGCCGAAGCGATGCTTCGGGGTCGACGAGGCGTAGAGATCAGGCGCCTGGATCAGGCGTTCTCTTCGCCGCCCTCGAACTCGGCGTTCGGGTCGAAGAAATTCTCCGGCCGGGCGTTGTCGTTGATGTCCTCGCCATAGATGGCTTCGGCGGTGGTCAGCGTCTCGCCCTTGGCCTGGCGCTCGGCCTCGTCGGCCGAACGGGCGACGTTGAGCGTCACGGTGACCTCGACTTCCGGGTGCAGCGCGATCGCCACATTAGACAGGCCGATGGTCTTGATCGGCTGGTTGAGCTCGATCTGGTTGCGGCTGACGGTGAAGCCTTCGGCGGTGAGCAGCTCGGCGATGTCGCGGGTCGACACCGAGCCGTAGAGCTGGCCGGTCTCGCCGGCCGAGCGCACGACGATGAAGCTCTTGCCGTCGAGCGTCTCGGCGATCTTGGAGGCTTCAGACTTGCGCTCCAGGTTGCGGGCTTCGAGCTGGGCGCGCTGGCCCTCGAACTTCTTCTTGTTGGCTTCGTTGGCGCGCAGCGCCTTGCCCTGCGGCAAAAGGAAATTGCGGGCGAACCCGTCCTTGACCTTCACGGTCTCGCCCATCTGGCCGAGGCGGGAAATGCGCTCGAGGAGGATGACTTCCATGGTTTCGTTCCTTCGTTTGGGCGTCGATCGTTCGATCGGCGCTGAATGAATTGGAACAGGTCAGGAAGCTTTGGCGCGGCGTCGCCGCTCTTGTCGCTGTCCTGCCTGTCTGGGCAGTTAGAGGCAATTGGCCCCAACTCGGGATTTTGATCGAGACCCAGCGGCGCCCGTCGCCGTGGGTGAAAGAAGCGGGCGGCGAGCCGCCCGCTTCGGAAATCTTAGCGAACCACGTAGGGCAGCAGGCCGAGGAAGCGGGCGCGCTTGATCGCCTTGGCGAGTTCGCGCTGCTTCTTCTGGCTGACGGCGGTGATGCGCGACGGCACGATCTTGCCGCGCTCGGAAATGTAGCGCTGCAGCAGACGCACGTCCTTGTAGTCGATCTTCGGAGCGTTGGCGCCGGAGAACGGGCAGGTCTTGCGGCGGCGATGGAACGGACGCCGGGTCGGGATCTGGTTGATGTCGACCATTATTCTGCACCCCCTTCAAAGCCTTCGCGCGGACGGCGCGGGCCACGGTCGCCGCCTTCGCGGTCGCCGAACGAACGCGGACCACGGTCGCCGCGGTCGCGGTCGCCGAAGGAACGCGGGCCACGATCGCCACGCTCGCGGTCGCCGAAGCCGCCGCGCTCGGAGCGCTCTTCGCGCTTCTGCATCATCGCCGAAGCGCCTTCCTCATGCGCCTCGACCTTGATGGTCAGGAAGCGCAGCACGTCTTCGGACAGGCCCATCTGGCGCTCCATCTCGTTGAGCGCGGCCGGCGGGCAGGTGATGTCCATCAGCGTGTAGTAAGCCTTCCGGTTCTTCTTGACCCGGTAGGTGAGGGACTTCAGTCCCCAGTTCTCGATCCGGCCGACCGAGCCGCCATTCGCGGTGATGACGCCCTTGTACTGTTCGACAAGCGCGTCAACCTGCTGCTGCGACAGGTCCTGCCGGGCAAGAAACACATGTTCGTAAAGAGCCATTATGTCTTTCTGCCTTTCTTCGTTTCTCTGTCCGGCCCTCGCGGCTAAGCCTCTGCAACTTGTCTGACCCGGCCGCCAGGGCGCGGGGAAGAAAGGAGCATCACGAGACGGTCGAGAGCGGAGACACGGGAGGCTAAAAGCGCTTCTGGCTTCGTGTCGCGGCTTTGAGAAGCCACGGCCCTCCGTTCAGCCCCCAGCAAGGACCGGCACATTGGGCGCGTCTATACAGCAATTTCGCGGGAAGGCAAGGCCGGCAGCCAGGATTGAGGATTCCACAATACCGCAGGGCCTGACTTCTCCGACGCTCGCGCATAGTGGCCTCAACTCGTATGCGCGACGAGCTTGTTCACCGTCTCGGGGAAGAAGTCGGGCGCCGAGTGGCGCTTGCCGAACATCATGTCGTACTGGATGAGGCGGAAATCGTTGATCTTCGGGTCGATCTGCTTCTGCCTCGCCCAGTCCGGCGTCGCTTCGCCCGCGGGCGACAGGAGCAGGTTGCGGTCGACCACCCGGTAATGCTCGCGCAGCGCGCCGAGGAAGCCGGTGTAATAGGGGTGCGTGATGCCGGCTGTGGTCAGGATGTGATAGGGGAGGAAGGCCGGACTCACGGCGCCCAGGTTCTGCACCGGACCGGAGCGGTTCGACCAGATGACCAGCGGCGTGTCGTGATGCTCGAGCGCGGCTTCCGGATTCGGCTCCTTGCGTGGCGCGACATTGTCCTTGAGGAAGCCGGTCTCGACATAGACAGGTCCGAGCGGCGGCAGGTGGTCGCCGAAGAAGGCGATGACGGTCGGCCGCTCGCGCTTCTTCGCCCAGTCGATCAGCCGCTGCAGGCCGCGGTCGGCGTCGCCCGAGCCCTCGGCATAGGAAAGCAGCGATTCCCGCGCCCAGGAACTGATCGGCGCATCGACCGAATGTGTCGGATTGTAATAGCGGTAGGGCTCGTAGGGGCCGTGGTTCTGCAGGCTGACGGCGAACAGGAACACCGGATCGTCGCTGGCGTCGGCCTCGCGGATGATCTCATCGGTCATCGCCGCGTCGGAAGCCAGCGGCCCGCGCTTTTCCATGGGCGGCAGCGTCTCTTCGGAGCGGAAGTCGCTGAAGCCGAAATCGGCATAGACGGCGCCCCGGTTCCAGAACCAGTTGGTGCCGGGATGGATGGCGCGCGCCCGGTAGCCCTCGCTCTTCAGGAAGGTCGCCAGCGACGGCGTCGGCGTGCGCACATATTGCTGGTAGGGGATCGAGCCGGCCGGCAGGAAGGCGTTGGAGAAGCCGGTCAGCGCCTCGAATTCGATATTGGCGGTCATGCCGCCGAACTCAGGCGAGAACATCGAGCCCGAGCGCAGGGCGCGCACGGTCGGGATCGGATCCGGCTTGATGCTGACGCCGGGCAACTGCGTCGGATCCCAGAAGGATTCGCTCATCACCACGACGATATCGGGCTTCTCGTCCGGCACCGATGCGGCGACGCCGGTGCGCTGGATCGCTGCCATCGTCTTGTCGGAATAGCCGGGCGGGGCCGAGACATGCGCCATCGGCACATTCATCGCGAAGGCCAGCGCAAAGCCGTTCGAGGCGTAGTTTTCCTTCTGGTCCCACATGATCGGGATGATCTGCAGCCGGTCGCGCGTCCACGAGAAGGTGGCGTAGTCCATGATCGAGACGAAGAAGGCGAGCAGCGGCACGGCAAGCGCCAGCCGCGCCAGGCGGCCCTTGCGGCTGAGGATCGGCACCCGCCGGCGCCAGGTCCGCCAGCCATAGACCAGCAGCGCCAGCCCGCCGACGATTGCCGCGGCAAGCATGATGGCCGTCCATGGCCGTTCGCGCACCAGAAGCGGCATCAGCGCCATGATCTGGCGGGCAAACAGGAAATCCGTCGGGTAGAGCGGATCGCCTAGATAACGCGATTTCTGGTGTCCGACAAAGGCCAGCGCCAGTGTCAGTGGCGCCACGATCATCAGGCTCTGGTGGCTGCGGCCAATCACGGCGTCGAGCCCGACCAGCACCAGCGCAAAGACGATGATCGTGGTCCAGCCCGGCTTGAACGGCTGCAGGAAGAAATCGACAGTGCCGAAGAAATCGCCGCGCACGATCCATTCGATTGCGAAGACGAGCAGGGCGGAGACAAGAAGTGTCGCAAGGCCGTAGCGTACCGTCGGCCAGGGCCGCCCCGGCAGGTAGCCGGTGGACGGATCGTCTTCCAAAAATTGAGGCACGGGCTTGGCCGTGCCTTTCCTGATCCTTGCCACTCTACTTCCCCCGGCCCACGCAACACGCCTTCCACGCGCGTCACGGCTCTGTCATCAAAATGTCACGCAAAGCTAGCGCCTGTGGCGGAAATAAGAAGAGCCAGCAAAGTAAACGTGAGCGGTTTTCATCAGGTGTGATCGCCAAAAAGCCTTTCGGAACAGGGAGTCAGCCGGGTTTTCCGGCTGAAATACGGCTTGAAGGGATACCCGCGGGCTTGACTTGGCTGTGCGCCTTGCGCCAGAGGCAGAGAAAAACCAGGCTCTGGAGAGATCAAAAATGGCCGTCGCATTCACCTTTCCGGGACAGGGCAGCCAGGCCGTCGGCATGGGCAAGGACCTCGCGGATCAATTCCCGGAGGCGCGCCGCGTCTTCGAGGAAGTGGACGCCGCGCTCGGCGAAAACCTGTCGAAACTGATCTGGGAAGGGCCGGAAGAGACGCTGATGCTGACCGCCAACGCCCAGCCGGCGCTGATGGCGGTGTCGCTGGCGGCGATGCGGGCGCTCGAAGCGCGCGGCTTCTCGCTGAAGGACAAGGTGGCCTATGTGGCGGGCCATTCGCTGGGCGAATATTCCGCGCTTGCCGCGGCCGGCTTCGTCTCGGTCGGCGATGCGGCGAAGCTGCTCAGGACCCGCGGCAACGCCATGCAGGCTGCGGTGCCGGCCGGCGAGGGCGCCATGGCTGCCATCATCGGCCTCGAGCAGGCCGATGTCGAAGCAGCGTGCGCGGAAGCGGCCAAAGGCTCCGTCTGCCAGGTCGCCAATGATAATGGCGGCGGCCAGCTGGTGATTTCCGGCGCCAAGACGGCGGTCGAGCTGGCCGCGAAGCTGTGCACCGAAAAGGGCGCCAAGCGGGCGCTGATGCTGCAGGTCTCGGCCCCCTTCCATTCGGCGCTGATGGCGCCTGCGGCCGACATCATGCGCGAGGCGCTGGCGGGCGTGGAAAAGCAGGCGCCGGTGGTTCCGGTCGTCTCCAACGTTACCGTGACGCCGACCAGCGACCCGGACGAGATCGCCCGCCGCCTGGTCCAGCAGGTGACCGGCCGCGTGCGCTGGCGCGAGACGGTGGAATGGTTCGGTGCCAATGGCGTCGCCACGCTGTACGAAGTCGGCGCCGGCAAGGTGCTGTCGGGCCTGGCGCGCCGCATCAAACGCGACATCGCCACCGGCGCCATCGGCACGGCGGCGGACGTCGAGGCGGCGCTGGCGGCGCTGGGATGATCATCAAAGCTTGAACTCTCAGCCTCAAAGCGGTAAATGAATACATGTATTCACGGAGGTCATCGTGCCGACATCCATCCGCCTGGCGCCCGAGATTGAAGAACGCTTGGACTTTCTTGCCGCCAAGACCGGCCGCAGCAAAGCCTACTATCTGCGTGAACTCATTGAACGTGGGCTCGAAGACGTGGAGGACTATTATCTCGCTGCGGAGGTGCTTGAGCGGATCAGGCGAGGTGAGGAGGATGTCGTAAAGAACGAGGATTTCTGGCGTGGCCTGGACGCTTGAGTATGCTCGTTCGGCTCGCAAGTTTGTCGAAAAACTAGATCCGCACACACGCAACCGCATCCGCGACTTTATCGAAAACCGACTTGCCGAGCTCGACAATCCGCGTGAGCTAGGCAAACCACTTAAAGGCCCGCTGGCGACATTCTGGAGGTACCGAGTTGGGGACTACCGGATTATCTGCGAGGTGCAAGACACGCGGCTGGTTATTCTTGTCGTGACGATCGGCCATCGAGGCGACGTCTACAGATAGTCCGGTACGTGACCTGTCCGATTTGAAAGGGAACAAAAATGTTCGAACTGACCGGCCGCAAGGCGCTCGTCACCGGCGCATCGGGAGGCATCGGCGAGGCGATCGCCAGGGTGCTGCACAGCCAGGGCGCCATCGTCGGCCTGCACGGCACGCGCGTGGAGAGGCTGGAAGCCTTGGCGGCTGAGCTCGGCGACCGCGTAAAACTGTTTCCGGCCGATTTGACCGACCGCGACGCGGTGAAGGCGCTTGGCCAAAAGGCTGAGGCCGAGCTCGAGGGCGTCGATATCCTGGTCAACAATGCCGGCATCACCAAGGACGGCCTGTTCGTGCGCATGTCGGACGCCGACTGGGACAGCGTGATCGAGGTCAACCTCACCGCCGTGTTCCGGCTCACCCGTGAGCTCACCCATCCGATGATGCGCCGCCGCCATGGCCGCATCATCAACATCACCTCGGTGGTCGGCGTCACCGGCAATCCCGGCCAGACCAATTACTGCGCCTCCAAGGCCGGCATGATCGGCTTTTCCAAGTCGCTGGCGCAGGAGATCGCCACCCGCAACATCACCGTCAACTGCGTCGCCCCGGGCTTCATCGAATCGGCCATGACCGACAAGCTCAACGACAAGCAGAAAGAGACGATCATGGCCGCGATCCCGACCCGGCGCATGGGCACCAGCGCCGAGGTCGCGTCTGCCGTCGCCTACCTCGCCTCCAATGAGGCGGCTTATGTCACCGGTCAGACTATTCATGTGAATGGCGGCATGGCGATGATCTAAGGTCTGTTGAGATTCAGGTCAGGCCGAGCCGAGAATGGCGGCTTCCTGCGCTTCCGGTGCTCACGTACTTTAAGTACGCTCCGCTCCGGTTCTCGGAACCCACCATTCTCGGCTCGGCCTGACCTGAATCTCAACAGACCCTTGCCGACCGAGTTTCGGACGCCTGTGAAAACAGCCATTTCGGCTTGGACGCCCGGCATTTTTCGTGTAATGCGGCCCGCAACCCGGCGGTTCGGGCAAAAACCGGTCCTGTGGCGTTGCGTTGCCCGCAAGACCATCTTTCAGCTTGATTAGCGGCATTCCGCCCGCTAACGAAGATCGACAACATAAGACGAGGATTGCCCAAATGAGTGACACCGCAGAGCGCGTCAAGAAGATCGTCATCGAGCATCTCGGCGTCGATGCCGACAAGGTGACGGAGCAGGCGAGCTTCATCGACGACCTGGGCGCGGACAGCCTCGACACGGTCGAACTCGTCATGGCGTTCGAAGAAGAGTTCGGCGTCGAGATTCCGGACGATGCCGCCGAGACCATCCTCACCGTCGGCGACGCCGTGAAGTATATCGACAAGGCTTCGGCCTGAGTTCTTTCGCAGGCATGACCGGGGAGGACCTGCGATGAGGCGTGTCGTCGTCACGGGCCTTGGCCTGCTTTCGCCGTTTGGCATGGGCGTCGAGCACAGCTGGCGGGAATTGCTTTCCGGCCGCAGCGCCTGCCGCCGCGTCACCGAATTCGAAGTGGACGATCTTGCCTGCAAGATCGCCCACATCATCCCGCGCGGCGACGGCTCCAACGGCACCTTCAATCCGGAGGCCGTGCTCGAGCCGAAGGAACTGCGCAAGATCGGCGACTTCATCCTTTACGGCATCGCGGCCGCCGACGAGGCGCTGGCCGATTCCGGCTGGAAGCCAGAAACGCATGTGGATCAGTGCGCCACCGGCGTGCTGATCGGCTCCGGCATCGGCGGCATCGACGGCATCGCCGAAAACGCGATGATCCTCAAGGATCGCGGCCCGCGCCGCATCAGTCCGTTCTTCATCCCCGGGCAGATCATCAACCTGGTCTCCGGCCAGGTCTCCATCCGTCACGGCCTGAAAGGCCCGAACCACGCGGTCGTCACCGCCTGCTCGACCGGCGCGCACGCCATTGGCGACGCGGCCCGGCTGATCATGTGGGGCGATGCCGACGTCATGGTGGCGGGCGGCGCCGAGGCGCCGGTTACGCGGTTGTCGATTGCCGGCTTCGCCGCCTGCCGCGCGCTCTCCACCGACCGCAACGATGCGCCGGAGACCGCGTCGCGTCCCTATGACCGCGACCGCGACGGCTTCGTCATGGGCGAGGGCGCCGGCGTCGTCGTGCTGGAGGAACTCGAGCACGCAAAGGCGCGCGGCGCCAAGATCTACGCCGAAGTCACCGGCTACGGACTGACCGGCGACGCCTACCACATCACCGCCCCCGCCGAGGATGGCGACGGCGCCTTCCGCTGCATGACGGCGGCGCTGAACCGGGCGAAGCTTTCGCCGGCCGATGTCGATTACATCAATGCCCATGGCACCTCGACCATGGCCGACACGATCGAGCTTGGCGCGGTCGAGCGCCTGGTCGGCAATGCCGCCTCGAAGATTTCGATGTCGTCGACAAAGTCGTCGGTCGGCCATCTGTTGGGTGCCGCTGGTGCCGCGGAAGCGATCTTCTCGATCCTTGCCATCCGCGACAACATCGCTCCCGCCACGATCAATCTTGACAATCCGGAACGCGAGACGGCGATCGATCTCGTGCCGAACAAGCCGCGCCAGCGCCAGATCGACGTCGCGCTGTCGAATTCCTTCGGTTTCGGCGGCACCAACGCTTCGCTCGTGTTCCAGCGCTACAATGGCTGAAAGGCCAGCCGGGGCAATCCCGGGAAGAGGGCGCGACGCTCTTCCCGGGATTGCTCGGACAACCAGTCGGCAGTCCCGCCACCTGCCGTCATTTTTGCCAAATTCTCCCCTAGCTTGTTGCTGGGGGATTCGTTGCAAGATCAGACGGTAGGGCGCGCCCATGAGCACAGATCCGGGGAGCACTAATCCGGGCGGCGGAGATTTCGGACGGCAAGGCACGAAAGGTCCCATCGTGCCCAAGACGGCCGCCGAGGCATTGCGCCCGGAAGCCGGCACGCCGCCGCCGTCGAAGCGCTCGCGCGCCTCGCGCAGCCAGGTCGTGGTGTTCCTGAATTTCTTCCTGTCCGTGGCGATCCTTCTCGTGCTCGCCTCGGGGGCCGCGCTTTATTTCGGCATGCAGGCATTTGTCGAGCCCGGCCCGTCCGCCAATGGCGACACCTTCATGGTCAAGCCGAACACCGGCGTGCAGGAGATCGCCGATCAGCTGGAACGCCGCAGCCTGATCAGCGATGCCCGCATCTTCCGGCTCGGCGTGCGCGCCACCGGCAATGAATCGGCGCTGAAAGCCGGTGAATACGCCATCAAGCCGCGTGCCTCGATGCGCGACATCATGGAGCTCTTCAAGAGCGGCAAGTCGGTGATGTACTCGCTCACCATTCCTGAAGGACTCACGGTCGAGCAGGCGCTGCAGCGCGTCGCAGAGCAGGATGCGCTCACCGGCGACATGCCGGCGAGCCTGCCGCCGGAGGGCAGCATCGCCACCGACACGCTGCGCTTCACCCGCGGCGCTACCCGCCAGCAGATGGTCGACAAGCTTGTCGCCGATCAGAAGAAGCTGGTCGAGGATGTCTGGTCGCATCGCGCGCCCGACTTGCCGATCGCCAACATCGATGATTTCGTCACGCTGGCCTCGATCGTGGAGAAGGAAACGGGCCGGAGCGACGAACGCTCGCGCGTTGCCGCTGTCTTCCTCAACCGGCTGGCCAAGGGCATGCGGCTGCAATCCGACCCGACCATCATCTACGGTCTGTTCGGCGGCAAGGGCAAACCCGCCGACCGGCCGATCTATCAGTCCGACATCGAAAAGCAGACACCCTACAACACCTATCTGATCAAGGGCCTGCCGCCGACGCCGATCGCTAATCCGGGCCGCGCGGCGCTCGAAGCGGTCGCCAATCCGTCGAAGACCGACGATCTTTATTTCGTCGCCGACGGCAATGGCGGCCACGTCTTTGCCGCGACGCTGGAAGAGCACAACCAGAACGTCGCCCGCTATCGGGCGCTGCAGAAGAAGCAGGCGGATGCCGCCGCCAAGGCGTCCGGCCAGACGACGGCCCCGGCCGCTCCCGACGGCAATGCCGACAGCGGCGACGCCGGCGACAATGGCGAAAACGGCGATGCGGGCGGCGACGCGGCGCAATAAGGGTGCCGCACGCGTCCTTTGACGCGACGCCATATTCATGTTTTGAGGGTGCGCCGGCCGATCGTCCGGCGATTTTTTAGGCGTGTAGCGCCGGGCCGCGTGCGTCGGCCTGCGACAGGGGGAGGGCAATGAGCCTGCAGAGCATGACCGGTTTCGCGCGGTCCGCCGCCGAGAGCGATGGCACGTCGATCGCCTGGGAGGTGAAATCGGTGAACGGCAAGAGTGCCGAGGTTCGGCTGAGGTTGCCGCAGGGTTTCGACCGGCTGGAGACCGCCGTCCGGCAGACCGTTCAGAAGCGTTTCGCGCGCGGCAATTTCCAGGCGACACTGACCGTCGGCCGCGCTGCGGCCAGGCAGGCCCAGCCGGTGGTCAACGAGGCGTTCCTCAAGGATCTGGCGGGGCTGGCGAAGCGCTTGCAGGAGCAGTTCGGCACTGAGCCCGCCACCGCCGACGGCCTGCTCTCGCTGCGCGGCGTGCTCGACATTCCCGAGGCGGTTGAGACCGAGGAGGAACGCGCCGCGCTTGATGCCGCGATCCTGTCGGCGCTCGAGGCAGCGCTCGCCGGGCTGGAGCAGGCGCGGCAAGGCGAGGGCGCGGCACTTGGCGCGCTGCTTTCCGGCCATGTCGACACCATCGAGGCGCTGACGTTGAAGGCGGAAGCCGACCCGTCGCGCGAGCCGGCTGCAATCCGCGAGCGCATGACGGAGCAGGTACGCCTGTTGATGGATGCCTCGGCCAATCTCGATGCCGTCCGGTTGCATCAGGAGGCGGCCTTCCTCGCCACCAAGGCCGACATCCGCGAGGAGATCGACCGGCTGAAGACGCATGTCGCTTCGGCGCGGACGTTGCTCAAGGGCGGCGGCGCCATCGGCCGCAAGCTCGATTTTCTGGCGCAGGAATTCAATCGCGAATCGAATACCCTGTGCTCCAAGTCGAACGCCGCTGCGGTTACCGCGATCGGGCTGGAGCTCAAGGCGGTGGTCGACCAGTTTCGCGAACAGGTCCAGAATCTGGAGTGACGGGAATGGTTGCCAAGGAGCCGACGGCTGCCAGGGATCTGGGATCCCGCATCCGCCGCCGCGGACTGATGCTGGTGCTGTCGTCGCCGTCGGGCGCCGGCAAGTCGACGATCGCGCGCAATCTTCTGGAGAGCGATCCAAGCCTCGAGCTTTCGGTCTCCGTCACCACGAGGCCGCGCCGCGGTTCGGAGATCGAAGGCGTCCACTATCATTTCCGCTCCATGCGCGAGTTCGAGCGGCTGCGCGATTCCGACGCGCTGCTCGAATGGGCCGAGGTGCACGGCAATTGCTATGCGACGCCGCGCGAGCCGGCGGAAATCGCGCTGGCCGAAGGCCGCGACATGCTGTTCGACATCGACTGGCAGGGCGCCCAGCAGCTCAAGGAGAAGATGCGCGCCGACATCGTCTCGATCTTCATCCTGCCGCCGTCGATGAAGGAATTGAAGGCGCGCCTGAAGCGCCGCGCCGAGGACCAGGAATCCGTCATCGAGACCAGGCTGAAGAACGCTCGCCTGGAGATCGAGCATTGGAAGGAATACGACTTCGTCATCGTCAACGACGATCTCGACCGCGCCTTCGCCGAGGTCCGCGCCATCGTCGCCGCCGAGCGTCTGCGCCGCGACAGGCGGCCTGGCCTGTTCGACTTCATTTCGGGATTGCTGGACGAGAAGACGGAGTAGGCAGCCTTTCCTTCTCCCCGTTTTACGGGGAGAAGGTGGCCCGAAGGGCCGGATGACGGGCAGCGCCGGCCTGTGGTGGCTCGCGAAGCGCAAAGGTCAACCAGACGACCCTCACTTGCGACCCGCTGCCTGCCGTCTCTCGGCAAAATGCGCCTTGGCTTGATCGTCGGGAATGTCACGGCGGCTGTCGTCCAGGGCTTGCTGAACCTTGGCGCGAAACCACACGTCATACGCTTTGTTGTGCTGAGCTTGTTCCTTGATCAACGCTCTGCGTTCGTCTCCGCTCGATCCTCTGGCGTCGCCTTCCCTCAAGACGGCCCCCATGCGCGGCGACGGATTTAGGCCTTCGACAGCGCTGATCTTTTCGCCTTTGTCACGGGTCAAAACGAATTGACCGGCCCTGCTCCGGCGCGAGGTGACAACTTTGTCTTTCATGGGGTCATACTATCACGCCGCGGTCTTCAGGCAATTGACCGACTCACCTGACGCCCTCGACCAGAATGAGGTTGCGGCTCAGCGCTGCATCGCGAACCTGGAGCGCGGCCGCGTATTCCTCGGAGCGGTACCAGCGCCGCGCGGTCTCGATGTCAGGAAATTCAACGACGATCAGCGGTCCGGGCCGCCAATTGCCCTCCAGCGTCTCCACGTCGCCACCCCGGACCAGATAGCGGCCGCCATGCGCGGCGATGGAGGCCGCGGCGCGGGTTCGATAGGCTTCGAACGCTTCCCGGTCGCGGATCGTAACGTCGGAAATGATATAGGCAGGCATTGCAGGCTCCAGGGCAGGCTCCAGGCGGTCTCGCCCGCCTATCTATGGCGCCGTCTTGTGGATGCCAGTGGTGGCGCCGGCGATCAGACCGCGTTGGTCAGCCGGACAAACTCTTCCACGCTGAGCGTTTCCGCCCGCCGCGTCGGGTCGATGTCGGCGCGGGTGAGGAGCGCCTCGCCGCCCAGGCTCTTCACGCTTTGCCTGAGCATCTTGCGGCGCTGGCCGAAGGCCGCCTCGGTGACGCGGCCGAGCTTTTTGCCGTCGACGGGCAGGGGAGACGAGCGCGGCACCAGATGCACGACGGAGGAGGTGACCTTGGGCGGCGGGGTGAAAGCCTGCGGCGGCACGTCGAAGGCGATCCTCGCCTCGGTGCGCCACCCCGCCAGCACGCCGAGCCGGCCATAGGCGTCGCTGCCCGGACCCGCCGTGATGCGCTCAGCCACCTCGCGCTGGAACATCAGCGTCATCGACTGATAGAACGGCGGCCAGTCGGCCACTGTCAGCCAGCGGATCAGAAGCTCGGTGCCGATATTGTAGGGCAGGTTGGCTGCGATCTTCACCGGCGCGCCTTTCGCCGTGCCGGCAAGCGCGGCAAAATCCGTTTTCAGCGCATCGCCGGGAATGACCTCCAGGCGACCGGGATAGTGGCTGGAAACCTCAGCCAGCGCTTCGAGGCAGCGCTCGTCGCGCTCGATGGCGATCACGCGCCGCGCGCCGTTGAACAGCAGCGCCCGCGTCAGCCCGCCCGGGCCTGGGCCGACCTCGATCACGGTTGCCTCGCCGAGATCGCCGGCGGCGCGGGCGATCTTGCTAGTCAGGTTGAGGTCGAGCAGGAAATTCTGCCCGAGCGCCTTCTTGGCCTGCAGGCCGTGCCGCTCGATCACCGCGCGCAAAGGCGGCAACCCGTCGATCGTGGTGCGCCCGTTCAACGGGTCCTCACGCGGCCGCGGCCTGCCGGCCGCGGTCGGCCAGCCGGCGTGCCAGCCTGAGCGCCGCGATCAGGCTGTCGGCGCGGGCCATGCCCCTGCCGGCGATATCGAAGGCGGTGCCGTGATCGGGCGAGGTGCGGATGAAGGGGAGGCCGAGCGTCACGTTGACCGCCTCGTCGAAGGCCAAGGTCTTGGCCGGAATCAGCGCCTGGTCGTGATACATGCACAGCGCCGCGTCATAGGTGGCGCGCGCGCGTGGATGAAACATCGTGTCGGCCGGCAGCGGTCCGACCGCGTCGATGCCTTCCGCCTTCAGCGTCTCGACGGCCGGGGCGACGATTGCCGCATCCTCCTGGCCCATGGCGCCGCCTTCGCCGGCATGCGGGTTGAGCCCGGCGATCGCAAGCCTCGGCCGCGCGATGCCGAAGCGGCTCTTGAGATCGGCGGCGGTGATGCGCGCTACGGCGACGATCAGCTCCGTGGTGAGCACTTTCGGCACTTCGGCCAAGGGGATATGGATGGTCACCGGAACGGTGCGCAGATCGGGTCCGGCCAGCAGCATCACCGGCGTGACCTCCTTGCCGGTGTGGCGCGAAGCCAGATGCGCCAGATATTCGGTGTGGCCGGGAAAGCCGAATCCCGCATCGTAAAGCGGCTTCTTGGCGATCGGACAGGTGACCACCGCGGCGGCGCTGCCGGCGAGACAGTCGGCGACGGCGCGATCGATGGCTTCGATGGTGCCGGCGGCATTGGCCGAATCCGGCTCTCCGGGGCTGTCGACATGGCGCGCATGGAGCGGCACGACGGGGAGCACGCGGGCAAAATGATGCGCGGCCTGTCCGGGCAAGGTCTCGGCAACCGTCACATTTGCGCCGACAAGGCGGGCGCGGGCTTCGATCAGGGCGGGGTCGGCGATGAGATAGAAGGGCGGCACCCCGGCGCTGTCGCCCGCCTGCCAGGCGGCGATGGCGATCTCAGGTCCAATGCCCGAAGGGTCGCCGACACTGAGCGCCAGCGGCGCATCCGTCTTGCGCGCGCTCATCGGGTGGGCTGACTGTGGTATCGCATGCTTGTCGCTCAGAGCATGACGCCGAAAAGTGTGCTGCGGTTTTCGGACGACATCATGCTCCATTTCTCGGATTTGGGAGACGGATTCAGGCTGGTCCGACCTGATGTCTCCAACTCTAGCGTTCGACGATCTTGGCCTTCTGGCGCAGCTCGGCGACATATTTCTTGCTGAGCTCGTCGGCGTCCTTGTCGCTGCCGCCCTCGGCCTGGAACACCATCTGCGCGGCCTTGTCGTCGGAAACCTCGCGCGAGGAGCAGATGCCGATGAATTCGACGCCGCGTTCGGTCTCGCGCGTCGGTGTCGCGCCGCCGGCCTTGGTCGCCTTGATCTGCTCGGCCCAGTCGGTCGGCAATTGCGGCGCCAGCACCCGGCCGAGATCGCGCACGGTGACGTCGATCAGACCCTTGGCGAATTCGCGCGTGGTGTTGCAGCCGCTGAAGCGGGCACGCATGGCGTCAGCCTCGCGTTTGCGCTTGGCGAGCGTGGCGGCACGCTCCGATGCCGGCACCACGAAGATCACCTGCTGCAGCATGTACTCCGTCGCCGTCGGCTTGGCGCCGCCCTTGTCGAGCATGCGCCGCACGGCGTCCTGCTCGGTCACCGAGCCGCCCTCGCCGGAGCGGTAGCGCGCGCTGAGCGCCTGGTTCCAGGCCATCTGGGCGCGGATGAATTCCTTGAAATGATCCTTGGTGACGCCCGACTGGCTCATGATCGCGTCGAGCTTGGCCAGCGGCATCTTGTTGCCCGAGGCGAAGCGCTGGTAGGCGGCGTCGACCTGCTCATCGGTGATGCGGATGCCGAGCCGCTTGGCCTCGGCCAGCCGCAACGTCTGGTCGATCATCTCCTGCCCGGCATCGCCTTTCTTGTGCTGGAGCCTGAAGAAGGCGGCGCGGTGCGCGATGTCGCCGGTGGTGATCGGTATGCCGTTGACGACATATTTGATCTCCGCGGCGAAAGCTGGCTGCACAACAGCCGTGACCGAAACCGAGGTCGCCGCCACCAGAAGCGCCAATCCTGCCGAAAACAGGTATTTCCTCATCTTACCTTCCAATTTCCCGCCCCAAATTTGTCGGCGCGACAGCGCCGCGCGTCCTCCGAACGCCTGCGCGATACAGCCGACCCCATGCCTCTCCTATGCGGCGAAACGATGTCGCCGGCGCATGGCCCCGAGAATCAGCGCATTTTCGGGGGGTCACGCTCCAAATCAAGACCAAAGCACCATCGGCGCCCGGCTCGCAGGCCACCCGCCGGCCTTCGGTTACTGGATCGTATCGACAGCGCTTGTCGACGAGCCGAAATCGCCCAGCGTGCGGAACGACAGGTTGAAGCCGATATTCTGCGACACTTCCCTGGTGATGGTATCGCGTGTCTGCGAATAGGTCATGATGTAGGTGAAGCAGGAATCGTTGTAGGCGAAACCGACCCCGTCCTTGACCAGCACGTTGCTCTGGATGTCGTAGGTGCCGGTGCCGAACAGCCGCCAGTTCTGCGCCAGATGCGTCGAGGCGCCGAGCGTGACTTCATGCCGGTCGGTGGTGAAGCCATAGAGCGGCTGCGCCTCGATGAAGGCATATTTGGCGCTGAGCGATATCGGCAGGCTGGAATAGGCAGCCTTCACTTCGGCGCGCCGGACCTCGAGTGTCTGCTCGTCGAAACGCCCGCTCACCGAACCGGAGAAACCGCTCGGGCTGTTGAAGCCGACAAGGCCGACATAATCCGAGGTCCGCTTGTCCAGGCCGGACTCGGCCCCGGCATTGACGAGATCGGGCGCGGCGAAGGAGTTCTCGCCCGCGAGCTGGTAGGACTGGCCGAAGATGGCATTCGTCGCCCAGCCATTGTCATAGGCGCCTGAATACCGGAAGCCGACATTGGCGCGCGTGCCGCCTTCTATACGGTCATAGCCCGAGAATTTGTCGCGCTCGAACAGCGTGGTGGCGTCGAAGACGAAGCTCTGCGCGTCTTCATTGGGGACGGCCAGGCCGCCGACATATTGTTCGTTCGGACGCACGAAGACTTGCGCGGTCGGCTCCAGGATATGGCTGGAACTGGGCATCGAGAACAGCAGCGGCCACCGCGCCTCGAGGCCGAGGGTCGCCATATAGCGGGCAAGCGAGGAACGCATGTCGACGTCCTCGCCGAGATTCGCGCCCATCTGGTTGACCGCATCGAGCGAAGCCTGATTGGCGTTGACATAGCCGGCGTCGCCGCGGAAGGCGAGCAACGGCGTCAGCTGCAGGCCGCCGTCGGTGGTGAAGGTGCGCTTCCATTCGGCCTCGGCGGTGAGCCGGCTCGATTCGCCTTCGATGCCGCGCACATTGTTGATGGAATCGGGATTCTTGATATCAGTGAGCACGGCGTCCAGCCGGTTGCGGCTGATCACACGTGCATTGACGTTGAACGACAACTGGCCGCCGGCCACCGACGTGTCGGGAATATACGCATAGTCGAACGACGGCAGCACCCAGGGCTGCTTGGCGGAGCGCGAGGTCGGATCGCTGGAGAGCGTGTCTTCCTGCACCTCGAAGCGCATGGCGCGAACGTCGAAATAATTGCGGTCGCTCAAGCCGGTCAGATAGATCGAGGACTGGTGGACGAGGTCGTTGAAACCGTCGATATTGTAGGTGCGCGAGAATTCCTTGTCGGTCTGCAGCAGCACGTCCCAGCCGAAATCCCAGCGCTCGTTGATGGCGAACTGGCCCTTGGTGCCCATCATGCCACGGAACTTGTTCGGATCACCTTCTGGGCCGGAATTGACGTTGTGGCCGTGGTTGATGTCGAGGGTGTCCGTATCGATGAATGCGTCCGGGTCCTGCTGATTGATGCCGGCGATCTTCAGCGTGTACTCGCCGTTGTTGAAGCGCTGGCGCCACTCGGCCTCGCCGAGGAAGCCCTGCTTGGTATAGCCGCTGCCGGTGACGGTGAGGTCATAGGTCGGGGACAGCGCGAAATAGTAGGGGACTTTGACGCCGACGCCGAGATGGTTGTTGTAGACGATGCCGGGGATCAGGAAGCCGCTCTTGTGCTTCACGGTCGGGTCGGCGATCTCGAAGGCGGGCAGATAGGCAAGCGGGAAGCCGAAGAATTCGAAATTCGAATTTTCGAAGCGGACCGTCTTCTTCTCGCCGTTCCAGATGATCTTGCGCGCCTTGATGCGCCAGGTCGGCGCTTTGTCCGGCTTGTCCTCGCAAGGCTCGCAGGCGGTGTAGACGCCATTGTGGAAAGTGGTCAGCACACCGCCCATGCGCTCGGCGCTCTCGGCGGCGAAATAGGCTTTGTCGATCGTCTCGACGCGCAACGCGTTGGTGAACCCGTCGGCGAAGTCGTCGGTAATGTCGATATGCTCGGCGTTGATCTTGGTGCCGTCGCTGTTGATGATCTCGACGGCGCCGCTGGCGACGAGGCGCTTGGTGTCGCGGTTGTACACCACGCGCTGGGCGACCAGCTTGTTGCCGCCATAGTCGATCTGCACGCCGCCGACGGCCGTCACCGTATGCTTGTCGTTGTCATAGACAAGCGTATCTGCGGCCAGCAGCATCTGCGTGTCGGACGGGACGGGCTTGGCAGCGATAGTCTGCGCCAGCGCGGGTGCCATCGGCACCGCACAAGCGAACAGACATGCCAAGGCTGTCGCCCCATAGAGGCGTGCCAAACCGGCCTGCCTATGGCTGCGCAATCCAGCCTCCCTCACTAGCCGTCTTCCTTGTATAGCAGAAAGGTCACCCCAAAGAACATAGCCACGACAACCGGAACCCATGCAGCCACCACCGTAGGCACGAATCCAGCCACACCGAATGCCTTGACCAGTACCGAAACGACATAAAGCAGAAACCCGGCCACGACGCCACCCAGAATCATCGTTGCCGACTGCCCCATTCGCGCAAATCGCATTGAAACCGTTGCAGCAATCAGCGTCATGGCGACGAGAAGGAAGGGCAACGCCACCAGCGAATCAAACTGCATGGCGAAGGCATTTGCCTTGAGCCCGAAGGAACGGGCAACCTCGATCTTGCGCGGCAGCTCGTAGAAAGGGATGGTTTCCGGGCGCGCCAGGCGCTCCTGCACGAATTCCGGCTTGAGGTTGGTCGGCACCTTGTCGGTCGCCAGCGTCTGGATGTTGCCCGCCTTGAAGACCTTGACGTCCTGCAATTCCCAGTAACCGTCGCGCAGGATGGCCTTGGCCGCGTCCTTGCGCTCGGCGATGTTGCCCTGCGGGTCGAGGATGAAAAACACCGCGTCCGCCATCTCCAGGCCCTGATTGAGGATGGCGCGGGCGCCGATGATGGTGTCGCCTGATTCGGTTTTCTGCCTGAGCCACGGCGTGACGTTGGTGGTGACCGCATTCGATTTGCCGGCCCTGAGGTCGTTCTCCATCTGCTCGGACCAGGAAAAGCCATGCGCGGCGATGGGGTTCATCACGGCCACCGAAAGCACGCCGAACATCAGCGCGCCGACGCAGCACGGAAACAGGAACTGCCAGGCCGAAACCCCGGCCGAGCGCGCGATCACCAACTCGTAGCGGCGGTTGAGCGACACAAGCGTCGCCATTGCCGAGAACAGCCCGACGAACGGCACCGTCTGCAGCATGATCATCGGCATCCTGAGCGCCGAAATCGCGAAGGCCGTGCCATAGGTGAAGCCCGGCAGCCCGGTCGTGCGGCCGGAAAGCTCGGTGAAATCGATCAGGAACACCAGCGCCAGCAGGCCCAGGAAGAACCAGAAGGTGATCGAGACGTAGCGGAAGAAGAAATAGCGGCCCAGCGTCCAGCCCATGGTCAGGCTCCCTGGCCGGAAGTGCGCCGGGCAAGCCACAGCTTGAATGCCGTCCAATTGTCGCTGGTGCGCTTGGCGACGTTGGTCAGCCAGTCCGCCCAGCTGACCGGCAATTCCATGGTGCGCGATGAGACGATGAACCAGATCGAAACCGCGGATGCAATCAGCGGAATGCCGTAGAGCAGGTAGATATAGTACGAGACCCTGTCGGCCTTGCCGGCGGCGAAGAAGCCCAGCCATCGCACGAAAAGCGCTATCGCGATCGCCGTGATCAACGGGTTGATGCGCGCTTCGCGATGCGAGCGCGCATCGCCCGCGACGGCCAGCGCGATCAGCGCGAACACCAGCGAATAGGACCACTCGGCAAAGCGCTGGTTGAGCTCCGCCCGGTAGCTGCCCGGTTCGCGCTGGAACATCCTGTCATTGGCATCCGGGTTGAGCAGATACGCCGTCGTGCGGTCCTTGGGCAAAAGCGTGATGTCGTTGGCCGCGGATAGGAAGGCGGACATGTCGAAGGCGTAGGAGGTGAAGCGGATGACCGAGAGGTCGCCGGTGACCGATTTGCGGTTGATGACGCCGTCATTCATCATCAGCACCTTCTCGTCGCCTTTTTCGACGATGCTGCCGGTCTTGGCGTAGTAGGTGAGGCTGGCGCCTTCCTCGCGTGAATCGGCGACGAAGATGCCGCCGAGCCGGTTGCCGGGAAGCCGTTCGCCGACCTGCAGGTAGAGGCCCTCGTCGATCTTGCGGAACGTGCCTTCCTGGATGATCAGCGACACGAGGTCGGCGCGCGAAGCCGCCACCAGCTGGCGGTTCTTCTGCCTGGCATAGGGGTCGATGGCGTTGTCGACGATGAAGGAAAAGGCGCAAGCCGCGATTGCCAGCAACAGGATCGGCCGCGCGATGGTCCAGCGCGAGGCGCCCGCGGCGCTGAGCACGGCGAGCTCCGAATCGGTGTTCATGGCGCTCAGCGTCTGCGCCACCGCCACCACCAGGGCGAACGGCACCACGATCGGGATGATCGAGGGAATGATCAGTGCCGCGACTTCGAAGAAGGTCAGCGCCGACTGGCCGTTGTCGGTGACGAGGTCGATCTTGGCCAGCACCTGCGTCGTCCACACGATCGCCAGCGTCCAGACCAGCGCGGCGAGGAACATCGTCAGCGCGCGGCGCATGATGTAGCGTTCAACGACCTTCATGAAGGCTTTTCTCGATTTTGCCGAACGGCATCATGCCCGCCGACAAGGTAGTCATCCGGCGACACCCGCACAACTGGGTCATAGGCGGCTCGCTCCGGTTTGTCGCCCCACGCCGCGTGCCCCGGCGCGACGGAGTCTCCGCGCCAATGGATAAGAAATGCAAAACATCGATGGTTAACAGCAGGTTACGGCAGCAAGTTAAGATTGCGCCGAGGCGAATCCTTTGTCTATGGTGGCGCTGATATAGGCAGCGATTTCGGCCAAAGTCTTGCCAAATGGCTGAAAACGACCAAATGTCGCGCACGCTTGCCAACCCCCTTGCTCGCCAAGATTTAACTTTGCCGGCACCGTACGGCCATCCCCGAAAGCAGGACCTGATGACGTCGAGACCTACCATTTCTTTCGCCAAATTCGCCACGCCGAAAAAGGGGAGCGTCTTCGTGCTCGCGGCCGACGGCGGCGGGCTTGGCGAGGCGGCGAAGGCCTGCGATCCGGCCGGCGCGCTGGCTCGCGCGTTTCCGGTCGCCGATTTCGCCGGCAAGTTCGCCAGCTCGGTCGAGGTGCTGGCGCCGGAAGGAACGTCCGTCGACCGGCTCGTGGCGATCGGCGCCGGCAAGGTGTCGGCTCTCGACGACAACGCCTGGCTGAAGCTCGGCGGCGCTGTCGCCGCTTCGCTGCGCAAGGCGACCGAGGTGGCCGTCATCCTCGATCTGCCGGAACTGCAGGTTGATGGCCGCCAGGCGGCGAGCCTTGCCGCCGGCATCCTTCTGCGCAGCTACGCCTTCGACAAGTACAAGACCAGGAAAGACAAGGACGACGGCCAATCCGACGCGAAGGCGGCGAAGCCCGCCAAGGTCACGATCCACTGCGCCGATCCGGCTGCCGCGAAGAAGGTGTTTGCCGGCGAGGAAGCGGTGGTCGACGGCGTGCTGCTGGCGCGCGACCTCGTCAACGAGCCGGCCAACGCGCTGGGGCCTGTCGACTTCGCCGAGCGCGTCAAGGCGCTGGAAGCACTTGGCGTCGAGGTCGAGATCCTCACCGAAAAGGAGATGAAGAAGCTCGGCATGGGCTCGCTGCTCGGCGTGGCCCAAGGCTCGCCGCGCGGCGCCCGCCTGGTGGTGATGCGCTGGAACGGCGGCAAGGCCAAGGACGCGCCGCTGGCCTTCATAGGCAAGGGCGTCACCTTCGACACCGGCGGCAATTCGATGAAGCCGGCCTCCGGCATGGAAGACATGAAGGGCGACATGGGCGGTGCGGCCGCCGTCACCGGGCTGGTCCATGCGCTGGCCGCGCGCAAGGCCAAGGCCAATGTGGTAGGTGTCATCGGCCTTGTCGAGAACGCCGTCGACGGCCACGCCCAGCGCCCCGGCGACATCGTCACCTCGATGTCGGGCCAGACGATCGAGGTGCTCAACACCGACGCCGAAGGCCGCCTCGTGCTGGCCGACGCGCTCTGGTACGCCAACGACCGCTTCAAGCCGAAATTCATGGTGAACCTGGCGACGCTGACCGGCGCGATCATGGTCGCGCTCGGCCAGCATTATGCCGGCCTGTTCTCCAACAATGACGAGCTTGCCGGCCGGCTTTTCGGCGCCGGGCAGGCATCACAGGAACGGCTGTGGCGTATGCCGCTCGGCCCCGAATACGACAAGCTGATCGATTCCAAGAATGCCGACATGAAGAACATCGGCGGCCGCTATGGCGGCGCCATCATCGCGGCGCAGTTCCTGCAGCGTTTCGTCAAGGACACGCCGTGGGCGCATCTCGACATCGCCGGCACCGCGATGGGCGGGCCGTCCAGCGAGATCAACCAGTCCTGGGGTTCGGGTTTTGGCGTGCGCCTGCTCGATAGGCTGGTGCGCGATCACTACGAAGGATAGGGGATGGCCGACATCCTGTTCTACCATTTGACCGAATCGACGCTCGAGGAGGCGCTGCCCGGCCTGCTCGAGCGCAGCGTCGAGCGCGGCTGGCGCGCGGTGGTGCAGACGGGCACGGAAGAGCGCCGCGACGCGCTCGACCAGCATCTGTGGATTTTCCGCGACGATTCCTTCCTGGCTCATGCCACCGACCGAGAGGCCTATCCGGCCGAGCAGCCGGTCCTGCTCACTGCAAGCGAGGGCAACCAGAACGCCGCGCAGATCCGGTTCCTGGTCGACGG
Organism: Mesorhizobium sp. M2E.F.Ca.ET.209.01.1.1; assembly: GCF_004010375.2. Lineage (NCBI taxonomy): Bacteria > Pseudomonadati > Pseudomonadota > Alphaproteobacteria > Hyphomicrobiales > Phyllobacteriaceae > Mesorhizobium > Mesorhizobium sp. M2E.F.Ca.ET.209.01.1.1. Next base: position 59,550 of record NZ_SADP02000015.1, on the reverse strand, counting down.
CGCCAGCCCGCCCGAGCTATCGGGCTACGAGCGCGCCGTATTCCTGTTCGACGGCCATGACGCGGCACAGCTCGAAGCCGCGCGCGGCCATTGGAAGACGATGAAGGAAGCCGGCCACGCCGTGACCTATTGGCAGCAGACGCCGGACCGGCGGTGGGAGCGCAAGGCTTAGAGCCGTCAGCGATCGCCGATCGTCACTTTGTTGATCTTCGTACCGTGCGGGAGGTCTTTTACTTGCCGGTGGATTTGGCCGGCTATGTGCACCTTCACCACGAAGAAGGTCTTGTTGATTTGCGCGGCTGACATTTCGCCTCCGAGTACGGGTGGCGTTTCGAAGTCGTAACATTCGCGGTCCGCCAAGACCAATCCCTTCTCTCGTGCCGCCATCGCTAATCCAACCAGCAACAGTTCGTCGCGACGATCAGGATCGTTGAACTGGGTTGTAAGCCCCGGCCATGTTTCCGACACTTGGGTCAATCGGCCTCCGATCATGTCCAGCAATTTGACGGAACCATCGGGAGCACGGAAGAAAATGTCGCCGAATGAGGAGACTGCGGCGGGCTCCAAGCCATCAAGCCCAACCCACTTCCAGCCGTCCAGTGCTTCCCAGACATCCTTCCTTGACGGCTCGATAAACAGATACTGGAGACTGTCTTGCCATGGGCTTCTGACAACATCCGCATTTGGCTTCGAAACAGAATTCCCAAAGACAGAAGAAATAAAGCGAGAAAAAGAATTGGCCATGCGTCACCCCCTGCAACGTCGCATACTTATCGCAGAATGATCGGCGATCAAACGTGGTCGCTTGGCGCCGTCACGGTCGTCGCCTCGAACCGCTTTTTGCGCTAGATAGACGCAAGCTCATGCGGCGAGGGGGGAATGCGGATCAGGATCGTCGGAACCGGCAGGGCGGTACCGGCTGAGCGGGTGACGACGCGCGCGCTGGAAGAGAAGCTCGGCCTTGGCGAGGGCGCGCTGGAAACCGTCACTGGCGTCGTCGAGCGCTATGTCTGCCATGCCGAATCGCAAATCGATCTTGCTTGCGCCGCCGCGCGCCTTGCGCTTGCCGATGCTGGCCTCGAGCCCAGCGTCGTCGACCTGATCATCGGCGGCTGCGGCGTGCCTTACCAGCCGCTGCCGGCGACCGCGCCCCTGGTCATGCAGCGCCTCGGGCTGGCGGACGGCTCGGCCGCCGCCTTCGACGTCAACAGCACTTGCCTCGGCTTCCTCACCGCCTTCGAGGCCGCCGGCCGCATGATCGAGGCCGGCCAATGCGAGACGGCCCTGGTCTTCTCGTCCGAAGTCGCTTCGCGCGCGCTGCCGTGGCAGGACGCGCCGGAGATCGCCGCGCTCTTCGGCGACGGCGCGGCGGCGGCCGTGCTGCGCAAGGCCAGGCCCGGCGAGGGCAAGGTAGCGGCCAGCCTGATGCGCACTTATCCTTCCGGCTGGGAAGCCTGCGGCATCGGTTCGGGCGGCACGCGCTTCGATTTCCGCAAGGAGCCGGAGGCGTTCGCCGCGCACAGCCTGTTCCACATGGATGGCAGGGAACTGTTCCGACTCACCTCGCGCCACTTCAACGGCTTCGTCGACGCTCTGCTGGAGCGCGCCGGCTGGCGGCGGGAAGACATCGATCTCGTCGTGCCGCATCAGGCGAGCCCCTTCGCGCTTGCGCATATGGCGCGCCAGACCGGCTTTGCGCCGCAAAAGCTCGTCGATATCTCCGCCCGCTTCGGCAACCAGATCGCCGCCTCCGTGCCCTTCGCGCTCGACGTCGCGCGCCGCGAGGGCCGCGTGGCGTCCGGCATGAAGCTGCTCTTCCTCGGTACTTCCGCCGGCGTCTCCTTCGGCGGCATGGCGCTGGAGGTCTGAGCATGGCCGTCCTCGTCACCGGCGCAAGCGGCTTTCTCGGCGCCCATGTGCTCGAGCGGCTGGCCGCCTCCGGCACGCTGGCGCTCGGGCTCGGCCGCGATGAAACGCGCTGCGCGGCGCTCGAAGCGGCCGGCCATCGCATCATCCGTCACGATCTCGCGCAGCCGTTCGATGCCGCCCTCGACCCCAGGCTGGGCAGGGTCGAACGGATCATCCACTGCGCGGCGCTTTCCTCACCCTTCGGACGCCTCGCGGATTTCGAGGCGGCCAATGTCACGGCGACACGCAACCTGCTCGACTTCGCCAGGCGGCAGGGCGTCAGCCGCTTCGTCCACATCTCCAGCCCGTCCGTCTGCTTCGCCTTCCGCGACCAGCTCGGCCTCAGCGAGGATGCGGCCTTGCCGGAGCCGGTCAATCACTATGCCCGCACCAAGCGCGAGGCCGAAAAGATCGTGCTCGGCCAGCCCCATATCCATCCGGTCGTGCTGCGGCCGCGCGGCATCTACGGCCAGGGCGATCGAGCGCTGTTGCCGCGCCTGATCAAGGCGGCGAAAAGCCGGCCGCTGCCGCTGTTTCGCGACGGCCGGGCGGCCATCGACCTCACTTATGTCGACGATGTCGTCGATGCGGTCATGGCGGCGCTCGCGGCACCAGTCGAGGCCGAGAGTCGGATCTTCAATATCTCTGGTGGCGAGGTGCTGCCGGTCCGCCGCATCGCCGACGAGGCCTGCATCCGCGCCGGCTTGCACGCGCGCTGGCGGCCGATGCCGCTCATGCCGGCGATGCTGGCGGCGGGCGTGATGGAAGCGGTGGCGCTGCGGCTGCCCGGCCGGCCCGAGCCGCCGGTCACCCGCTATGGGCTCGGTCTCTTCGCCTATGCGCAAAGCCTCGATCTTTCCAAAGCGAAACGAATGCTCGGCTGGGCGCCGAAAATCTCGTTCGAACAAGGGCTTGACCGCACGTTTTCCTGCGGGACCAGGCCATGAAGCTCGTCTTCGCCAACAGCGCCTGGGTGAGCGCCGCCGAGCGGCTGATCCTGCGCGGCGGCACCTGGCAGAGCGTCAGGCTGCGTGTCCGCTACGGGCTGTTCTTTCACCCCGCCGCCGGACCGGTGCTGGTCGATACCGGCTACACGGCGGAAGCGCTGAGCGGCGACAGGCGCGGGCGGATGCTGCGGCTTTACGGCGCGCTTCTGAAACCTCAGCTCAATGCCGGCGAACAGGTTCTGCCGGTGCTGCGGCGTTTCGGTCTGTCGCCTGAAGATGTTCGCGCCGTCGTCGTCACACATTTCCACGCCGACCACATTTCGGGCCTGTCGCTGTTCCGCAACGCGCGCTTCATCGCCAGCGATGCCGCCTGGGCGCGGGTCAAGGCGCGCAAGCCGCGCCAGAATTTGCGCCACGGCGTTTTCACCGAACTGTTCCCCGCCGACTTCGAGCCGCGGCTGGAAGGGGTGTCCTCGAAGCGGCGGGTCGAGGCGCGCGAAGACGTGCCCGGCGGCGCCGATCTCTTCGGCGACGGCAGCGTCGTCGCGGTTGATCTTCCAGGACATGCCGATGGCCAGTTCGGCCTGCTGTTCAATGGCCTCGATCGACCGCTGCTCTACGCCGTCGATGCGCAATGGCTGCTCACTGCCTTGATCGAAAATCGCACGCCCGGTTTCCCGGCCACCGTGATCGCAGAGGAGGCGGCGGCGATCGAGCCGACCAGCGCCATGCTGCGCCGCTTCCTCAGCATGGGCGGCGAGGTGATGCTCTGCCATGATCCCGCGCCGACAGCCTACGATCTCGCTGCAAGCGATCCGGAGGTCGGATGAACGGCCTGGCGGAAGCGGTGGGCTCCTTCGCGCTGACACGCTGGGTGTCGCGGAAGAGCCGCGCGGATTTCGAGCGCTGGCAGGCGACTGCCTTGCGCCGTTTCCTCGATCGCGACCTGCCGCACGCCCCCTTTTACGGCAAGGCGCCAGCGCGCCTCAGCGATCTGCCGGTCACCGACAAGGCGCTGCTGATGGCGCGCTTCGACGAGTTCAACATCGGCGGTCTCACCGCCGCGCAAGCCTGGACGGCCCTGGCGCGTGACGGCCGCGCCGGCGCGCAGACTGTCGGCGCGAGTACCGGCACCTCCGGCAACCGCGGCCTGTTTGTGATTTCGGAAGCGGAGAAATACCGATGGCTGGGAGCGATCCTCGCCAAGGCGTCGGCCGATCTTCTCTGGCGCGGCATCCGCGTCGCCGTCATCCTGCCGCAGAACACCGGTCTCTATGACAGCGCCCGCAAATCGCGGCTGATCAAGCTTGCCTTCTTCGATCTGACCGTGGGGCCGGAAAGCTGGCGCGATGAACTGGAAGCCTTCGACCCGACGGTGATCATCGCGCCGCCAAAGATCCTGCGGCATTTCGCGGCCGAGAACTTCCGGCTCTGGCCGACGCGCGTTTTTTCCGCCGCCGAGACGCTCGATCCGGTCGATCGCCCGGTGATCGAGAACTTCTTCCAATTGCCGCTCGACCAGATCTACATGGCGACGGAGGGCCTGTTCGCGGTGACCTGCAGACAGGGTGGCCTGCATCTGGCGGAAGACTCCGTCTTCTTCGAATTCGAGCCGGCGGGCGAGGGGCTGGTGACGCCGCTGGTGACCGCCTTTCGCCGTCAAACCCAGATCATGGCGCGTTATAGGATGAACGACCTGTTGCGCTTGTCCAAAGAACCTTGCCGCTGCGGGTCGCCGCTGCGCTGCGTCGACGAGATCGTCGGCCGCATGGACGATGTTTTTCGATTCACGTCGCCGAACGGCCTGATCCTGGTCACGCCCGATGTGTTGCGCAACGCCGTGCTCAAAGCCGACCGCCGCATCGACGATTTCCGCCTCGTTCAGACCGGGCCGGAGAGCATCGAGCTCAGACTTGCGCCGACGCTCCCGGACGATGCGGCGGCGGCTGCGCATCAAGCTGTGCGTGCTCTCCTGGAAATGCGAAAGGCGGCCGCCACCGTAACACTCGTCCGCGCGCCGCTGCCGTTGGAAACAGGCCGCAAGCTGCGCCGCGTCGAATGCCGCCTGGAGCCGGCACGATGAGCGGCGCGACGATGATGGAAAGGCAGCCCGTGCAGCAGGCCGACCGCGTCGACAACAAGCCGGCAAAGGTTGCGGCTCTCGTAAGCCTTTTCAGCGAGGTGCCGGTGCGCGATCTCATCGCCAACCTCAAGACGAAGGTGGAAACATTCGAGGTCGCTGGCCGGATTTTTCCGCTGACGCTGAACGACGCCGATGATGCGCCAAACTGCTACATCTGCCGCCCGACCAACGCTTATATCGACTACGCGATCGACGAGACGCGCAACTTCGCCGCCCACCCGCTGCTGCGGCGTGTGTTGAAGGCGCTGATCGGCGCCTGCGCGCCGCTGGTCAAGGCAAGCGGCCTCGACCATCAGGCGCAGGTCAACAACTGGCTCTATTCGACCAATCCGGTGCCGCTGCTCGACCGGCCGACGGTGGCTTCGCTGCGCGCGGCGCTGACCGCGCGTTTCCCCGATCGCGCCATCGTCATCCGCTCGTTGAACGACATCGCCGATCCGGCGACCATTGCCGCCTTGAAGGCCGAGGGGTTCCGCATGCTGGCGGCACGCCAGATCTACATCTTCGCCGACCGCAGCGCCGCGCCCGCCATGACGCGCGACATGAAGCGCGATCGCGCCCGCCTGCGCGAAACACCGTTCGAGCGGGTCGGCAATGGCGATTTCACCGACGCCGACTATGCCCGCGCCGAGCAGCTCTACGATATGCTCTATCTCGCCAAATACACGCCGCTCAATCCGCACTACACGAGCCGCTATATCGCCGAGATGCATCGGCGCGGCATCATCAGCCTGGCGGGATTGCGCCGGCCCGGCGGCGAGCTGGTCGCCGTCACCGGCCTGTTCGAGAACGGCGGCACGCTGACCCAGCCGATCGTCGGCTACGACACCAGCCTGCCGGTCGCCGACGGGCTTTACCGCATGATGATGGCGGTGGCGCAGGACCACGCCACGGCGCGCGGCCTGTTCTTCAACATGAGCGCGGGCGCCGCCGGTTTCAAAAGGCGGCGCGGCGCGGTTGCCGCGATCGAATACAACGCCGTCTATGCCGGACATCTTCCGCTTCGCCGGCGCCTGGCGATCCGTATCATGGAGGCCGTGCTGGCGCGGATCGGGATTCCCTTGCTCAGGAGGTTCGAACTGTGAGCGAGCGCCGTCGGGAAGCCTTTTGGCAGGCGGTGGCGCTGTCCGCCGATACCGGCAAACGGCCGAAACGCATCCTGCTCGACGGCGAGCCCGTGGTGCTGTTCCGTTCGGCGCAAGGCATCGCCGCGTTGTTTGATCGCTGCCCGCACCGGCTGGTCGAGCTGTCGACCGGCAAGATCGTCGGCGGCGAGATCGAGTGCCCTTATCACGGCTGGCGCTATGACGGCGAGGGACGCTGCACGGCGATCCCCGGCCATGTCGGCGCCATGCCCCATTACCGGGTCCGTCGCTACGCCGCGATCGAGCGCGACGGCGTGGTCTTCATCTCCTCCGGCACGCCGCGGGGCGAGCCTTACCTTCACTGCATGCAGGGCAAGGACGTCATCGTGCGGCGCGTACGCTCGTCGACACAGTCGACGGTGATCGATGCGGCGGAAAACATTCTTGACGCCACTCACACCCACTTCACCCATAAGGGACTGCTGCGCGGCCTCACCTCCAAGCGCCATCTGGTGCGGGTCGAGGTGACCGGCGGCGAGGGCTGGGTCGAGGCGAGCTACACCGGCGAGGACCGCCAGCAGGGCCTGATCAGCCGGCTGCTGGAAGGCGAGCGCGCGAAGACCATCGGCCGCTTCCGCCATCCCGGCATCGCCGAGCTGGAATATTGGGGCAAGGACGGGCTGGTTTTGGCCACCACCTTCCATCTGCGCCAGGCCGACGAGCGCACAGTCGAGGGCATCGGCTGGCTGATCGGCCGGCGCCAGGGTCTGCTCGGCGAGCTGAAGGCCCTGGCCTTCAAGCCGCTCTTCACCATCGCGCTGCATCAGGACCGGCGGGTGTTGAAGTCTGCAAGCGACAATGCCTGTTTCGCGCCGCAGGCCGTGCCGGTGATCGGCCCGCTCGACTTCCTGCGCCGCGACATCGCGGCGATCATGGAAGAGAAGATGCCGCTGGCTGCGAGCGAGCCGAAGGTGCATCAGATCGAATTGTGATGATTGGGCGAACGGAATTCCAACGTCTCATTCCGTCACACCCCCCCTCTGTCCTGCCGGACATCTCCCCCGCAAGGGGGGAGATTGGCTGTCGCGACTGCTTTCGCCAATCATCGACGTTGCAGGAATGGCGCCGTCGGCGAAGCTGCTGATCTCCCCCCTTGCGGGGGAGATGGCCGGCAGGACAGAGGGGGGCGCTGTCCCGCCGACTTCTACAGTCTGCCTAGCCCGAGCCCGGCCCATTCCACTCGATATCCCGCGTCGAGGCCGCTTGCAGGCTGATCCGTTCGCGCCAAGCTTCCCTCGCAATCTCCGCCAGCGCTGGCCATTGCGCCCTTACCGGGGCTGAATCGCCCGGCCAATCGAGCAGTTCCTCGCCCTCGCGCATCGCCTCGCGAAAGCGGGCAAGCGCTCGCGAACGCAGCGCCGCCGGCAGCCCATAGATCCACATCGCGAGCCGCACCGTTTGCGGCCTGGTGACGTCCGGCCTGACCTCAGGACCGCCGCCCAGCACGGCGTCCACGAACCGCGCCGGATCGCGGAAGAAATGCAGGCCGCTCACCGCGCGCGGGTTGCATTCGAGCGGCAGCACGCGTCCATCCGTCTCGCGCATCAGGTCGAACGAGATCTGCCCGGTCCATGCGGTGCCGGCGACGATACGCTCGACCAGTTCGCGCGCCGCATCGTCCTCGACCCGTTCGAAGAAGATGCCGGCGCCCTTGCCGGCGCGACAGAGCGAGCGGTAGAGCGCCAGCGCCTTGAGCCTGCCCTCGCGCGCCACAGCATAGGCGCTGATCTCCTCGCCCTCGACAAAACGCTGCGCCACCCAGGGCATGGCGGGCGAGGGCGCGATCACATCGAGGAAATCCGGTGTCGGACGCAGCAGAACCTGATTGGCGAAGCGCGACCAGACCGGCTTGAACACCAGGTCACGCGAGTGGCCACCCACCGCCTCCAGATCGTCGCGGGAATTGAGAAGCGTGGTCTCCGGCACCGCCAGGCCAAGCTGTTCGGCAAGGTGAATGAAGCTGTGCTTGTTGTGGACCTCTGCCAGCAACCCGATGTCGGGGGCGAACACCTTTGCCGGCATGGTCCTGCCGCGCCAGGCCAGCGCAAGGTGGAAGACCTCCTCGCAGGTCGGGATGACCAGTTCGACACCTTCAGCCCTTATCAGCGCTTCCACCGCCTCGGCATAGGCTTGCGGTTCGAAGCGCGGCGGTGGCAGGCGATGATAGCGCGCGCAGGCCTTGCTCGCTGCCGCGATCGGCCGCGCCGGGGTGTCGGCCAGGATCACTCTGCGCCCGGCGCCGTGGACAAGGCGCGCCAGATGCAGCGCCACCGGCGCGCGCGCTCCCGTGATCAGGATGGATCTGTCAGTCCTCGGCATCGGTCATTCGCGGTCGTTCCCGTCGCGAAAACCGTTGCGCGAAATCGCTCTGCCAGGCAATTGCGCTGTTCACGCCAACCGGTGCGTTTCACCGTTTCATGGAATTCCGGACAGAAGGCTATGGCGAAGACGCCGAGCCTAACCGCTCACACTTTTCCAGGAATTGCTCTACGCATGGCGCCATGCCTGCGCGCAGCGACTACAGCTTCGCCTTGAAGCGTTTCACCTTCCTGCTCGCATAGTCGCCATTGCGCAGGTTCGATTTGCCGTGGCGGTCCGTGAACTCGTACCAGTCTCCGCCCGGAGATTTGCGCTGGTAGATCACCTTCCCGGCCTGGCGATGCTCGAAGCAGCTCAAGGAGGTCTTGGCGCCCGATGAGCCATGCCAGGTTGCCCGGAAACACAGTTTGCCGCTGCCGGGCATGAACCAGATGCCCTCGCCATAGCTCTTTCCACCTTCGGTGGACCAGGCCGTAAACTGCCGCTTCGGCACCGCGAAATAGGCGGCGCCGTGATTGCCCCAGCGCCAGGAACGGTTCTTTTAGAGCTGATAGATGCCTTCGTCAGAGATGGTGGTGGCCTTCGCCGCCTTGTCGCCGATCCTGTTCGCGGCCTTGGCCATTGCGGCGTCCTGCAGGCCGATAACAAAAACGGAGCAGGCGAGCGCCGCTCCGACAAACTTCCCCACTGCACTTTTCACGATTTTACTCCGCCGACTGATTTACGCATACGCTTCACCCACCGCCGAGCCAGCTCGGCGGCAACCCCACTTTAACAGCTTTAGCCGGAGACCGTCCCGGTCTGGCCGGGACGGGCATGGTCACGCCTTTATGGCAAGACGTGCTGGGTCACCCGCCAGTCGGGCAGGCCATAGCCGCCCAGCCATGGCCAGACTTCCTTCTGGTTGAAGTAGACGACCGAGGTCAGCGCCGGAAACTCCGCATAGGACTTGCGCGAGTCGTCCGACCATTTGGACACGTAGTCCTGCTTTCCGACATAGCCCAATTCGGCGACGACGATCGGCTTGTTGAATTTCGCGACACGGTCATAGCCCGGCTTCAGCGTTTCTTCGAAGGTCCGGTCGCGGCCGACCTCGTCATTGTCCTTCTTCTGCAGGCCGAACACCGACAGGCCGACGACGTCGACATAGTTGTCGCCGGGATAGTATTTTTCCAGGCCCTCGATACCCTTGGGCGACCACATGTATTTTGCCGCGGGCGCGGCCTTGCGGCAGACGTCCACCTCGCGCTTGTAGGCGGCGATCCAGTCCTTCGGCGCCCAGTTGGCCCAGGTGAAGCGGCCGTTGGTGTCTTCCATTTCCTGCGCCCAGCGGATGGTGACCGGGCTCTTCATCTGCCCGACGAGGTTGCAGATCGCCTGCATGTTGGCGTCATACTTGCCGCTCAATATGCCGTTCTTCAGCTCGGGCGGCGTGATGCGCCAGTCCTTCGACCATGTCCAAGGCTCGATGGTGATCAGCAGCGAGCGGCCGCGTTGCTGCGCGTAGGCATCGGCCAGAGGCAGCGTCGACAGGTCGACGTCTTCCCAGGGCAGGAACAATTCCTCAATGCTGGCCGTCTTGTCATTGCTGAAGTCGCCGTAAGGATCGTAGGAGCCGAACGCCGACGCCGCCGAGCTCGTCTTGATCGGATCCGTCCCGGCCGGCGATCCAGCCGACGCCGGCAAGGCCACGCCAACGATAAGCGCCGACACAAGCGCGGTTGCTGTGCAGAGTTTCATACCCGCCTCCATGGGCTTCAATGTCCGACGGACTTTGAAGCTTGCCACAACGTGCCGACCGAAACCGGCACGCAAACCCAAATATCGGTTGCCGACGTGGAAAATGCGGGTTTTCAGAGCGACTGGGACTGGCGTGCTTCAAGCGGTGCCGTCCACTATTGTTGTCCCTTCCGGCCCTATACATAGCCCTTGAGACGAGGTCGCCGCGATACTCACAAATTCGCGTCAACGTTACGATATTAACCCTTCCTCATATAAGAGCCTATGCTCAGTGAGAGTCAAGCGCAATTAACCGTTACTTAACCTTATCGCGATCGGTATGGTTAACGGGAAGGATGGCTCGCGCTGCCCCGAACGCTTCACACCTGCCCGCGTTGCGGGCCACGCCCGACTGGGAAGGTCGCGGATGCCGTGGTTGTTTAACCAGTTCCCAACAAGCGTGGTTAACGAAAGCCTAATCTTGTTGACTCTGCATTAGCTTGGGCTGATTCTATAGCGGGGATGAATGCGCTCGACCGGCTTGGCCGGGCGGGCAGGGCGGGTAGTGTGGGCGTATCTGGGGAAGCCGGCGTTGTCGGCGGCAAAACTGCGTCATTGGGCAAGGCTGGCGAGGTTCCGGCCGGCCACGGCCCCAATGGCCCTTACCTAGTACCTGTGCTCACGTCGCGCCAGCAATTGATCTTGCGGCTTGGCCTTGCTTTCTGGTTCGTCGCGCTGGCTTTCTTCTGGTCCTGGTGGCTGCGGCCCGAGCATGTCGATCATGTCGGGCCCTTTGCCCTCGCCACAATCGTGCTGGCCTGGCTGACCTTGATGCCGACGTATTTCCTGCTCAACGTCCATGCCTCGAGGAAGTCGTCGAAGCTGCACACGATCCCGAAGCGCTCGCGCGTCGCCATGGTGGTCACCAAGGCGCCGTCGGAACCTTTCGCCGTGGTGCAGCGCACATTGGAAGCGATGCTGGCGCAGGACTATCCGCACGACACCTGGCTTGCCGACGAGGATCCATCGGAGGCGACGGTTCGCTGGTGCGACGCGCATGGCGTGCTGGTTTCGACACGCCGCGGCCGCGAGGACTACCACCGCAAGACCTGGCCGCGCCGGACCCGCTGCAAGGAAGGCAATCTCGCCTTCTTTTACGACCACTACGGTTACGAGCGCTACGACTTCGTCGCCCAGATGGACGCCGATCACGTGCCGACGCCGACCTATCTGAGGGAAATCCTCTATCCCTTCGCCGATCCTGGCGTCGGCTATGTCTCGGCGCCCAGCATCTGCGACAACAATGCCGACGAAAGCTGGGCCGCGCGTGGCCGGCTGTTTGTTGAGGGGATGCTCCACGGACCACTGCAATCCGGTTACACAGCTAGCGGCGCACCCCTCTGCATCGGCTCGCACTATGCCGTAAGGACGAGGGCGCTGCGTGAGGCCGGGGGTCTCGGTCCGGAGCTCGCCGAGGATCATTCCACCTCAATGCTGATCAACGCCGCCGGCTGGCGCGGCGTGCACGCGATTGACGCAATCGCCAATGGCGACGGACCGCAAACTTTCGCCGATCTGATTACTCAGGAATTCCAATGGTCGCGCAGCTTGACGACCATCCTGCTTGAATACACGCCGGCATATCTGTCCAAGCTCAGCCCGAGGCTCAGACGGCAGTTCGTATTCTGCCAACTCTGGTATCCCATGTTCGCTTTGTTCGCGATGGCAACATATGCCATGCCGATCTACGCGCTTTTGTCGGGCAACAATTTTGCCAACGTGGCGTATCCGGAATTCCTTATCTACTACATGCCAAGCGCGGCCATCCCGATTGCTCTGGTGATCTTTCTAAAGAGGTTAGGTCTCTCGCGTCCATTCTCGGCCAAGGCTATCAGTTGGGAAGGGACACTCTTCCATTTGTTCGCGCGCTGGCCGTGGGTGATGGCAGGAACGCTAGCATCGGTTCGCGATTATCTGACCAAGTCATTCGTCGATTTCCGCGTCACGCCAAAAGGCAGCGGCCCAAAACACCTTCTGCCCGCCCGCGTCATCGTGCCATATGCTCTGCTTGCGATTGGTGCTTCGTTGCCGGTTCTTCTTGTGGAGCATCCTTCGACAGCCCTCGGTTTCTACTGGTTAGCCGCGTTCAATGCGACGATCTACGGATTGCTGGTCGTGGTGATAGTTGGCAAGCATCTGACCGAGAACAAGATTTCGCTGCGGCAAGACGTGGGCAAGTTTGCGCTGCAAGGATCGCTCGCTGCCATCGCCGTATTGATCCCGCTGGCAGGATTTTACGACCGCGGGCTGCAAGGCATATATGGACTGCAGCAGGGCGCCGGTCACTTGCGCATCGTCAGGATAACCTATCCGGTTTCAGGCGCGGGACAGGGCGGGGCCGGGACCCAGAACTTCTATTTCGACCCCGGCTGGGATCCGTCGCCCTGAGGCCGCAGGCGTCGTCGAGCCCATGGCCTGACTGAACCGCTGGCCTCCTGACGACCGCCATTCAAAAAAATGCTCAAATTTTAATAAAAGTAGGTCGAGTGCCGAAAGACTGCGCTCATCACGTCGTTTGCGCGAATTTTAATAAGTCTCCTCTAATATTAAGCCGCGATGCGAGTGAATGTGAACCGCTTGCGCAATATGAACGAGAGGCGGGGAGAACATATCTCCGCGCTTCATCAAGAAATACTGTGGGCAGGGGATGGCAATGATGAAATTCGCGAAAGGCGCGGTAGCGGTTGGCGGAAGATATGCCGTCGCGCTTGCCGCTGTCGCACTGGTCTCGATGGTGTCGGGCTGCCAGAGCATGGATACGATGAAAACCGGCTCGCTCAGCGTCAAGCCGGTGACTGAGCAACTCGGCAAGAAGATGCACCACGTCGAGAACGGGCGGCTGCATGTGGTCAATCGGAAGCCGATGACACGCATGACCAGGGTGACGCGCGTCAGGGAAGAAGCCTATGCGGCTTTCGTGCGCCCGCAGCGGCTGCACATGCCGGCGCCGGTCAAGGTTTCCTACACGCTGGGCAGCGTTGGCCCGCTGCTTGGCCATTCGCCCTGGATTTGCGGCCCAAGCGGCTTCGGCCAGCGCTCGGCCTGCCGGGCTCGTTGAACCAGAAAAGGCGTCGTCGCCGGGGGGCGCGAGCCGGAGGCGAGGGGAAGCGCGCAATGCGCGCGCTGCCTCTTGCCTTCCGGCCGCCAGTCCACGAACCTCGTAATTGACACCCCACGGATCCGTAGCGGTCAGCTCTGCTCCTCCAGATCCGCGTCTCCTTCCAATCTTCGTCGCAGCACCATGATCACGCCATGCATGGTGTTGATGTCCTCGACCGCGAGCCCTTCGGCGAGGTCGTTGATCCAGGGTGCCTGAAGGCGCATGGCCGCGTCGTAAGCCTCGCTGCCCTTGTCCGTCAGCATCACGAGCTGCGCCCGCCGATGGTGCGGGTTGGTCTTGAAGGCGACGAGTCCCTCGCGCTGCAGGTCGTTGACGATGCGCTGCACGTTCTGCCGGTTGGCGCCGAGGTCGCGCGCCAGCCATGCCACAGGCTGTGGCCGCTCGGCCGCTACAATGGCTCCAAGAACCTGCCAACGGGCACTGGTGAGGCCGAGATCGGCCACCAGCCTGTCGCCGGCTGCACTGATGCGGCTGTTCAACCTGAACAGGTCGAGGATGAGATCGCTCAAGGCCTTGCCAGCCGCCGTCCGTTTCATAGCGCGCGAATTCGTCATTCTATATCCATATTGACATCATAATGTCAAATTAGTATGTATGCATAGTAACAGATTGACACCATAACACCAATATGAGGAGTTCTCCGATGACCCATATGCGTCCTCTCGACCCTGCTTTCCCGATCGACCGTCAGGTCGCGCTCGACGCCAACGCCGTCGTGCTGGTCAATGTCTTCACACTCGACAAGGCCGACGAGCAGGCCTTCCTGGAGATCTGGCAAGACGACGCAGCCTTCATGAAGCGGCAGCCGGGCTTCATCTCGACCCAGCTGCACCGGGCGCTCGGCGACAGCCCGACCTATCTGAACTATGCGATCTGGGAATCGACCGCCGCTTTCCGCGCGGCATTCATGCATCCGCAATTCAGGACGAAGATTTCGACCTATCCGTCCTCGTCGGTCGCTTCGCCGCACCTTTTCCAGAAAGTCGCCGTGCCCGGCATCTGTGTAGCCTGAGCGCTATTTCCGGCGCGGCTTCGCCTTCCCGATCTGCGGCTTGCTCGGCCATTGCCAGCCGTCGCCTTCGCCAGGGGCGGGCTGCGGCCGCGCTACATAGGCGAGCGCGCCGTTGGCCTCGAGATAAACACGCGACAGCATCTCGGCCAGCACGCCCGACGTCACCGCCTGCAGCCCGGCGATCACCAGGAAGAAGCCGGTGATGAGCATCGGCCTTGTGCCGATGTCCTGGCCCCAAAACACCTTGATCGCGAAGAGATAGGCCAGGATCAGCGAGCCGAGCACGCCGAGCACGATGCCGATGCCGCCGAAGAAATGGCCGGGCCTGGTGCGGTAGCGCATGAAGAAGAACATGAAGACGAGGTCCAGCACGACGCGGAAGGTGCGCGAGATGCCGTATTTCGACTGGCCGTGGATGCGGGCGTGATGCGTCACCACCTCCTCCGCGATACGGCGCGGCGTCGTCACCGTCGCGAGCCACGCCGGGATGAAGCGGTGCATCTCGCCATAGAGGCGCACGCTGCGGATGACGCTGCCGCGGAACACTTTCAGGCTGCAGCCATAATCGTTCAGCCGCACGCCGGTGACGCGCGCGATCAGCCTGTTGGCGATGCGCGAGGGCAGGCGGCGCAACCAGAACCCTTCCTTGCGGTTCTTGCGCCAGCCGGCGACGAGGTCGAGATCCTCGGTCAGCAGGCGATAGACCATGCGCGGAATGTCGAACGGATCGTTCTGGAGATCGCCGTCGAGCGTCGCGATGACATCGCCGCGCGCGGCGTCGAGGCCGGCCTGCATGGCGGCGGTCTGCTTGTAGTTGCGCACCAGCTCCACGCCATGCACATGTGGCCCGTATTGCGCCGCCAGCCGGCGGATCTCGGTGGGCGTGGCATCGGTGCTGCCGTCGTCGACCAGCACCACCTCCCATGGCTGGCTGTAATTCTCCATCGCCTGATGGATGCGCACGAGCAACGGCTCGACATTGTCGGCCTCGTTGTACATCGGGATGACGATGGAGAGCTTGTGCTCGGGCATGACGGCGCCCTCGGGCAATCCGGAAGCCGGAATGGGAAGCACGTTCATGGCGGTCATTTCCTTGCCGGTCCCGCCGCCGGGGTTTCCGGCAGCGTCGATTTCGAGGGGAACAGCCAGGCGATCGCACCGGTCGCGACCGCCGAGCACAGAATGAAGAGATGGAGCGCGAGCGCCGCCTGCAGGCCGTCCTTCATGGCGATGCCGGAATAAAGCAGCGCCGCGGCGGCGCCTGCCTCATAGGTGCCGAAGCCGGCGACGCCCTGCACCGGCAGGATGGCGGCGGCTTCCGCGCCGACGGCGCCGGGAAAGGCGGTCTGGAACGAGGTGCCGAGCAGCATGGCGAGCAGCCAGCCCTGCACGCCGAGCTTCAGCGCCCAGTTGGCGATCGTCCACCACCAGCCATAGCGCGAGCGTCCCGTCGCCTCGGTGAAGATGTCGCGCAATTTGCCGAGCTTAGAGACGATCCTGCCGCCCGCCGTCCAGTTGTGCGGCGCGCGCGCCCAGCGCGGCAGGTACCAGGCGGCGGCGATCAGCGCCGCGATGCCGGCGGCCCTCAGCGCCGGATGCAGGCCCGGCCAGACAAGGCAGGCCAGCACGCCGACGACGAAAGCGTCCTGCAGCCTGAACCAGAGAAGAGATGCGCTGGCCCGCACGATCGAGACGCCGAACACCTGGCGCAAGAGGATCGGAAAGGCCGTCTCGCCGCCGCGGAACGGCACGATGTTGATCATGGCATTGTGGATCAGGATAACGCGCAGCGTGGCGCCGAAGCGGCCGTTCACGTCTTCGCGGAACTCGTCGCAGACGCGCAGTGCCCTGAGCACATAGGTGACGAACAGCGCCGCCGCGACCGCCACGAAAGCGCCGGGCGTGATGGAGGCGAACGCATCGCCGACCATCTTCCAGCGCTGGTCGCTGGCAAGCCATGCCAGCAGCGCCAGGGTGACGATTATCGAGAATGCTCTTTTCAACCAGTACTCCGCCGGCTTCCATCGCCGCGTCAGCGGCCGCGCCGCAACGTTCATCGCTACGCGGCCGTCCGCCGGCCGCTTGGCCCGCCGGTTGCCGCCGAAAGGCCAACCGCGTCGAGCGCATGGCCAGGCCTCAACGGCTCCCTCACGGGCGGGTGATCCTATAGACCAGCAGCGTATCCGAATCCACAAGCTTGGTTCCCGCCTTGTCGAGATAGCCTATGACCCCAGCGTGATGCTTCATAAACTGCCGGTCCTGATTGTCGGCGGCCTCCTTGGCAACGCCGAAGAGGTCTGCGCCCTGCGCGCGCAGATCCTCCAACTGAGCAATCGCGGTAGCATCGTCCTCGACGAACTTCGACCATTCCACGTCACCGCCGCCAGGCGGAAAAACCCAACCCCGTTGCCTGCTGTAATAAATGGCGACTGGGTCGCCGACGGCCGGGGCAATTGTAACGACGAGATCGTCGGGTTTGGCGAC
This sequence comes from Mesorhizobium sp. M2E.F.Ca.ET.209.01.1.1, assembly GCF_004010375.2. Classification (NCBI taxonomy): domain Bacteria; kingdom Pseudomonadati; phylum Pseudomonadota; class Alphaproteobacteria; order Hyphomicrobiales; family Phyllobacteriaceae; genus Mesorhizobium; species Mesorhizobium sp. M2E.F.Ca.ET.209.01.1.1. The sequence continues at coordinate 42,692 of NZ_SADP02000015.1, read as the reverse complement.
CCGCGCAAGCGCTTCGCCAAGCAGCTTTCCATTCGTGGCGACTGGCGCCTTCATCGTCTTGACGAGCGGAAAGGTCGAGAGGATGAGCGCCAACGTAGCGATGAAGATCGAGCGCAGGATGACGGCCGGGGTGAGCGCCGTTCCGGCGCCGAGCGTCGCCAGCACCAGCGCGCCACGGCCGCAGAACATCGCCAGCGGCACGTGGAAGATGTGGTAGTTCCATGGATTGCTGGTGATCTCGCGCGCCGCAGCGACATAGACGATCGCCGCCGCCGCGAGCCAGACATAGGGAACGGCCGAAAGGACCCGCTCACCGGTTTCTTCGCCGGGCTTGGGCGGCATCCAGAAGCCAACGGCGATCAGCGCCATGAACGGATAACCGTAGAACCACCAGACCGAGGTATTCCAGACCGACTTGAGGTAGAAACTGTTCTTGAAGAACGTCCAGAAGCCGGAATCCCAGATGTAGCCGCTGCCGGCGACATGGTAGGGCGGGTAGCTGCGGCCGAGATAGATGGCCCAGCCGAAATAGGCGGCAACGACCGCCAGGCTGATCAGCCCGCTGAACAGCACCCGCGTCGCCTGCCTGTAGCGCCGTTGGAGGATCCAGCAGACCGTCAGGTAGAAAATGACGGCGCCGGCGGCGAGCCCCGGCGGCTTGGCCAGCGCGCCAAGCGTGAAGCTCGCCGTTGCCAGCGGCAGCAGCCACGGCTTGCCGCCGGTCCAGTATTTCACGAACAGCCACACGCCGAGTGTCACCAGCGCAAGCATCGATGGATCGGGCAGGAACGAACTGTCGATCATCGCCGGCCCGGGCATCAGCGCATAGGCAAGGGCTGCCGCATGCGCATGCGCCTCATCCCAGCAAAGCGCGGTCAGCCTGTGCAACGAAAACACCGTCACCATGCCGAACAGCGCGGCGACCATGCGGCCGAACCAGTCGTGCCAGCCGAAGAGCTGGTAGAGCAGCGCGGTGATATAGCTGACGATCTGGAATTCCCGGCCCTGGTAGCTGGGTCCCGGGCCGGTCCAACTCACCTCGGGGAAGAAGATGTTCCAGCTGCGCTGCTGGAAATTGTCGGCCATCATCGCGGTGCTTGTCTCGCGCCAGCTGAAGGCATCGACCAGGGGCTGGGTGATGTCGTGAAAACGCGCGATGGCGGCAATCAGCAAGATCGCCAGCAGGATCGCGGTGTGGATGCGTGCGGCGCCGACAGCCCGGCGCATGCCGGCAAACCCCGCGCCTCGCAACTCACTCGTTTCCGCGCTGTCTAACATGTGGAGCAGCCCCCCGCCGAAGCTATTCTGGCGACATCCAATCGCCAAACAAGGTCAGACTATCACAACATTGTAATATCCCAGGTTAACTAACGGCTTGTAGTGCTCACTTGAGCCTTGACTCAGTTGACATCGCGCCGCGCGCGGCTGTTAATAGCTTCAAGGGCGCTGATCGCGCCGCATCGGGCCGACGGGCCCGGGCATGGCGACGGCTCGCGGAAGCCCGAAGAGACATCTTCCAGATCATGGTTCCTCGGCCCCACAGTATCGGGGTCGAGAGGGGGGTATCGATATGGGCACGCGCGTTGGAACGACAGTTGAAACCACATCGCCATGCGAACCGGGCCGACTTGAATTGAGCCAGCCCCGTCGGCTTGCGAGAGGCGGCTGGCTGGTTGTGCTGCTGGCCGCCTGCGGCCAGATTGCTTTTAGCGGCGCCGCCGGCGCGGCTCCGGCAAAGAACGGCGCGCCGGTGGAGGCGGCCGTCAAGCCCGACATTGCTCCGACGGCTTTCGAGCTGCAGCTTCTCTATGCCGACCGCACCTGGAACTGGAAGAACGGCGCCGCCTATTTCGGAATGGACAGGCGCCTGCATGCCTGGACGAAGGGTGAGGATTCGCCCGCCGTCGGCGAGGGCCGCTGGCTGGTGACGGAAGACGGCAAGATGTGCATGGAACTTGCCTGGCGGTCCAAGACCTACTCCACCAAGCCGCGGCGTACCTGCTACAGCCATCGTGTCGACAAGGGCAAAATCGAGCAGCGCAAGGATCCCGACGGCACGTGGTATGATTTCAAGCACGCCAAGGACGATCCCGCCGACGAGCATCAGAAGTTCGAGGCGGGCAACACCAAGGGCGCGCAGTTCGATGAGGCCCGCAAGCTGATCGACAACAAGAGCTGAAGCAATAAAAGCGCGCGTTGAGTCCGGCGGTTTCGCCGTGGCCCTAACGCATGTCTCCCGAAAGTGAGAACCGGTTTCGGGATAAAGACATGCGTAAAATCAAAAAACCTAAAGCGCATGGAGCGAATCTGAAAGATCGCGACGCGCTTTAGTCCTGATTGCGCTCAGGCAACAAAAATGGAGGCTCGCTGAGATGGCCTTAGCCGAACTCAGCGAGCCCACGCCCCGACACATTACTCACAGGGCCGACCGCCGGCCTTGCGGGCCGGCGTTTCTGATTGGCGTTTGCTCCGCGCGGCGCGCGCAATGCGCGCGGTATGGCGGCCGAAGCGCCGGAATCGCGCAAGGCCGGGCCGAGCCCGAAGAAGGGTGCGGCCGTCCTGACGATGGTGTCGATGTCGGAAAGTTGCGCCACGAAGCCCAGCTGTTCGCGGGCAAGGCCGGGGTCGGCGAAAAGCCCTGCCGGATCGCCAGGCCGGCGCGCCCTGTACATGACCGGGACCGGCCGCGATGTGATGCGCTCGACCGCCTCCATGATCTGCCTGATCGAGACCCCGCGGCCGGTGCCAAGGTTGACCGCAAGACTTGTGCCGCCGGCCTCCAGATGCATGAGGGCCTTGAGATGCGCCCGGGCGAGGTCGCTGACATGGATGTAGTCGCGCACGCAGGTGCCGTCCGCGGTCTGGTAGTCGGTGCCGAAGACCTCGATCGCCTCGATCATGCCGGACGCCGCCATCAACACCCTGGGGATGAGATGGGTTTCCGGCGTATGCCATTCGCCAAGCTCGCCGTCGGGATCGGCGCCGCAGGCGTTGAAGTAACGCAGGATTGCGTATTTCGTGCCGTAGGCCGAGGCATGGTCCCTGATGATTTGTTCGCCCATCAGCTTGCTGCGGCCGTAGGGGCTGATCGGGTTCTGCGACGAGGTCTCGCGCACGGGCAGCGCCTCGGGCATGCCATAGGTCGCGCAGCTGGATGAGAAGATGATGTTGCCGATGCCGTTCGCCCGCGCGGCCTCGAGCACGGCGATGGTGCCGGCGACATTGACCGAATAGTAGTCCGCGGGGTCGCTGACCGACTCGCCGACATAGGCGAGCGCGGCGAAATGGACGATCGCCTGCGGCCTGTGGATGGCGATGGCTCGCTCGAGCGCGCCGCGGTCGCGGATATCGCCGACCACCAGCGGACCCCAGGCCACAGCCTTCTCGTTGCCGCGGCTGAGATTGTCGTAGACCACCGGCAGGTAGCCGGCCGCCGCCAGCTGCTTGCAGGTGTGGCTGCCGATGAAGCCGGCGCCGCCCGTCACCAGGATGGGGCGGGCACTCATAGCGCGAAAGCCTCGCCGGAGGACAGATGATCGCCGCGTGACGTCCCGGGCTGCCGGCGGCCCAGCAAGGCTTCGAAATAGCTGGCTGTGTAGGCCAGCCCCTCGCTCAGCGCGACCTTTGGCTTCCAGCCGAGCTGCTGCTCGGCGAAGCTGATATCGGGCCGGCGCTGCCGGGGATCGTCGACCGGCAGCGGCCTGTGCACGATCCGCGAGCGGGAATTGGTGCAATCGAGCACGAGCTCGGCCAGCTCCATGACGGTGAACTCGCCGGGGTTTCCGAGGTTGACCGGATGGTTCGGCGCGGTCGGCAACCGCATCAGCCGCACAAACCCTTCGATGAGGTCGTCGACATAGCAGAAGGAGCGCGTCTGCGTGCCGCTGCCATAGACGGTGATGTCGTCCCCGCGCAGTGCCTGGACGATGAAATTGGACACCACGCGACCGTCATCGGGTCGCATGCGCGGCCCATAGGTGTTGAAAATCCGCGCGACCCGGATATCGAGGCCGTAGGTTCTCGCATAGTCGAAGAACAGCGTTTCGGCCGACCGCTTGCCTTCGTCGTAGCAGGCGCGCGGGCCGTGCGTGTTGACGTTGCCGAAATAACCTTCAGGCTGCGGATGCACCAGCGGATCGCCATAGACCTCGGAGGTCGAAGCCTGGAATATCTTGGCGTTGTGGCGCCGGGCAAGTTCCAGAAGGTTGATTGCCCCGAGCACGCTGGTCTTGAACGTGTGGATGGGATCGGCCTGATAGTGTGGCGGGGACGCCGGGCAGGCGAGGTTGTAGATCTCGTCGACGGCGATATCCATCGGCAAGGCGTCGACAACGTCGTGGCTGATGCAGGTGAAGGCGGCGTCGTGCGCGATGCTGCCTAGATTGTATCTTTTGCCGGTGTGGAAATTGTCCAGGGCGATGACTTCATAGCCGTCCGCAAGCAGTCGCTCGCACAAATGAGAACCCAGGAATCCCGCTCCGCCGGTGACCAGGGCCCGGCCGCGATCGATGCTCTTTCGACCCGATCGAACCGGCTTCAGAACCTTGATGACCCTATTCATGGCAACCTCGTACGCACACACGCTACCGTTCCGGGACGGGCTGCGCCCGACCAGGTCACGAAGGCGATTCCTCCGCATATGCAGAACCGCCTGCACTGATGTGCGTCATAATTTTCTGAGTTCGCGGGGCTTGTTGCTCTGCGGCTTGTCTTCGCCGCTAAGCGTCCCTTACGCCCCTATATCGCGATCCACGAATCGGTTGCCACCACCGCAGACTGCTCGCCCAAATTGCACACCCAACACATACAAAGATATACCTGTGTCTGGGGTAGTCAACTAAATTAGCGTTTTTTTAACCTAACGTCTTTGCGATTGGTTAACCAAGGAGGGAGGCGCACAGGGCTCGCCAGCGGTGAGACGTTGCTCCGGAAAGCTTTGTAACCGGCGCCGCACTCATCGAATTGCGGAAGCATACCGCAGAGGCCTCGGCGTCATCTCTGAAGCCGCCAAGCAACGTGGATCGAAGATCGCCGCGCCGTATCTAGATGTTCTCGGCGAGCGCTCCGGCACTTCTGGCGAAGCAATGCGACTGCTGTCCAAAGCCGCTCGGGCCGCAAATAAAATCAGCGTTCCCAAGATAAGGATTCACCCTTACCACAGGCGCCGAGCGAGACGGGCTCTCTGTATGGATGTGTCGGGTTGGTTTCAAGTCGATCAAGGCGGCATTGCCGCTTTGCGACACGCTGAATGAGCTCGACTGACCGAAGTTGAAGTATTGGCAACCGGTAGTCGCCAACAACGCACCCAGGACAAAAAGACGGGGCAGGGCCTTGATCGGAATGCGAAAATTTTTGTTGAGGCAGGGTCGGCTTAAGCCTCGATAGGCCATCAGCATGAAGTAAAGTCCCCTCAAGCGCGCGGCGCTTATGTTCGAATCATGATCAGCCGCCCACCCAAACTCATTATGGCAACTTGGTTAATTTAGCGATAGCTGTTTGACCGCTTCCACGGTTTTTCTGTTGTCGCAAGAGGGCAGGACGGCTTGACGCTGGACATCCCGCCCGGTGCCGGCAAACCGTGGCAACAAAATGGCCCGCGTCGCCGCGGGCCATTTTTTCACCTTCTGTACCTTGTGCCTGAACCCTTACTCTCCGCCCATTTCTTTCTTGAACTGGTCGAAGTCGACCTGCATGCCGTTGAAGATGGTGCTCCAGTGGCGCGTCAGCGCCGCCATGGCCACGGCTTCCTGGATTTCCTCGTCGGTCGCTCCGGCGTGCTTGGCATTCTCCGTGTCCGACCAGATGCAGTAGCTGCAGGGGATCTGCGCCGCGACCGCCAGCGAGATCAGCGACTTCTCCTTCGGCGTCAGCGCCGTCTTGTCGCTGAGTTCGATGGCCTTGACCTCGGCCCAGGCGCCGGGCAGACCGGCTTTCGGGAACTGTTTGACGAAGCTCGGCACGCCGCCCATCGTCGACTGGATATCCTTGAGGGTGGCGTCGTAATCATCGGCATGGGCGGGCGCGGAAACCAGCACCGCGGCCAATATGGAAGCCGCGGCGAGCGAAGCGGAACGAAGGCAGGAATGCATGCGAATGACGGACATGAAGTTCTCCTCTGGTTTTTGTTAGCCTTACGATGTAAGGTATGTGAACGATGAACCTTACAGTGTAAGTTGTCAAGCGCCGCCATGGATGCACCCGGCAAAAAAAAGCGGACCCGCGGAAAACTCTCCCGCGAGATGATCGAGGACGCCGCGTTCGAGGTGATCGAGCGGGAAGGGCTGTCCGGCTTTTCGATGCGCAAGCTCGCCGCCAGGCTCGGCTGCGAGGCGATGAGCATCTATCACCACTTTCCCTCGCAGGCGCATCTCTACGAGGCGCTGGTCGACCGGCAGATGAGCGGGCTTGTCATTCCCGACGACAGCCTGCCCTGGCGCGAACGGGCCCGCGTCGGCATGCAGGAGTTCCGCCGTGTCGCCACCGAGCACCCGGCCTTTGCGCCTTTCATCGTCGTCTACCGCATGAACTCGCCGCCTTGCCTTACCAAGCTCAACGCCGTCATCGGCCTGTTCGAGGATGGCGGCTTCGGTCCCGAGCTCAGCGCTCGCCTGTTCCGCGCTGCCGGCTACTATCTGATGGGCGCGATCCTCGACGAGACGGCCGGCTACGCCAAGGGGCCTTCTGCGGTCACCACGGTCAGCGACGAGGAACTGGCGCGCGACTATCCGAGCGTTGTGAAGGCCGGCGCCTATTTCGGCGCCGCGGATTTTGACAAGACATTCGAGCTTGGGCTGGAAATGTTTCTGGACGAGATGGAGCGGGTCCGCGAAGCTGCCCGAGACCAACGCCGCTCGTAAGAAATGGCTGCCGACCGAAGAAACCAGCCAAGGGTTTGAATGCGCTTCCTCTCTGTCCTTCTCCTCATCGCCGGCGCCGCCATCGGCATCTTCTATCCCTGGGCAATGAACAATTTTTCCGGCCACGCCATCGGCACTTACCGCGTCTATGAGGGCGGCCGCTTCCGGCCGGCCACCGTGCAGCTTGCCGCAAGCGATGAGCCGGTGCGGGTGCTGGTCGACCTTACCGCGCGCGCCGAGCGCGTCGCCGGCCAGCAGCGCACGGTGCTGACGCTGACCGCTGCGAGCGGCGGCCGCACGGCGCTGGCCTCGACGCTCTCGTTCAACCACACCGACAATCCGCGCCAGGTCAGCCCGCAACTGCCCGACAAGATCTTTCGCGACGAGGCCGGCGTCATCGAGACGGTCACGCCTGGTCCTTACGTCTTCACCGTTGGCCCAGGTGATGACGACGGCATCGATATGCGCGCGGTCGATCTCATCCTGCGCGCCGGCACCGGCTCGATCGACGAGCGCGCTGAGCCGGCCGGCTATACGCTGATGGGCGTCGGCCTTGCCGGACTGGTGCTGTCGCTGGCCTTTGGTCGCCGCGGTGGCGGGTCTCCGCAAAATCCCAATTCGCAGCCGCCACCGCCGCGCTGGGGCCGCAACGGTTCGCCACGAGCATGATGCCCAAAAGTGTGAAGCGGTTTTCGGTCGACATCATGCTCTTCAGAGTGAGGCGCGCATGAATTATCGCCACGCCTACCACGCCGGCAATTTCGCCGATGTCGTCAAGCATGCCGTGCTTGCGCGCCTCGTCGAGTATCTCAAGCAGAAGGACAAGGCCTTCCGAGTCATCGACACCCATGCCGGGATTGGCCGCTATGATCTTGCCTCGGTGGAGGCCGGCAAGACCGGCGAGTGGCAGGGTGGCATCGGCCGGTTGGTGGAGGCGACGCTGGAGCCGCAGGCCGCGGCACTGCTTCAGCCCTATCTGGAAGCGGTTCGCGCGCAAAATCCCGACGGCGGCCTCAAGCACTATCCCGGCTCGCCGCTGGTCGTTCGCCATCTCCTGCGCAACCAGGACCGGCTGACGGCGGTCGAGCTGCACCCGCAGGATGCCGCGCGGCTCAAACCGGTTTTCGCCGGCGACTTCCAGGCAAGGGTGATCGAGCTCGACGGCTGGCTGGCGCTGGGCGCGCAACTGCCGCCGAAGGAAAAGCGCGGCTTGGTCCTCATCGATCCGCCCTTCGAGGAGGAAGGCGAGTTCTCCCGTCTGGTCGATGGCCTGCGCAAGGCCCACCGGCGCTGGCCGGGTGGCATCTATGCGCTCTGGTATCCGATCAAGGATCGCAGGGCGGTGACAGCCTTCCGCGCGGCGCTGAAGGAGACCGGCATTCCAAAGCTGCTCGACATTGCCTTTGAGATACGGCCCGGCTCGGATGAGCCCAGCCTCGACGGCAGCGGGCTGGTGGTGGTCAATCCGCCCTATACGCTGGAAGGCGAATTGAAGGTCCTGTTGCCCGCCCTGCACAAGGTGCTCGCCGTCCGGCAGCCGTCGCGCTGGACCTGCGATTCGCTGGCTGGCGAGTAAGGTGCCTGCGTTCGCTCAAGCCAGCGCCGAGGGCGTCACGCCGGTCAGCCGCCGGCTTTCACGGATCAGATGCGCCTGATCGGCATAGCCGGCCTCGATGGCGAGCAGCGCAGTCGAGGCATTGCCCGTTTGTCGCTGCAGGCGGCGGAAGCGGTGGAAGCGCAGGATGCGGTCGAGCGTTTTGGGGCCATAGCCGAAAGCGTCCTCGAACCGCCGGCGCAGCGTCCGCTCGCTCATATGCAGCTGGCGTTGCAGGAACGGAACCAACGGCGTTTCCGGCGGCAAACCTTCGTCGATGACGTCGAAGGCCCGGCCCATCTGCGGGTCGAGCGCAGCGCGTCCTTCCGTGTGTGCGCCGATCGTCTCCTCCAGGCACCGAACCAGATCGGCGAGGTTGGGCGTCGCTCTGATACGGTCTGAAAGCTCGCGGCTGCGCGTGCCCCATAATTCGCCGAGACCAAGCCGTCCGCCGACAATCTCGCCGGCCGGCACGCCGAGCCATCCCGCGGCCGCGCCCGGCCGGAAGCGAAAGCCGACGATCACCGCGCCGGCGGCAGGTGTCTCGATTTGCGGCTCCTTGTCCGGCCCGGCCACGCGGAAGCGGCCGTCGATCCATTGCAGGTCGATCGTCGCGTCCGGGGTGATGACAATGGGCGGAACGGCCCCCTCGGCCATGCGATGGACCCAGACCGCACAGAAGGTGTCGGCCAGGCCGCGAGGGGCGGGTCGTTCCCGGAAGAAGCCGGTGGTCTGTGCCAGGACCGGTTCCATTCTGTCTCCGATCTGCTCCGCTGATTTTCTCTTGCGGATCGGTGCGACGGCCATCCTTGGCCGAAATCTTCAATTCCGGGCACTTCATCCATGGCAGAACAGACGCAGCCTGCTGGCGCCCATCGGCGCCTTTGCCAAACCACATCCGATTTCGGACGTTGGTCACGAATATAGAAAGGAGTGAGAAAAATGAAAGCTCGCATCACCGTATTGACGCTCGGCGTCGACGATCTGGAGGCCTCGCTCAAATTCTATCGCGACGGTCTCGGCCTGCCGACCGAGGGCATCATCGGCCGCGAATTCGAGCATGGCGCCGTCGCCTTCTTCGATCTCGCGGGCGGCCTGAAATTCGCCATCTACGAGCGCGCCAGCATCGCCTGGGATGCCACAGTGCCGCAAAGCGGCCGCAGCCCGACCGAATTGACCATCGGCCACAATGTCGGCAGCGAGGCGGAGGTCGACGCGGTGATGGCAGAGGCCGTCAAGGCTGGGGCGCGCGTGGTCAAGCCGGCGCAGAAAACCTTCTGGGGCGGCTATGCCGGTTACTTCCAGGATCCCGACGATCATCTGTGGGAAGTCGTCTACAACCCTGCCTTCATCCCCGAGGACTGAACGGAACGAAGCACATCGTCGAGAGAGGAGGCCGCCATGCCCGTTCAGATGATCCAAGCTGTCGGCGCTCTCCTCATCGGCGGCGTGTTCGTCTTCGCCGGCATCGAGCATTTCCTGAGATTCGAGGCGATGCGCGACTATCTGGCCGCGCAGAAATTTCCCGCTCCGGCGCTGATGCTGGCCGCCGGTTCGGCGGTCGAGATCGTTGCCGGCTTCCTGCTTGTCATTGGCATGGCCCGGCTGTTTGCCGCCGTCGCGCTGGTCCTCTTCACCCTGGCGACGAACCTCATGCTGCTGCGCTTCTGGGCGACCGCCGAGCCGGAGCGCCAGGTGCTGCGCAATGCGTTCCTGATCAACATCGCCGTCATCGGCGGCCTGCTGCTTGCCGGCACGGTCTGATTTTTCGGAACGAAGCTTTGCGGAAACCATTGTTTTGCCACCCGCTTGACCGCCGCCAAGCGAATCCGCACAGTGCGTGCAACCGACCCTGAGAGGCTGTCATGACTCGCTTCGCCCATTCCGCTCTTGCCGCGCTGGTTGCGCTGTCCACTCCCTTCGCCGCTCCGCTGGGCTTCACCCAGGCGGCGCGGGCCGCCGACCTTTCCGTCTACAGCGGCGACGATGGCAGCGTCTGCGGCGAAAGCTGGGTGCTGAGCAAGATCACCGACCGCTTCTCCTATCAGGTGCATCACGTGCCGCATCTGCCGGATGTCGCGATCACTGATTTCCGCAACATCCGCCAGCATCGCTATGAGCCGGCGAGCGACGAGTGGCCGATCGGCCGCCACTATTGCCGCGCCACCGTCAACCTGTCCGACGGCCGCGACCGCTCGATCTTCTACCTGATCGAGGAAGGCCAGGGCTTTGCCTCGATCGGCGACAATGTCGAGTTCTGCGTCTTGGGCTTCGACCGCTGGCTGGTCTATAACGGCCGCTGCCGCGTGCTGCGCTGAGGCGGCGCTGACGGGCATGGACATCACGACGCTGCTTGCTTTCGCGGCCGCATTCTTCGTGTTTGCCGCCAGCCCCGGCCCGGACAATATGACGATCGTCGCCCGCACGATCTCCAGCGGCGCCGCGTCGGGCATCGCCTATGGGGCCGGGACGGTGGTCGGCATCCTCATCTTTCTGGTGCTCGCCACCTTCGGGCTGTCGATCGTCGCCGCCAAGATGGCGGTCGTCATGACCGTGCTTCGCTATGGCGGCGCGGCCTATCTGATCTGGATGGGCATCAGGCTGTGGACCGCCGTTCCCGTGGTGCCGACATCGCAGCCTGTATCGAACCGGCGCGGCTTGCTGGCGACCTTCGCCACCGGCATCGCGCTCAACCTCGGCAATCCGAAGATGCCGCTGTTCTATGTCGCGCTGCTGCCCAACGTGGTCGGCGCGTCGCTCAACACAAGCGATCTTGGCGTGTTGGCGACGGTGATCCTGATCGTCGAGGCCGTGGTCATCGGTGGACATGTCCTGCTCGCCGGCCGAGCTCGCGGCCTGTTGCGCACACCCGCGATCGTGCGCCGCGTGAACCGCGCCGCCGGTGGCGTGATGATCGGCGCCGGCGTGGCCGTGGTCGCCACGCGCTGAGAGATGCCGGTTCAATGGCAGCTGATGGACAGCTGAGGTAGGCGCTGTCCCGCCGGCCTATCCTGAGTTGGTTTCACCGCCACCAGCCCGCGCGAGCAGCAGCGCCCGTTCCCGCTCATTGCCCGTCAGCCCGGCGGCGCGGCGAAACTCCGCGCGGGCTTCGTCCATCCGTCCGAGCTTCGCCAGAAGGTCGCCGCGCACCGTGGGCAACAAATGCGTATCCTTGAGCCGAGGTTCGTCCCGCAGCGCGTCGGCGATCGCCAACCCTTGCGCCGGCCCGAACGCCATGCCGGCAGCGACCGCCCGGTTGACCTCGACGATGGGCGAGGGCGCTGCAAGCGCAAGCGCCTGGTAGTATGCGGCGATGGCAATCCAGTCGGTGTCGGCCGCGCTTACGGCGCGCGCATGGCAGGCGGCGATCATCGCCTGCAGCTGATAGGGGCCAGGTGTCGGCGTCAGCGCCATCGCGCGGTTCAGCCCGTCGAGGCCGCGCCGGATCAGCGACCAGTCCCAGCGGCTGCGGTCCTGGTCGAGCAGAAGGACCGGGTTGCCCGTCGCGTCGATGCGGGCGCCAAAGCGCGACGCGCTGAGTTCCATTAGGGATAGCAGTGCAATCGCCTCGGGCTGCTCAGGCATCAGCGTCGCGAGCAGGCGGCCGAGGCGCATCGCCTCGTTGCTGAGATCGGCGCGCAGCCAGTCCGGTCCGGAGGAAGCGACATAGCCTTCGTTGAAGATCAGGTAGATCACCTCCAGCACGGCGCCGAGGCGCTCGCGCCGCTCCTGCCCGCGCGGCGTCTCGAAGGCGATGCCCGCATCGCGCAGCGTCCTTTTGGCGCGCACGATGCGCTGGGCGACGGTCGCCTCCGGCGCCAGAAAGGCGCGCGCGATCTGAGCCGTCGACAGCCCGCCCAGCATCCTGAGCGCAAGCGCCGCGCGCTGTTCGGGCGGCAGCACCGGATGGCAGGCGGTGAAGATCAGCCGCAACAGATCGTCGTCGATGTCCTCGTCCAGAGCCGCCTCGATGTCGGGCATCTCCCGCTCCAGTTCGGCGAGGTCGACGGCCAGCTGGCGATGCTTGCCGTCGATCAGCACGGTTCGGCGCAGCCGGTCGAGCGCCCGGTTGGTGGCGACCCGGGTCAGCCAGGCGGCCGGATTGTCTGGAATGCCTTCCCCGGGCCAGCGTTCCAGCGCAGCCAAGAAAGCATCCTGAACCACCTCTTCGGCCAGCCCGACATCGCGCAAATAGCGGGTGAGCCTGGCGGCGAGCTTTGGTTGCTCGATCCGCCAGACCGCTTCGATCGCCGCCGTGGCGGTCAACCCTTCAGCTCGCCGAACCCTTCGGCGGCCTTCTGGACGTCCTCTGGAAAATCGGTCATCTCGAAAACGCGCCGGACCTCGATGACGTCGTTCTCGCCGGCGGGGCAGCGGCGCGCCCATTCCACGGCTTCCTCGGGCGAGCGCACATCGATAACCCAGTAGCCGCCAAGCACTTCCTTGACCTCCGCGAACGGGCCGTCGGTGACCGTCGGCTTGCCGCCCTTGAAGGAGACCCGCGCGCCCGAGGACGGCGGATGCAGCCCGTCGAGCGCAAGCAGCACGCCGGCCCGCTTCAGCTCCTCATTGTATTTCATCATCGTCGCCACGGCTTCCGCTTCGGGCCTGACGTCGGGAGCCGCGGTCGCGTAGCCGCCGGGGATCATCAGCATCATGAAACGCATCGGTGTGTTGTCCTTCGTTGCTTGGTTACGACGAACGGGGATCGGCGGAATCGACAGGGGATGCGAATTATTTCGCGATGCCGGCGACCGGGCGAAGTGGCGCGACGGTACGCGAGCCGGAGCCAGCCTCGTTCGCTGGCGCTGTCTCACGCGGCCTTGCCGCCTGACAGGTCAGGTAGCCCGGCTAGCTGACAGGTCAGGTAGCTCGGCTACCTGACAGATAGGCCGAGATCAGCTCGACGAGCTGCTTCTGCAGTTCCGGCGCTTCCAGCATGTTGCGGCGCGCAGCGTTGTGGATCACGCCCTCGACCGCCGAGGAGAGCACGCGCGCCATCGTCTCGGTATCCTTGCGGCGTCTGCGGTATTGCGCGACGGCCGCCGCGTAATGTTCGAGATAGCGCGCCTGGAACGAAGCATGCGCGGCGCGCGAGCCGCGGTCGCCGGGGGCCTCGTCGAGCAGCACCTGGTGCAGCGTCGGATGGATCGAGTGCGCGCCGATCATGCCGCGCACCAGCTCGCGCGCGAACTGCCTGAGCGGCTTCTCCTCCGCCGACGCTTCGCGAATCACCGACAGCACATGATCGAAGTGACGGCGCCGGATCGCTTCGACCAGAGCGAGCTTGTCGGGAAAATACTGATAGAGCGAGCCGATGCTGACGCCCGCGGCCTCGGCCACCTTGTTGGTGGAGAAGCCGGCCCAGCCGAGCTCGCTCAGAACCTGAGCACCGGCCTCGATGATCGCCTCGACGGTGGCGATCGAACGTGCCTGGCGCGGTTGCTTGCGCATGCGCGCGGCCGGCTTGGCAATGCGAGTAGACATGCTGGCCCGTCTCCCGAGAATATGAAGAGGATACTCACATTCATTTCACCAACGCAAATGGGCCGCAAAGATGAGTGCCAAGACCTTGCTGAAGAGCCTGCTTGCCTACCAGCCTAGGCGAATGATGAGCTCGTGGAGACGCTTGCCGGATTGGATCCTTCTCACGGCGCCGGAGAGCGACACGCCGCGATCCGCCTGATGAACCACATCCATGTCGTGTCGCGGATCTTTGCCGCGCATCTGAAGGGCGTGGCCCACGGCTATGCGAGCGACAATACGCCGGACACACCCGAGCCGCGCGCGCTGCGCGCCGCCCTTGCCGAGATCGATCGCTGGTATCTCGACTATCTCGAAACCATTTCGAAGCAGGCACTTGCCGAGCTGATCGCCTTCACCTTCACCGACGGCGACAAGGGCTGCATGACGCGGCAGGAGATGCTGACCCATGTCGTCCTGCACGGCGGCTACCATCGCGGCGAGGTCGGCCGCATGCTGACCGGGATCGCGGTCTCGCCGCCCTGGGATACCTACGCCGTGCACCTGCACCGGGCCGAGCCGGCGCGCCGCCTGCGGGGCGAACGCAAGTCGATCGAGATCGGTGGTGGGTCCAGAATATGAGCTTGAAGCTCACTTTCAAACTCGTAAGCTTTGACCGTCCCGCATGGCCGGTTCATCTGTAGATGTTTTCGCTGGACAAGATGAAGCCGGTGTTCGGCAGCGTGTTCTCTATTGTGAGCACTCCGCTCACATTGCGAAATAAGGTTATGCCGCGGATGGATGGATCATCGGGCGATAGAAGCCGGGATAAAATCTGTGCGCCGGGCCGTCACTTCGAAAGTGACAGATTCGCTCACAATTTTTCCATAAGATGCATCTTCGTGTAACCAAAATTCAATAACTGAAAATCATTGTGTTGCTTCGCTGGCTAGACAGTCGCGAGTCAGATATGCATGAGCATGCCGGGTCACTCACGACCTTAGGCAAAACGCAAGGGGCATCGCATGGCAAAGACCACAACCAAGGCGCCGGCGGCGAAAGCGCCGGCAAAGAAGCCGGCAGCTAAGGCTGCCGCGAAACCTGCAGCAGTGAAGAAGGCAGCGGCACCGAAGGCAGCCGCCAAGGCTCCGGCCAAGGCAGCAGCGAAGCCGGCCGCGAAGGCCGCGGCCAAGCCCGCCGCCAAGGCAGCGGCAAAGCCGGCCGCGAAGGCAGCGGCAAAGCCCGCCGCCAAGGCAGCAGCAAAGCCCGCCGCCAAGAAGCCGGCAGCGAAGGCCGCGGCCAAGCCCGCCGCCAAGGCTCCGATGAAGGCCGCCGCCGCCAAGGCTCCGGCAGCCGTGAAGAAGGCAGCTCCGGCGAAGAAGCCGGCCGCCAAGAAGTAATCGCGTAGCTTCGCTTGGCGAACCGCAACGGGTGAGGGCGGGTGCCACCGGGCACCCCTCTCGCCAATTCGGCGTGACAGCGAGCGGAGTCGGAGCGGACGCTCCTCCTAAAGCTCTCGGAAATTTGCCACGAGGCAAACCTTCCGGGAGCTTTTTTGTTGCCGCGTCCGCGCCGGCAGGACGTGGCCAATCCGGATCAGCTTTGCTGGGCCGTTGCCCAGGAGGTTCCATTCGGTCAACAGTGGGGCAGACAACTGGGAAATCGATCATGCCGAAACTGCTCTATGCTTCCACGTCCCCCTACAGTTCGAAGGTCCGCATGGCGGCCGTCTACGCCGGCATCGCCATCGATCTCGTGCCGGTCAAGACGGAGGACAAGCCCGCCGAACTGATCTCGGCCAATCCGCTCGGCAAGATCCCGGTGCTGGTGCTGGAGGATGGCCGCTCGGTCCATGACAGCCGCGCCATTACCCAGCATCTCAACCGGCTGTCGAAGAACGCGCTGTTCCCGCGCAATCCCGACAAGCGGCTCGAGACGGAAGTTCTCGAGGCGCTGGCCGACGGCATTTGCGACTGCGCGCTGTCGATGGTCTATGAGCGGCGCACGCGGCCCGAGGCGATGGTCTATCAGCCCTGGCTCGACCGCCAGTGGGGCAAGATCACCACAGCGCTCGATCTCATCAACGCCAACCCGCCCAAGCTGCCGAAGAAGATCACCGCCGGCCACATGGCGCTGCGCGCCACACTTGGCTATCTGTCGCTGCGCTTTTCGGGCCAATGGGAGAAGGGCCGCAGCCGCCTGGTCCGCTGGGCCGCAAGGTTTGATGAGAAGTTTCCGGAACTGAAGAGCAGCGTGCCGGGGTAGATACAGCCAATCTCCCCCCTTGTGGGGGAGATTGGCAGCTTCGGCCTCGCGCCCACCTTGAACCCCACCCCCTTCCATGCTTGCCTGATGTCCCCCAGAACGCGGAGGTGGTGAGCATGGCAAAGCCCGCAAGCAGCGTCGCGCCCGACCCGATGGTCGCGCGCTTGCGCGCCGCCCTCGGCAAGTGCGTCTTCACCGAGCAGAAGATGTTCGGCGGCACCTGCTTCATGATCAACGGCAACATGCTGATCGGTACTTCGAAGCGCGGACTCCTCGTGCGTGTCGGCAAGGACGCGCATGCGGCTGCCGCGGCACGTCCCCATGCGAGCACGATGGAAATGGGCGGGCGCTCGATGGAAGGCTATATCCGCGTCGCGCCGGAAGGCACGGCGAGCGAGGCCGATCTCGCCTTCTGGCTCGATCGCGCGCTGGCTTTCGTCGAGACGCTGCCGTCGAAGGTCAAGCCCGCGAAAAAGCGCGCCTGAGGCAGCAAGGACAGCAAACCCGGGCACAAAAAAAGCCGGGCGCAAGGCCCGGCTTTTCTGTGTCGTGGCTTCTAACGACTTAGAACTTCATACCGACGCCGAAGGTGACGCGGTTGTCCGAAGACTTGACCTTGCCGACATTGTCGAAGGTCTTGCTGCCGTAATCGGTGTAGCGATACTCGACGCGACCGAACACGTTGTCCGTGATCTTGATGTCGGTGCCGGCGCCGGCCGTCCAGCCCCACATACCCTTGCTCTCACTGGAGATGCCGTCATCGATCTTCTGGTTCTTGGCGGCGAGACCGCCCGTGCCGTAGAGCAGGATTTCCGGGGTCACGGCATAGCCGAGGCGGGCGCGCAGCGAACCTTCGAGGCCCGACTTGGCGCTGAAGCCGTTGGAATCGCCCTTGGTGCCATTGTAGCCGAGGTCGGCTTCAGCACCGTACACGAAGTTCTCCTGCTGCCACTGATAGCCGCCGAAGACGCCGCCGACGAAGCCCTTGGTGCCGATATTGGTACCCTGGTCCTTCAGTTTGGCATGGCCGCCGAAACCATAGCCGGCGCTCAGACCGACATAGGGGCCGGCCCAGGAAGCAACCGGAAGCTCGGCAACCGGAGCGGGAGCCGGCGGCTCCTCGGAAACGACGTCGGCCGCAAAAGCGGTACCGGCAAAGGCGAACAGCCCGAGCGCGGCGGCAAGCGGCGCGAATTTAAGATTGGTCTTCATTGTTATACTCCTTAAGCCACAAGACACTTAGGCTTGGTTGTTCATGAAACGCCCCGGCCCGTCCGGGGGGATAAACGAGCCTGGCGTTTAACGGTTCCGAATGTCGTGCTGAAATGCGGCTGAAGCGAACCTGAACTTGGGTCATTCCCGGGCGCGAATGAGGCCGAACCTTGACGTTGCATCTTCGCAACAGCGAATGTCAGCAGGCTAATCATGTTGCGCTGCACATCGCTTGGTTCAAGGGGTGCAGCGACATATATTGCCGGGAATGGCGCCCCGAATCTGGCGGGGCGGAAGCGCATCCGGGCCGCTTCGCCACATTCCTGCCCCAGGTGGAAATGGCATTTAACGCTTGGCCCGTCATATTGTGCCGGCTTCCCGGAATCGTGAAGCCGATTGAGGATTGACACCATGAAACAAGCCACGGCCGTCGCGCTGGTGACGGGTGGAGCAAGACGGATCGGCAAGGCGATCGTCGAGGATCTCGCCGCCAATGGCTTCGCCGTCGCCATCCATGCCAACCGGTCGAGCGCCGAGGCCGATGCGCTGGCCGGGAAGATTACGGGCGACGGCGGCCGCGCCGCCGTCGTCGCAGCCGACCTCACCGACATGGATGCCGTCGGCGATCTCGTCGGCAGATCCGAGGCGGCGCTCGGCCCTGTCACGCTGCTGGTCAACAATGCGTCCCTGTTCGTCGACGACCGGGTCGAGGATTTCGACTGGCAGGCCTGGGACCGTCATTTCGCCATCCACGTGAAGGCGCCCGCGCTTTTGGCGCAGAATTTCGCCCGCGCGCTGCCGCAAGGCGAGGACGGGCTGATCGTCAACATGATCGACCAGCGCGTCTGGCGGCCAACGCCGCGCTATTTCTCCTACGCCCTGTCGAAATCGGCGCTGTGGACGCAGACTGAGATGCTGGCGCAGGCGCTTGGGCCGCGCATCCGCGTCAACGCCATCGGTCCCGGCCCGACACTGAAGAACAAGCGCCAGGACGACGACGATTTCGGCAAACAGGTCGAGGGCCTGATCCTGAAGCGCGGCCCGCAATTGCCTGAATTCGGCGCCACGATCCGCTATCTCTGGCAGGCGCGCTCGGTGACCGGCCAGATGATCGCGCTCGACGGTGGCCAGCATCTTGCGTGGCAGACGCCCGATGTGACAGGCATGGTGGAATGAGTCCCGCAGCCCAAAAACACAGACGCAACGGCGCCGCCGACGACCTGCCGCCCGAAGTCGATCTCGACGTCGAGGACGAGGCGGCGGAGGAGATCGTCGAACCGGAGTCGATCCCGACCGGCCCCGATGTCGCCTTCACGGCCATCGACTGGACGCCGCATGCCGGCGATGCCGACGGCATGGTCGGCGCCGAGGTGATCCAGACCTTGGTCAAGCGGCTGCCCAACCAGCCCGGCGTCTACCGCATGATGAATGCCGCCGGCGACGTGCTCTATGTCGGCAAGGCGCGCAGCCTGAAGAAGCGCGTCACCAACTATGCGCAAGGGCGATTCCACACCGCCCGCATCGGCCGCATGGTGCGCGAAACGGCGACGATGGAATTCGTCGTCACCCGCACCGAGATCGAGGCGCTGCTGCTCGAGGCCAACCTCATCAAGCGGCTGAGGCCCCGCTTCAACGTGCTGATGCGGGACGACAAGTCCTTCCCCTACATCCTCTTGACCGGCGACCATGTCTCGCCCGGCATCTACAAGCATCGCGGCGCGCGATCGCGAAAAGGGGACTATTTCGGCCCCTTCGCCTCGGCCGGCGCGGTCGGCCGCACCATCAATTCGCTGCAGCGCGCCTTCCTGCTCAGAAGCTGCACCAACTCCTTCTACGAGAACCGCACGCGGCCTTGCCTGCTTTACCAGATTAAGCGATGCGCCGGTCCTTGCACCGGCGAGATCTCGCATGAGGGCTATGCCGAGCTGGTCGAGGAAGCCAAGGATTTCCTCTCCGGCCGCAGCCAGAAGGTGAAGACAGAGATTTCGGCCGCCATGCAGCAGGCCTCCGCGGAGCTCGATTTCGAGCGCGCCGCCATCTACCGCGACCGGCTTGCCGCGCTGTCGCATGTGCAGGCGCATCAGGGCATCAATCCGCAGACGGTGGAGGAGGCCGACGTCTTCGCCATCCACCAGGAAGGCGGCCAGACCTGCATCCAGGTGTTTTTCTTCCGCACTGGCCAGAACTGGGGCAACCGCGCCTATTTCCCCAAGGCCGATCCGGCGCTGGAGCCGGCCGAGGTGCTGGGCTCGTTCCTGGCGCAATTCTATGACGACAAATTGCCGGCGCGCACGCTGCTGCTGTCCCAGACCGCGCAGGAACAGGAACTGCTCGCCGAGGCGCTGTCCACCCATGCCGGCCGCAAGATCACGATCTCGGTGCCGCAGCGCGGCGAGAAGAAGGACCTGACCGACCACGCGCTGCAGAATGCGCGCGAGGCGCTCGGCCGCAGGCTGGCCGAGACCTCGACGCAGGCGCGACTGCTGACGGGCTTCGCCGAGACCTTCGGCCTGGCAAAACCTCCGGTGCGCATCGAGGTCTATGACAACTCGCACATCATGGGCACCAATGCGGTCGGCGCCATGGTCGTTGCCGGGCCGGAAGGGTTCGTGAAGAACCAGTACCGGAAATTCAACATCCGCTCGACCGAGATCACGCCGGGCGACGATTTCGGCATGATGCGCGAGGTGATGCAGCGGCGTTTCTCGCGACTGCTCAAGGAGCATGGCGGCGAGCAGCCCGGCGCAACTGCTGACGACACCGGTGACGAGGACCTGGTTGCCGGCAATGGCGGTTTTCCGGCCTGGCCCGACGTCATCCTGATCGATGGCGGCCAGGGCCAGATGACGGCGGTGCGCCAGATCCTTGCCGATCTCGGCGTCGAGGACCGCGTCACCGCGATAGGCATCGCCAAGGGTCCCGACCGCGATGCCGGGCGCGAGCGCTTCTTCGTCAAGGGCAGGGAAAGCTTCATGCTGCCGGTGCGCGATCCGGTGCTCTATTTCGTCCAGCGCCTGCGCGACGAGGTGCACCGCTTCGCCATCGGCTCGCACCGGGCCCGCCGCAAGAAGGAGATGGTGAAAAGCCCGCTCGATGAGATCGCCGGCATCGGCCCCGGCCGCAAGCGCGCCCTGCTGCTCGCCTTCGGCACCGCCAAGGCGGTCAGCCGCGCCGCGGTCGAGGACCTGATCAAGGTCGACGGCATTTCCGAGCATGTGGCAAAGCTGGTCTACAATCATTTTCACGAGAGTTGAGGCGGTCGCGCGGAGGGATGTCCCGAAAGGGTACCTCACGATGCGCCTCACGCCATTTTTCCCTGTCCAATCGAATCTCGGCTGTTGACCCCCTACATTGGCTTCTGATTTGAGTACCTCTGGCGGCGGAGATTTCCCGAGACGATATGGCACAACGCGCGTTCAACCTGCCGAACATCCTCACCTACGCCCGCATCGTCGCGGTGCCGCTGGTTGTGCTGTGCTTTTTTCTCGAAGGCCATCTGAAGTCGTCCGACTTCGCCCGCTGGTCGGCGCTGGTCATTTTCCTGCTCGCCTCGATCACCGATTACTTTGACGGCTATTTCGCCCGCGCCTGGCAGCAGACGTCCAACATCGGCAAGATGCTCGATCCGATCGCCGACAAATTGCTGGTCGCGACCTGCCTGCTCCTGCTTGCCGCCGACACCGACCGCCACGCCGGCATCGCAGGCTGGTCGCTGTGGGCGGCGATCATCATCCTGTGCCGCGAGATCCTGGTTTCCGGCCTGCGCGAATATCTGGCCGCCTTGAAAGTGTCGGTGCCGGTGACCCAGCTCGCCAAGTGGAAGACCACCATCCAGATGGTCGCCATCGCCTTCCTTTTGGTCGGCCCGGCCGGCGACAAGATCTTTCCGCTGACTACACAGATCGGCCTGGTGCTCTTGTGGGTCGCGGCGCTCGTCACGCTCTACACCGGCTATGATTACTTCCGCGCCGGCCTCAAGCACATCATGGACGAGTGAAGACAATGTCGACGAAACTCATCTATTTCGCTTGGGTACGCGAGCGGATCGGCAAGCCGGAAGAGGATGTCGACTTGCCTTCCGGCATCGAAACGGTCGCCGACCTGCTGCGCTGGCTGAAGTCGCGCGGCGAGGAATATGAGAACGCGCTGCAATACCCCGACGTCATCCGCGTCGCCATCAACCAGGAACATGTCGGCCACCGCGAGAAGATCGCCGGTGCGCGCGAGATCGCGCTGTTTCCGCCGATGACCGGAGGCTGACATGGCCGGCGCCGTCGTGCCCGCCATCCGCATCCAGCGCGAGGATTTCGACGTCGCCGCCGAGATCGCCGGCCTGACCGGGGGTCGGACCGATATCGGCGCCGTGGTCACTTTCTCCGGCCTTTGCCGCGACGAGCAGGGCGCGCTGTCGGCGCTCGAGCTCGAGCACTATCCCGGCATGGCCGAGGCCGAGATCGGCCGCATCGCGGCCGAAGCCGTCGAACGCTGGCCGCTGCAGGGACTCACCGTCATCCATCGCCACGGCAAGATAATGCCGGGCGAGAACATCGTGCTGGTGGTCGCGGCCTCGTCGCACCGGCAGGCGGCCTTCGAGGCGGCGAATTTCCTGATGGATTATCTGAAGTCGCGCGCACCCTTCTGGAAGAAGGAGCATCTTGCCGACGGCTCCGAGGGTGGCTGGGTCGAGGCCAAGGAAGCCGATGACCAAGCGGCGGACCGCTGGAAGAAACCGGGCGGATAATGCATGTCGCCCCGAAGTGTGCAGCGGTTCGGGGGCAACGACATGCATCAGAGAAAACTCCCGTTCAGCCATTGATTGACCGCAATCCTTCCCGACTCTGCCAATCGGGTTTGATTTGCTTGGCGGAGCAATCTCATGCTGGACCGCGTCGCGGAATTCTTCATCTTCGGGCTGGTGCCGCTGGTCGTCGGCGTGCTCGCCGTGCCGCAAGTGACCAATGCCGGCGAGAAGACCATCGCCGGCGAGGTGACCTATCGCGAGCGCATCGCCCTGCCGACCGATGCCGTGCTGGTGGTCGAGCTTGCCGATGTCTCCCTGGCCGATGCGCCGGCCATCGTGATCGCCAAGCGCAGGATAGCGCCCACCGGCCAGGTGCCGATCAAATTCGAGATCGGTTTCGACCCCAAGGCGATCCAGAAGGGTCGGACCTACGCGCTGCAGGCGCGCATAACGGTCGGTGAGCGGCTGATGTTCATCACCGACACAAGCCATCAACTCGATCCGCTGGCCGGCAAGCCGCAGACGGTGCTGCTGAAGATGCCGCGCTGACGTCGGGCGCTGGCTGGACGGCCGCGACTTTTCACTCTGGAAACCGTGTTCGCCGGAATAAACCGGCGGCGCCAAGCGTTGACTTATGCATATGGCGGGCAGGCAAAGGGACAAACGTCCCTTCACTCAAACCGCCAGACCGAATGCGCGGGATCGATCTGGCACTCAATGGAGACCAGATATGAAGAAGCACACGCTCATTCTCGCAGCCACAGGCGTATCGCTGATCGCCTTCGCCGGTTTTGCCCGTGCGGACGACCATTTGTTCAACGCCACCCAGCATGGCCTCAGCCCCGACAGCCAGCCCTTCCAGACCAACAAGGCCGGCCATAGCGGCGACCTTGCGCCTGGGCAGGGCAGCCCGTTCACGGGCGAGGAGACGAAGACGCCGTCGACCGACACCGAAGCGGCGAACGCCCACGCGAATGTGAAAGACCGTCAAGCCAAATGATTCCTGTGCCCGCCGGGGAGGGGCGGCGGGTTTTCCTGTCCGACATGCAGCGCCGCCGGCTGACCAAGGCCGCATCGTCGGCTAGCGGATCCTGAAGCAGAGGCAGGACGGATGGGGCCCGGCTGCTGGATCGAACTGCCACCGACCCTGGCGACATTCGATGCGAATCCGTCCTTGCCCCGATATTCTTCCGGCGCATAAATGCCCGTCACAATTGACCCCACCGCCACAACCGCCTAGGCTCGCCCGAAAATGGGGATGGGGTTCCCCCGAAACCGCCCATATGGGCTGATGACTCCTGCCAGGCGTGCTCTTGCGCGGCAGGATTTGTTTTTCCCGCTCGCATCATGCCTGATTTCGTGAAGTGATTCCGGTGTGGAATCGCGTTTGGAAAGGCATTGAAGCGATGACCCTTGCGGCCTGCGCCCTGGTCCTGATCGGCGGTTTCCTCGGCGGCGTTTCCCGCTTCTTCCTGTCCGGCGTGGTTGGCCGCAGGGTCGGCGAGACCTTTCCCTGGGGCACGCTGGCGGTCAATGTCTCCGGCGCTCTTGCCATTGGCGCCTTCGCCGGTGCTGCGCGGTCGGTGGGCGGCGTCTTCGCCAGCGATCTCGTGCGCGACCTGATCGTCGTCGGCCTGTTCGGCGGCTATACCACGGTGTCGTCCTTCTGCCTGCAGACGCTCAACCTCGCGCTCGACGGCGAGGGGCGGCTCGCGGCCTTCAACGTTGTCGCCTCGTCGGTTCTGTGCGTGCTGTTCGTCGCCCTCGGCTTCTGGGCGATCATCTGGGTGGCTGAGTCAGCCACCTGGGTAGCTGGTTCAGCCGCTGGGGCATCGGGCTGAACGATGACGGACAGACAGGCGGCAACGCGGCTTTATCTGGCGGTCGGCTGCGGCGCGGCGATCGGCTCCCTGACCCGCTTCCTGTCGGGCTATGTCATCGTCTCGCTGCTCGGCCTCAACGCTCTATGGTCGACCGCTTTCGTCAACGTCGCCGGCTCCTGGATCATCATGGCCTTTGCCACGCTGACCGGACCGGATGGGCGCATGATGGTCGGCGCCGCCAGCCGCAATTTTGTCATGGCCGGCTTCTGCGGCGGCCTCACCACGTTTTCGGCGATGAGCCTCGACACCTTCATCCTGCTGTTCGAGGGCGACTTGCCGCTGGCCGCGACCTATCTCATCAGTGTGGTCGGGCTGTCGCTCGCCGCCGCGTGGCTGGGCTATCTGATGGCATCCAGGCTCAACCGCTTGCCGGTCGACAGGTAACAGGCCAACTGGTGATCAGGCCAATAGGTGATCAGGCCAAGAGGTGATCAGGGAGGAGAACATGGAACTTCCCGCGCAATGCGCGCTGCTCAGGATCTTCTTCGGCGAGGACGACAGGGCGGCCGACGGCAAGCCGCTGCACGAGGCGATCGTCATCAAGGCCCGCGAAACCGCTATGGCCGGCGCCACGGTGCTGCGCGGGCCGCTGGGCTTCGGTCGCTCCAGCGTGCTCCACACGGCCAAGATCCTGCGCCTGTCGCAGGATCTGCCCATCGTTGTCGAGATCGTCGATGCGCCGGAGAAGATCGATGCGCTGATCCCTGCGATCAAGGCGCTGACGAAGGCGAAAAGCTGCCTGATCACCAGGGAGAAGGTCGAGGTCATCCGCTACGGTGACGGGGACTGAGCCACCGATCCTCGCATCAGCCGCTGCGCAGACGTCTTCCGATCGTTCCTTCGTCGAAGATACCGGCGGAAAAGAGTTTCATGGCCTCGATCGCCAGGTCCGATGCCTCGGAACTGCCGACGACGATGCCGCGTTCCGCGCAGACCTGATCGTAAATGCGCTTCAGCAGGACAAGATCGTCCGGATAGGCAACGCCGCTCTTGGAAATATGGGGACCAATCATCGCGTCCTCCGTTGTGGTACGGAAGCGCGACAGAGGTTCGCGGGGGGCGGGTGAACCCTCTATCGCCAGAGCTGGCTACCATAGGTTGATCCGCCCACGGCGCATTTACCCATGTTAAAAAGGCGGCCTAAAGGGCCGCCTTTTCGGCAGATTTCAGAGCGATTCCACGAAGCGGTTTTCCGTTCGGGATTGCGTCAGATAGATCAGCCGACGATCTCGGTGTCCGAGAACCAGTACTTGATCTCCTGCGCGGCGGTCTCCGGCGCGTCCGAGCCATGCACCGAATTCTCGCCGATCGACAGGGCGTGCACCTTGCGGATGGTGCCCTCGGCGGCATTGGCCGGGTTGGTTGCACCCATCACTTCGCGATTCCGGGCGATGGCATTCTCGCCTTCCAGGACCTGCACGATGGTCGGAGCCGACGACATGAATTCCACCAGCTCGCCGAAGAACGGGCGGTCCTTGTGGACGGCGTAGAAACCCTCGGCCTCGCGGCGGCTCATCCACACGCGGCGCGATGCGACGACGCGCAGCCCGGCGTCCTCCAGCATCTTGGTGATGGCGCCTGTCAGGTTGCGCCTGGTCGCGTCCGGCTTGATCATGGAGAAGGTGCGTTCGATCGCCATAGGGTCGTCCTTGTTCTTGGGAATGGAAATTGGAGTGGCGGGCTCTATACAAGCCACCCGGCGGCTTGCCAAGGGGAGGCGGCTTCTGGTCAAGGCGGGCGCTTTGCGGGATAATTAGACAGCTGCACGCGCTTCGGGCGCTTGCTCCCGAACGCTCGCGGCGGCGGAGCCGGAGGCGATGAACTGGCCTTATCTCAGACGCGGCGACATTGCGGGTATCGTCTTCATGGCGCTGATGTGCGCCGTGATCGCCGTCTTCCTGCTGGTCCTGCCGCCGCGGGATCACAATTTCGGCTTCGGTCCGGAATGGCAGTGCGCGCGCATGGGCGAAGGCGATCCGATCTGCGTCAGGCTGGTCGACCAGGACCGGGATTGACCCCTAGAGCTCGATCTCAATGGTCAGCCTTGGCGCATCGCCGGCCTTTAGGCCCTCGCGCTGGCGCACCGAGGCTTTGACCGGCAACAGCAGGCTGCCAGACGCCCTGTCGGGAAAGAGCGATGTCTGCCACCTGGTCTTGCCGATGCTCGCCGTCACGCCGAGCGAACCCCAGGGGCGGGCAAGCCCCGCCATCGCCGCCTTGATCCGCGCCGCGACCTCCGTCGGCAGCGTCACGAAATGCCAGCCGCCCTTGCCGGGGTAGACCCAGATCCCAGCCTGCATCTCGTAACGCAACATCGCAATTCCGACGGCTGTCACGCCGCTGCCGCGACCTGCCGCCCGATCCCGCCATGCAGATCGAGGCAGCGCTCGAACCAGCTGACGATGCTGTCGCCGTCGTCGAGCAATTGGAAAGGCGAGGCGATGCGCCCCCATTGCAGCGCCCCGAACACGATGTAGTCGGCAAACAGCGGCGAGGCTCCGCCGATGAAGGGCTGGTAGGCAAGCGTCGAGCGCAGCGGCTCCAGCGCGGCGCGGAAGGCCGAGAGTCCGGCGTCGCGGTTGGCCACGACCTCTTCCAGCCGCTTGCCGTAGCGCTGCTCGCGGCTTTCGCGGAAATAGGCGGCGTTCGCCTCGTCTTGCATGGCATGCAGACCGGTCAGCGCCACCGTCGCGACATAAGGGTGGATGGTGATCTGCGACCAGCGCTCGATGAACCGCGCCATCGCTTTGCCGCCTTCGCCGCCGAACAGCGTCGGCCGATCCGGATAGGCTTCGTCGAGGTAGAGCGCGATGGCGAAGGAATCGGCCACCACGCGCTCGCCGTCGCGGATCACCGGCACCGTCTTCGACATGCCGCCCTCGACGCCAGGCACCTCCAGGAAGCGCGTCGGCACCTTGGTGGCGGCGAGCCCCTTATGCGCCAGCGCCATCTTGGTCTTCCAGCAATGCGGGCTGAACGGGCGGCCGACATCGTGGCCGACCAGGTCGTAAAGCAGAATGGTCATTGGCGGGTCCGTTGCTGCAGGTTACGAAGAGCCCGGATTCGTGATGAGCCGGGTGGAAAGAATGAAGCAGCATTTCATGATGTTTGCCGCCTATAATCAATGGGCCAACGGCCGCCTCTACGATGCCGCTGCCGATCTTGATGAGGAGGAACTCGGCCGTGACGTCGGGGCCTTTTTCGGCTCGATGCTTGGCACGCTCAACCATCTGCTTGCCGTCGACCGTGTCTGGATGAAGCGCTTCACCGGCGAGGGCGATGCGCCGTCCAACACCGCCGCCATCCTGTACCGGGCCTTGCCGGCCCTGAAGCTGGCGCGCGAGGCCGAGGACAGGAGGATCGTCGCCTGGGTGAGCGGCATGGGCGACAAGGCGATTGCCGGCCGCTTCTCCTACATGACCGTCGACATGCGCACCGTCTCGCAGCGGCTTTCGCCCGCGCTCAGCCATTTCTTCAACCATCAGACCCATCATCGCGGCCAGGCGCATATGGTGCTGACGGTGCTCGGCCGGCCTTCGGTGCCGCTCGACCTGATGCTGTTCCAGCGCTCCGAGGAAGGCCGCGCCTACGCGTGAAGCATAGCTCCGGGCACCCCGCACATTTCTGCCGTGGTTTCGTTGCAAATGGCGCTCGGTGCGGGAAGTGTTTGCTGTTTGCTATATATGTTTAAATATCGAATAAAAGTACGAAGATTGATTTAACAATTCGATATAACAACAAGAAACTAAAAAATATCATCAAAAATCGGGCATGAAACTGAGGCATGGATGTCGGCGTAGATATGTATGCGCACGGCGTTAATCAAAGAACGCGGTGCCTATGTGATGCAATGCGGCATATCCGTCTAGGAGGAGAGTGTCATGCCAAGTATCATTCGGGAATTGCATAAAGCCCTTTCTTGCGGCGCGATTATCGCCATTTTGGCCATGCCTGCAAACGCCGCAAGCCTTGGCGTTGGAGCATCGGTCGGCGGGTCCGGCGGCGTCAACGCTGGCGCCGGCGCCTCTGTCGGTGGTGGCAGCGGCGTCAATGCCGGTCTTGGCGCCTCGGTTGGCGGGTCGAACGGCGTGAACGCCGACGCGGCCGCATCGATAGGCGGCTCGAATGGCGCTGACGCAAACGCCACGGCGTCGATCGGTGGCTCAACCGGCATCAATGCGGGTCTCGACGCTAACGTCGGCGACGACATCAACGCCAGTGCGGGTGCAAATGTCGGCAATGGCGCCAACGCGAGCCTTAGCCTCGGGACTGGTGACGACGCGGGCCTCGGCGTGGGAAGGTTCTCTACACTGAGCACGCTGAGCACGCCTAGCACAGTAGGAGCCCCTGAAGCGCCCGCTATGAAGAACGCCGTGGCTCAGATGTCCGGCACGAAATTGATGCGCATGAAGAAGCGTTGCGCCGACGTGCTCTCCAGCGAAGAAACCTACGACAAGGATCTCAGGGCGCTCTGCCTGATGATTTCGCGTCGCTGACATATGCTGCAAGGCAGCCTGGTCGGGAGTGCCGCACCGGCCGTGAGGCTCTGCGGCATCTCCTACCGCATCGCCGCCATGGCTGGCGGTGCGTTGACGAGAACCTCCGGCCAGTCGGGAAGCCTGCCGCCTTTGGCGGCGGGCTTTCTGCTTGCCTGCCACCACGGCGGTTCCGACGACCTGTTAACCACACTTGCATTGAAGCTAATATGTTAGGACTTCCTTTGCGCTCGCGCCCCACAATAAGCCGGTAGCCGTGGGAGCAAGGGCATGCGCATCGATTTGTCCCCGACAAGCTGGGGCAGGGTTGTGGTGGTAACCGCCGCCGGCACAGCCTTTTTCATTGCCGTCGCCTTCTTCGTCGATTCCTTCAATTTTCCCTCGCTGTCGCCGCAGGCGCTGCTCTGGGCGCAACTCACGGATCTTTTCCTGCCGCTCGTGCTCGGCGGCTCCTTTCTGTTCTTCCTGATGTGGAAGATGCGCCAGCTGGCGATCACGCAAAAGGAGCTCAGCGTCATCGCCGCGACCGACAGCCTGACCGCGGTCTTCAACCGCGGCGCCTTCTCGATGCTGGTCGAGGCCTATCTCGACCAGGCACGCGACCAAACGGTCGCTGAAGCCGGCGCGCTGCTGATCGTCGATGCCGACCATTTCAAGTCGATCAATGACCGCCTGGGCCACGACTGTGGCGACCAGGCGCTCAGGTTGATCGCCGCGACGATCAAGGGGCAACTGCATGGCGCCGACATCGTCGGACGCATCGGCGGCGAGGAATTCGGGGTCTTCCTGCCCGGCGCCGACGCCACGCGCTCCTTCCTGGTCGCCGAATCGATCAGGCGGCACATCCGCGAGGTCGAGTTTGCCCCCGACGGGCGGCCCTGGCCGCTTTCCGTGAGCATCGGCGGCATCGCCTTTAGCGGCCCGACCACCTATCACGACATGTTCCAGGTCGCCGACCGCCATCTTTACAAGGCCAAGTCCAATGGCCGCGATCAGGTGAGCTTCGAGAGCCAGCGCAGCGCGCTTGCCGGCGACGCCGGCGGCACCATGCACTAGGCATCCCT
This sequence comes from Mesorhizobium sp. M2E.F.Ca.ET.209.01.1.1, assembly GCF_004010375.2. Lineage (NCBI taxonomy): Bacteria > Pseudomonadati > Pseudomonadota > Alphaproteobacteria > Hyphomicrobiales > Phyllobacteriaceae > Mesorhizobium > Mesorhizobium sp. M2E.F.Ca.ET.209.01.1.1. The sequence continues at coordinate 13,117 of NZ_SADP02000015.1, read as the reverse complement.
CGCCGCTCAGGCGCCATCAACGGTCCGTTCATCCTTTGGCGGCTAGTGTCGGCGGCTGACCTCAGCCGATCCGCGAGCGACCGTGTTCGATCTTATCGACTTCAAGGCGGTGCTGATCATCGCCCTCATCTTCATCCCGCTGGAGCAGCTCCTGCCGCTGCATGGCGAGCAGTCGGCGACGCGCCGGCATTGGCTGAACGACGTTTTCTACCTGCTCTTCAACGGCATCGTCATCAAGGCCGGTATAGTATTGGTGGTTGGCGCGGCGATGCTGCTGGCGCAGCGTTTCGTTCCCGAGGCGCTCACCGCCGCCGTCCAGTCGCAGCCTGTTTGGCTGCAGGCGATCGAGGCTCTGCTCATCGCCGACATCGGCTTCTACCTTGCCCATCGCGCCTTCCACGCGGTGCCGTTCCTGTGGCGCTTCCACGCCATCCATCACTCGATCGAGGAGATGGACTGGCTGGCCGCGCACCGCGTGCACCCGGTGGACCAGATCCTGACCAAGTCGGCCTCGTTCCTACCGCTGTTCGCGCTGGGTTTTTCCGCCGAGGCGGTTCTCATCTACGTGCTGATCTACCAATGGCAGTCGGTGTTCATCCACTCCAACACGCGCATCGGGTTCGGGCCGCTGAAATGGCTGATTGCCTCACCGCAGTTCCATCACTGGCACCATGCCAATGATCGCGAGGCCTATGACAAGAACTTCGCCGGCCAGTTGCCCTTTCTCGACCTGATCGGCGGCACTTTGTTCATGCCGCCGCGGATGCCGGAAAGATACGGTGTCGACGAGCCTGTGCCGCAGCTCTACCACCAGCAGCTCGTCTATCCACTCGTTGCAGCGGCTGAACCGGCCGCGCCGATCGCCAAGGCCTCGGCCGGCAAGCCGGAATAACGGTATGGAACGGCCCGTCGTGAACTGACCCGGAGCAGTTCATGGGCGGCGGGACCGGGAAGATGGTCTTTTGCGTAAGTTCAGGCGGCAAAACCGCCATAGCCGCGCGCGACCGGCTTCACCGAGACGATTGGCTGGTCCGACGGCCACAGGATGCCGGCGGTCACCGCGAAGGTGATCAGCGCATCGCGCGCCGACTCGGCGGAGATTTCTCCGGCCCGCGCCGCCTCGCAGGCTTTTACCGCGGCGCCGTAGCTCAGCCGCCTCCGCGACGGCGGAAACTCGGTCAGGAATTCACGCATGGCGGACAGCGAGGCGATCATGCGCTTGTGGCCAGCGCCGACACTGACCGCGACCGGCGCGAAGAACATCCTGTCGTGCATTTAGACCTCTCGGAAATTGGGCGGAGGACGGCAGGGCTGCCAGCCTCGGTCTTGGATGGGACGCCGGACAACGCATGTTGCGGCGCGAGGTTCCACGGCCGGCGATCTTTTCGCGCCCGCCTTGCCCGCGCTCGTCTTGCCAAAGCCTGTAGCGGGCAATCATGGCCCGGAGCCGGCTGTGATTGCCACTTCTGCCGGGGGTTGCGGCACGTGGTAATACGCCGATAGCACCAGGAGAAAGATCGCGACCCCGGCGAACAGCGTCGCGACGATGTTGAGGAAGAGTTGGCCGGCCCGTTCGGCGAGCCGTTGCCGCCAACTCATCGTCGATGGAACCAAACGCATTTTTTCCACCCGTTCCTATGGGCACCGCTCCAAGGCCGCGTCGGCTTTGGTGAGGGACGGCTCGCTAGAGCGGTTCACCGTTTCACGGAAACGGTGAACCGCTCTATCTCTTTGTTTTGTCGCAATTTCTTGACGGAAAACCGCGCGCACTTTTCCTGAAATTGCTCTAGTATCGCCAGCCGCCGTGGCGGTCGCAGCTCGAGACTCTTTTTATAGTCCAATAGCCGTGATGCCAGCGCTTGTGCACCCTGACCATGCAGTTGCGATGATGACCGTAGCGATATCCGTCGCGCATCTCGTACCGGCCGCTATAGCGCCAGTCGTCTTTGCGCATATGGTGGCGGCGCCAGTAGTAGTCGTCATTGTATCTGCCCATGCCGTCATCGGTGGTGATGGTCAGGCTTGCCGCCTGGACTGGAACCGTTGCCGGCGCCATGGCGGGCACGCCAAGCATAGCGGCTAGAATGAGGTTCTTCATTGCTGCCTCCTTGCATTAGATTTTCCTAACGGAAACCCATTGCCGGATAAAAAGTTCCGCGACGAACGCCTGCAAGCCGGTCGCGCGTCGACGCTCCGCACCGTGACTTCAGGCGACGCTTTAAGTCTTTGTTTTGATGCATGTCGTTGTCCCAGAACCGCTGCACACTTCTGGGCGACATGCATTAGGCGGGCGTCCTATTTCCACATGCCGCGCATGCGGGCGCCAAGATCGACCTTGACTCCCGGTCGCTGACGCGGGTCGTCCTTGATCGCGGCGCTGGCCCAGGACGACTGCTCGAAGGCCGAAAGCATCGAGGCCGGGATGAAGCGGGTGCGCGAGGCATAGACATGGCGGTCGCCGCGCGCCGCCTGGTTGTGCGGATAAAAGCGCTGCGGCACGACGAGATGCAGGCTGTCCTTGGCCCTGGTCATCGCCACATAGAGCAGCCGGCGTTCCTCCTCGATGTCCTCCTTGGTGCCGACGCCGAGGTCGGCCGGGATGCAGCCGTCGACCGCGTTCAGCACGAAGACGTTCTTCCACTCCTGGCCCTTGGCGGAGTGGATGGTCGACAGGATGAGGTAATCCTCGTCGCGATGCGGCGGCCCGGCCTGGTCGCTGGTGGCGTCGGGCGGGTCGAGCGTCAGCTCGGTCAGGAAGCGTTCGCGCGACGGATAGGTCGAAGCGATCTGCTCGAGCTGGATCAGATCGGCCCGGCGCGTGATCGCGTCCTCATGGATGCGTTCCAGATGCGGCTCGTACCAGAGCCTGATCCGTTCGAGGTCGGCCGGCCATTTGGCGCCGGCGCGTAAGCCGCTATAGATGTCGAGGAACACCGGCCAATCCTGCGCGGCGCGCTGCGGCGGGCGGAAGCGGGCAAGGCCGAGCGTCTCGTCCAGCGATGTCGCCATCGCCTCGACGATCTGAGAGGCGGCGGATGGGCCGATCCCCGGCATCAGCTGCAGCACGCGGAAACCGGCGACGCGGTCACGCGGGTTCTCGGCGAAGCGCAGCATCGCCAGCATGTCCTTGACATGCGCGGCGTCGAGGAATTTCAAGCCCCCGAACTTGACGAACGGGATGTTGCGGCGCGTCAGCTCCACCTCCAGCGGTCCGCTATGGCTCGAGGTGCGAAACAGCACCGCCTGCGCCTTCAGCGCCGTGCCGGCCTCGCGCTCGGCCAGGATCGCCTGGCAGACATAATTCGCCTGCTCGGCCTCGTCGCGCACGCTGACCAGCTGCGGCTTGTGCGAGGACCGGCGCTCGGTCCACAGATTCTTGGTGAAGCGCTCGCTGGCCTCGCCGATCACCCTGTTGGCTGCGGCAAGGATCGTCTCGGTCGAGCGGTAGTTGCGCTCCAGCATGACGACCGCCGCAGCTTGCGCGAACTGTCTTGGGAAGTCGAGGATGTTGCGCACTTCGGCCGCGCGGAACGAATAGATCGACTGCGCGTCGTCGCCCACCACCGTCAGGCCGGCGCCGTCCGGCTTCAGCGCCAGAAGGATCGAGGCCTGCAGGCGGTTGGTGTCCTGGTACTCGTCGACCAGCACATGGTCGAAGCGGGAACCGAGGTGAGCGGCGATTTCCGGCTCGGCCGCCATCTGTGCCCAGTAGAGCAGAAGATCGTCGTAATCGAGCACGTTCTGCGCCTGCTTGGCCTCGACATAGGCCGCGAAAAGCTCCTTCAGCTGGTCTGCCCATGCCGCGCACCATGGAAAGGCCGCGCCCAGCACTTCGCTGAGCGGCGCCTGCGCGTTCACCGCCCGCGAATAGATCTGCAGGCAGGTGCCTTTGGTCGGAAAACGGCTTTCGGTCTTCGAGAACCCCAGCTCGTGCCGGGCAAGGTTCATCAGATCGGCGGAATCCTCGCGGTCATGGATGGTGAAGGCCGGATCGAGTCCGATCTGCTCGGCATAGTCGCGCAACAGCCTGGCGCCGATGCCGTGAAAAGTGCCGGCCCAGGCCAGCGCGTCGGCGATGATCGCGGCGTCGCGCCCCAGCACCTCGCCGGCGATGCGCTCGACGCGCTTGGCCATCTCGGCCGCGGCGCGGCGGGAAAACGTCATCAAGAGGATGCGGCGCGGATCGGCGCCCTTGACGATGAGATGGGCGACGCGATGCGCCAGCGTGTTGGTCTTGCCGGAGCCGGCGCCGGCGATCACCAGCAGCGGCGCCGCCACCTTGCCGTCGCCATGCACCACCGCCAGCCGCTGCTCGTCATTCAGCCGGGCAAGATAAGCGGGCGTCTCGAAGGACGAATCACGGGCGGCGATGTTCATCGCCCATCAAGCATCGTTTCCGCTTTGTTCGCAATAATTTCCTCGCCCCCGCGCGAGCGGAGAGAGGTGGCCGCGAAGCGGCCGGAGGTTACCGCTTCGGCTCCACTCCCATCGCCGCCGACTGGCGCCGCAGCGCACGCCTTTCGTCGCCCGGCATATCCAGCGGCGACACATCGCCGGGTACCTCGTCGATGATCCTCACGGCGACGCGATAGGCCGTGTAGGCGAAAAGGCCGGTAAGCAGCAGGCGGATCATCATCGTCTCCTCGTGCGGTTCGATTGGCTTTCAACCGGGCGCGGGCCGGTTGGTTCCGCCCTCACGCGCAACCAAACCGCCACCGCGTCGTTTGCCCTTGTGAAAGGGGCGAACGAGAGGAGGTCGTCATGATGAAGCTTCCTGTGCTGCTGGCTCTTGCGGCAGGGCTCGTGCTCGCCGCCTGCGACAACAGCGTGCAGCCCACCAAGGCGCCGGGCGATGAAGTCAACCAGAACCCTCAGGTCGACAAGAATCCGGTGCCGAAATCGACCACGGACGGCGACCAGCCGGGCACGCCTCCGAAGCAATAGGGCAGGACGGGTTGATTTGTCATCGGTCTGGAACGAAGAAGGCCGGCGCTGCTTGGGAGGAAGCTGAATAGCGCCGGCCAAGCGGGAAAATCAGGCCCGCCGCGCAATCCAACATAGCTGAGTCTCGGCCTTGCGTCATGGTGCGATCGCGCTAGCCGGCTATAGTCAGCCAAAGCATCCGGAAGGTTCTGAAGCCGCGCGAGCGGCGCACCTCACGCCACCGCCGCGCGTCCCGGCTGTCCGCCGGCGATCTCGACGTCGAGCTGGCGTTGCGTCAGCGCCGCTTCGGCCAGGATCCACTGCTTGAACAGCTCCACCTTGCGGGCGCCAAGCGCCTTGATGGGGCTGACGAAATACCAGCCCGCCGTGTTGGGATGGTGGACCGCGAAGGGAGCCACCAGCCGTTCGGCCCGGATATCGCTTGCCATATAGGCGCGGTTGGCGACGGCAAAGCCCATGCCGGCATTGGCGGCTTCGTAGGACATCATGCAGCTGTCGAAATAGACGCTCCTGGTCTCGCCCAGCACGAAGCTTGCGCCGGCAAAGCCCAGCCACGACTGCCAGTTCTGGGTGCAGGTGTCGGAGTGCAGCAGCGTGAAGAAGCGCAGGTCTTCGGGCGTCACCTTGGACAGCGGCCTGTCGCCCAGCACGTCGTGAAACAGCTTCCGGCTGCATACCGGCGTCAGGTCTTCCTTGAACAGCAGTTCCGAGGTGAGGCCGGGGAAATCGCCGTCGCCGTAGCGGATCTCGAGATCATATTCCGAGGTCGAGAATTCATGCGTGGCGTAGGATGTCGACACCCGCATCTCGATATCGGGATATTGCCGCTGGAAGGTCATCAGCCTGGGAAACAGCCAGCGCGCCGCGAAGGTCGGCAACACGCAGATCCGCAGCACATGCGCCTGCGACTGGCCGGTGGCCTCCATGCTGGCCGCCACGATCCGTTCCAGCGCCTCGCGCACGCGCGCCACATAGGTCTCGCCCTCCGGCGTCAGCGACACCGCGTTGCCGCCGCGCTCGAAAATCTTGAAGCGCAACTGGTCCTCCAGGCTCTTCACGCGCTGGCTGACGGCGGAAGCGGTGATAAACTGCTCTTCGCCGGCGCGCGTGAAATTCCTGTGCCGCGCGGCGCTCTCCACGATTTTCAGCGAGTTGAGGTTGACCTGACTGAGCAGACGCACGGGGTTTCGACCTTAAGCTGGCCTTACGCTACCACCAGCTTTCCTAAATTTACAGGGGTGGGCGTTTAAATGACTGTTAACCAAGTGTTGCCCCCATCTTGGAGAAAGTACAATGAACGCCCATACAATTCCCGAACTGCGCTGTGCAATGAGCCGCGAGGCCATCATTGGTCATGAGACGGCCTGGAAAGTGTCGGGTTTCGGCGTCGCCCAGTATCGTCACGGTTACGACCCCGCACTGCTTGCCGCCATCGAGGAAGCGGCGCTCAAATTGAAGGCCAGCCATGCCGTTCACAAGCACCTCGACCTCACCTTTATCACCGGCGCCGACCGCTATATTCCGGAGATCAAAGAGCTTTTACACGACAAGCTGCGCTTGGAAAGGCTGTCCGACATGATGGGCACCAAGCTCGAACCCTATCCGCTGTCGATCGTCGGTTCGACCGTCACCTTCATGAACCCCAGGGACGGCGCCGTCGAATGGCATTGCGACGGCGTTCCGGTGACCGAACTCATCCCGCTGTCGATCAGCGACCCGCTCATCGGCGGTCATCTTGAAATCTACTGCGACGATTCCGAGACCGGCCGTTCGATCCTGGAATCCGGCCGCGACCTGCCACGCAACAAGATCATGCGCATCGACCACAAGATGAACTACGCCACGCTCGGCCAGTTCCTCGGCGTGCTCCACCGCACCGCGCCGATCCAGCTCGGCGAGCGCGTCACGCTAGTGCTCAACCAGCGCTCGGCGACCAAGCCCTATGTCGACGACAACCGCATGTTCTACCTCGCCGCCGACAACGACCATGACCGCGCCTGGGTGAACGAGCTGGCCGAGGATGTTTGGACCAACCAGCTGCCCGCCTATCGCCGCCATGCCGAGGAGCATCCCATGCCGCAGCCCGCCGCGGAGCCGGTTTCCGGCGGAGCAAGGGAGTCGTGGTAGTGACCAACGATCCGGTCGAGCGCCAGCCGCCCTCGGCGTCGCTGAGCCTCGGCCCGGTCGTGCCGGACTGTCAGAACCGTTCCAGTGCCGCCCCCGCGGCGCTGGCCTTCGCCCTCGGCGCCGTGGCGCTGTGGGCGACCAACGCCCTGGTCGGCAAGACGCTGCTTGCCCTCTATCCGGTATCGCAAGTGCAGTTCCTGCAATTTTGCGGGGCGGCCCTGGTCTTCGCGCTGATCCGGCTTTTCCCTTCTCCCCTTGTGGGGTCCGAAGGACGGGGCGAGACCCGTGGCTCGCCCCCGGGCGGTGGCCTCGCGAAGCGAGGTCGGATGAGGGGTGCTGGACGGATCGCCGAGGCTGGCGTTTCTTCCAACACCCCTCATCCGTCTCGGCGCTCCGCGCCGATCCACCTTCTCCCACAAGGGGAGAAGGAAAGAGTCTCGCTTGCCGCCTACGCCGTCGGCTTCCTGGGTCTGGTTGGCACCATGGTGCTGCAATATATCGGCTTCGCCTCGATGCCGGTCATCGAGGCGAACCTCGTCGCCTATACTTGGCCGCTGATAACCGCCGCGGCGGTTATCCTGCTGGGCCGGCCGCGCCGGCCGCTGTTGCTCGGGCTGGCCGCCGCTGTGGGCTTCGCCGGTGTGGCGCTGGTCATTTCCGGAGGGCGCGCCCATTCTTGGTTCAACAGGGCCTGGTTTGAAGGCGGCAGCGTCGTCGGCTATCTCGCCGCTTTCGGCTCGGCGCTCTGCATGGCCTTCTACTCGCTTACCGTCGGCCGCCTTGGCGTGTCGCCGGAACGTCTGCTTTTGCCCTCCGCGCTGGTCGGCGTCGCGCTCACGTTAGCCTGGTGCCTGCATGACGGCGCTGGACGCCTGACCGGTGCGCACCTCCTGCTCGGCCTCTATCTCGGCGCCGGCCCGATGGGGCTCGGCTACTATTTCTGGTCGCGCGCGGCAAAGCTCGATCACAGCGGCAGGATAGCAATCGTGGCCTATCTTACGCCGATCGCTTCCACGTTTCTGCTGACCCTGTCGGGCGAAAGCCTGTCGATGACGGCTGTTGCCGGCGCCGTCCTCGTCATTGGCAGCTGCCTCGCGGTCGGCATCGAAAGTACGGAGACCAGGCACAATGTCCAGAATGCCCGTTGACGAGGACGAACGCCGCGCCAGACAGGAGGCGCACTGGCTGGTCAGGGAATTTGGCGCGGAAGCGCCGCTCTATGCGGCCATGAAGGCGGAAAAGGCTATCGAGCAAAAGGACTTTGGCCGCTGCGCGCGCTGGAAACGCGTGCTGGAAATCCTGGCGGACAGCCCTTCGGCGGATGTCAGGCGCGGCGTCGCCGTCAAATGAGCGATTTGCCTGGCGCCACCGAAGCGCGAATGGTCGATACCCAACAGGGGGATTATCGTTACCGTGGCGGAACTTGGCCTGAACTTCGATTTTTCAGCAACTTCCTTGGCCGACCGAGTGCTACCGTAGGTTTTACCTATCCAGCCGGACCGCCGGTGCTATAAAGCATCTGTTATAGCTATTAGAAATCCTAACTTGCGCATTTGCAGCCCGCGTAGAAACATAACCCGGTATTGAGTCGCGTAGCTTTACTGACTCTGGACGGTCCGTTGGGGGGCTTGTCCAATTCGATACACCGACAAAAGTCTTAAAAACGAGCTGGCGATTTGAGGGCCGGCAGAAGGTGAAAAAATTGTCCAACATCGACGATAAGACTGCAATCGAACTGACCGCCGACATTGTCTCCGCCTATGTCGGCAACAATCCGCTCCCTGCTTCCGGCCTGCCTGATCTGATCGCCAGCGTCAGCGCGTCGGTGCGCAAGCTCGCCGGCGGCAGCGTTGTCAAGGAGGCGGTGGCGCTGACGCCTGCCGTCAACCCGAAGCGCTCGGTCTTCCCGGATCACATCATCTGCCTGGAGGACGGGAAGAAGTTCAAGTCGTTGAAACGCCACCTTGCGACGGATCACGGCCTGACGCCGGACGAATACCGCGCCAAATGGAGCCTGCCTGCGGATTATCCGATGGTGGCGCCCAGCTATTCGGCGACCCGTTCGGCGCTGGCCAAATCTTCCGGCCTCGGCCGCAAGCCGGCCGGCGGTGATGCGGGCAAGGGCAAGCGCAAGGGCAAGGCGTGAGGCCGGGCCGAGGTGCTGCCTGAGGCAATGAATGACGCCGCGCCATCGTCATGGCGCGGCCGGCGGACTGCTCTCGGCACATTGCGTCGCCGCGTGGCCGGACAGGTGTCCGTCGGCGCGGCGGAGGGGGTCGAAGCGCGACGCGTGCTGTTTTCGTTGGGACGTCCCTCCGCCGATTTGCACGCCGCGCTCGGCGCGCTCGACGACTTCGAGCGCGCCATTCTCGAGCATGAGGACCGCGTGGTCATCGAGGCGCGGCGGCTGAAATGCCTCGCCATTCTGGACCGCATGGGCGGCCTGGAGAAAAAAGGCAATTGACGCACGTCGCCCGGAAGCGCGCAGCGGTTCCGGGACAACCACATGCGTCAAACGAAGACTGACAGCGCCTTGCCTGGATCCGTTTCAGCGCGGCGCGCTTCAAGCAATCCCGCAAAAGTGGTTTCCGCCAACGCGACGGGCACTCGGCATCAGTTGCGGGGCGGCTTGCTCTCGTCGTGGCGGTCGGGCTCCCGCTCGGCGGCGAGGCTGTCCGCTTCGACGGCTGTCATTTCAAGAAAATAGACGAGCATCTGGTAGCGCGTGCGCGAGAGCATCTTTGCCAGCCTGCGCGCGACCTCCGCCACATATTTCAGCGTTCGCAGATCGTTGACCGCTTCGCCCATCGTGAGCTCCTGACATTCCAAGGGCCAATGCTTGGACCAAGTTATCGTTGGCGCCCACTCACGACTCACGGCGCGTCCGCAAGGTCGCAGGTTTGCGATAAAAACTGAAATCAATTTTTGACAAGCATCATGCTCGGCCCGGAAGATTTTGCTGTCCTTTTTTGGTGGTATCGTCGATCGCTGCATCAATATTGAGCGCAAGGCAAACTTGCGGTTGTCTTGCTGCGCCGGATTGATCTTCCGCCCGAGAATGTTGATCGCCTCGGGCTAGCGGCTGGGCGGGCGCGCGGCTGAGCCCTTTTAGGAGGAACAGAAGGCCGGCGGATCGTCATTGCCGATCATGGCGCAGCCGCGCTTGATCTCGTCGATCATCATGCTGCATGTGTTCTGGCCATTGCAGGGCGGGTTGGTCGCCGGCGAAACCTGGACGCATTGCCAGACATATTGGTCCGGCGGTGGGAGCGCTGCCCAGCCAGCTCTCTCAGTCGTTCATGGGCGACGGCCGGAGTCCCCGCTGTCGATCTGGATCAGCAGGTGTTCCGTCGCGCGCCTCACTACGGGGGAGATTGGCTGTGTCGGTGCCGCGCTTGTCGATTCAACCGGGACAGCAATTTGAGCGGCCTGGTCTTCGAACAGAACCACCTGCGTCGCCAGCGCGGTTGTCGTGGCGACCTGGAAGAAGATGAAGGCGAGGGCGAGATAGCGGATCACGGGCCTCCAAACGCTGGGGCCGGCAACTGGTTCCAGCCCGCGTCGCTTTTTTTTTGCTGAACGGCTGCGGACAGCGCGCGGCGAGCATCGTCCGGGCGCTGGCTCTTGCGAAGCGCCGATGTCCCGTGCAAAAGCGCGGCTATGCTTATCATCAACGACCTTACGCTGCGCATGGCGGGGCGGCTGCTTCTCGATCATGCCTCGCTCACGCTGCCGGCCGGCACCAAGGCCGGCCTTGTCGGCCGCAACGGCACCGGCAAGACCACGCTGTTCAAGGCGATCACCGGCGATTTCCCGTCCGAGACCGGCTCGATCAGCCTGCCGAAAAACACCCGCATCGGCCAGGTGGCGCAGGAAGCGCCAGGCACCGAGGAGCCGCTGATCGAGATCGTACTGAAGGCCGATGTCGAGCGCCAGGCGCTGCTCGAGGAGGAAAAGACCGCCACCGACGCGCACCGCATCGCCGAGATCCACACCAGGCTCGCCGACATCGACGCGCATTCGGCCGAATCCCGCGCCGCCACGATCCTGGCCGGCCTCGGCTTCGACGATGCCGCGCAGCGGCGGCCGGCCTCGTCCTTCTCCGGCGGCTGGCGCATGCGCGTGGCTTTGGCCGCCGTGCTGTTCTCCGAGCCGGACCTTCTGCTGCTCGACGAGCCGACCAATTATCTCGATCTCGAAGGCACGTTGTGGCTTGAAAACTACGTCTCGAAGTATCCGCATACGGTTTTGCTGATCTCGCACGACCGCGACCTGCTCAACCGCGCCGTCAATTCGATCGTCCATCTCGATCAGAAGAAGCTGACCTTCTGGCGCGGCGGCTACGACCAGTTCGAGCGCCAGCTCACCGAACAGCGCGAGCTGCAGGAAAAGAGCCGCGTCAAGCAGGAAGCGCAGCGCAAGCATATGGAATCCTTCGTCGAGCGTTTTCGCGCCAAGGCTTCCAAGGCAAGGCAAGCGCAGTCGCGCCTGAAGGCGCTGGAGAAGCTGAAGCCGATCGCCGCCGTGGTCAACGACACGGTGCGGCCGTTCTCCTTTCCCGAGCCGGTCAAGCCGGTGGCCTCGCCGATCGTGGCGCTGAACGGCGTCAATGTCGGCTATAGCGAAGGCAATCCGATCCTCAAGAAGATGACGCTGCGCATCGATGCCGACGACCGCATCGCGCTGCTCGGCGCCAACGGCAACGGCAAGTCGACTTTCGCCAAGCTGCTGGCCGGCAGGCTGAAGGCCGAGACCGGCTCGATGACGATCGCGCCGGGGCTGAAGGTGGCGATCTTCGCCCAGCACCAGCTCGACGATCTGCGCCCCGAGGAAAGCGCCTATGAACATGTGCGCCGGATGATGCCGGACGCGCCGGAAGCCAAGGTGCGCGCCCGCGTCGCCCAGTTCGGCCTCTCGACCGAGAAGATGAACACCGCGGCGAAGGATCTGTCCGGCGGCGAGAAGGCGCGGCTCTTGATGGGCCTGTCCGCCTTCGAGGGCCCGAACCTCTTCATCCTCGACGAGCCGACCAACCATCTCGACATCGACAGCCGTGAATCGCTGATCCATGCGCTGAACGATTTTCCGGGCGCCGTGATCCTGATCTCGCACGACCGACATCTTCTGGAGGCGACGGCCGACCGGCTGTGGCTGGTGAAGGACGGCGCGGTCAATCCCTATGACGGCGACCTGGAGGATTACAAAACGCTGGTCACCGGCGTGTCGTCCAACCGCCGCGATCAGAAGGAGGCCGACAAGGCCTCCAAGGCCGACCGCCGTCGCGAGGCCGCGCAGCGCCGCGCCGCGTTGGAGCCGCTGGCGAAGGAAATCCGCGCCACCGAGGCCCTGATGGACCGCATCCGCAAGCGCATCGACCTGATCGAGGACGAGCTCGCCAACCCGGCGATCTACGAGAAGGATCCCTCCACCGCCACGCGGCTTGCCAAGGAGCGTTCGCAGCTTGCCCACACGCTGGCGCAAAACGAGGACAAGTGGCTGACCATGTCGGCGGAGTATGAGGAAGGGATCGCGGAGTAGCGCGGCCTTCCCTTCTCCCCTTGTGGGAGAAGGTGGATCGGCGCGCAGCGCCGAGACGGATGAGGGGGAGTGAGACGCTAGTAAATTGGGTAAAGTGGCGCGGGGAACTTCGATGTCCAGGGAGTTGTGGATTAGTGCAGGCAGCCTTCTAGCCGTCGACCCGAAGGCAGGTGTCAAATGCCCGGAATGCGGCGAAGCGGACCTCGAAGTTGTCGATACCAAGGGCGGCGAGGATCATATCGAGCGGCACATGCGCTGCCCGAAATGCGGCGCCTATAACGCACTCTATAAAGATACTAAAAAGATTGCCGAATAGCCGACCTTAAGGTTGCTCCAGCTTGGCAAGTGTCCTTGACAAGATCACCCCCTCATTCCTTCCAACACCCCTTGTGTGTTTGGAATCGTGCATGTTGAGGGTGCCACGGACCAGGTGTTTGCCTGATCCGTGGCGGCGATCGAGAGCCCGTCACCCCTCAGGTAGCCTAAACCGTGGATGAGCTGGGGCCCG
>NZ_SADP02000157.1:0-482 GCF_004010375.2 Mesorhizobium sp. M2E.F.Ca.ET.209.01.1.1 | reverse complement strand
GCCGGCGATCATCGTCGCTTCCTACAAACCCAGATACGACAACCGTTTTGCCGTCTTGACGGAATGTTACGTTAGCGCAAGTCCTCGTATTGATGTCGGCGATGAGCTGTGACAACTCAGAGGTGTCTAGAGGTTGGACCGGTGGGTTAGGTTTGAAACCCGCCACACGCAACACCACTGCTTCCTCTGCCATTTGGGCGTAGGCGTCGTAAGACAGCCACATCAGCCCGTGCTCACCCCATTTTCGGCCCCATGAATTGATAACACGAAGCGCCTGCTTGTGATCATCGTAACCGGTAGCCACAACCGCGTGATAGCCTTCCGCGTTGTTGCTGGTCTTATCAACGTGATAAACCCCCCCACGGTAATCGTCGAAGCTAGGCCACAACTGCAGGGCGAGAATGACGGGCTCCCCTTGCGCCAGCCTGCCTCTCACATCATCGATTCTGGTCGCGTCTAACCTAAATAGACCCTGAACCTTG
>NZ_SADP02000156.1:0-482 GCF_004010375.2 Mesorhizobium sp. M2E.F.Ca.ET.209.01.1.1 | reverse complement strand
GGCCGAAGCCAGATGGCTGCCGACGGCGAGCTCGATCGGGCCGGTGCCTTCCGGCCAGTCGACGGTGCGGTAGATGTTGCCGGCCGCGAGGCTGACCGGGATGAAGAGCCCGATGGCCACCCAGACATAGTCGGCCGGCTGGCCGGCCTCGCCGCGCGTGAGCGCCACCATCACCGCGCCGACGAAGCCGACGGCGATGCCGATGACGCCGAGCAGGTTGGGACGCCGGACCCCGAGCAGGATCGAGAACACCAGCGTGATGACCGGTGACAGCGTGAACATGATGCCGGTATAGCCGGCGCCGAGATGCGGAATGGCCGAGAACATCAAGAGATTGGGAATGGCATAGGAGATCGCGGCGGTGATGAAGAAATAGCGCAGCTTGTGCGGCGTCAGCCGGACGCGCTCGCCGCGCAGCAGAAGCGCCAAGAGCAGCACGCCGCCGGCGCCCAGCGAAATGACGAAGGCCCAGACCATGGCCG
>NZ_SADP02000155.1:0-483 GCF_004010375.2 Mesorhizobium sp. M2E.F.Ca.ET.209.01.1.1 | reverse complement strand
AATCAAGCCCGCCGCCAGATCCAGAATGGCGGGATCGCGCAGTCCGGATGGAAGACCAGCTTCGCGGCTCCTGGTTGCGAGCCTGCAGGCGCGGCTTGGTCGGGATGATGCCGCGCCAGATCATCCAGCAAGGGCTGGATGCGCTCCCCATCGAATGTTTCGCCGCGGATCGCGGCAAGCGTATCGGAATGTGCCGCTGCCCAGCGCAGGGCCGCGACCAGCCCCTGTCCGTCCTTCGCCCGGTACGCCCAGAGATCGTCGCCGACCGAGGACATGACTCGCGCCAGCACCGTCCAGCCCTGCAAGGCAGATAGGGCGTAGTGCCTCGGGCGGGGGCGCGACAGTTCCTCAGGCAAGCGGCCGTCGGCGGCGATCTGGTCCGCTATCCGTTCGCGGGCATAGAGCCCCGCTTTCGCAAGCGCCGCGCCGTCACCCAGGAACGCCGCGATGGCCGCCCGCTGCAGGTCGAAGAAAACGCCGTGG
>NZ_SADP02000154.1:0-485 GCF_004010375.2 Mesorhizobium sp. M2E.F.Ca.ET.209.01.1.1 | reverse complement strand
AAACGGGCCCAGTACGATATCGTTTAGCGCGAGCATCTGGGCCTTCGTCACGAACTTACCGAGGAGGCGCGCGACGCCCGCGGCTTGGCGAGGGATTCCGTCATCCAGGCCAATCTGCTGTCGCTTCTCTATGTGAGGCGGCGGCGAGACGTCAACAATCCAGGCATCGGTGACGAGGAGCTCGAACGCCTGTCAGGCTGCCCGCGCGAGCATCTCGAGTTTCACCTCTGGTACCTTAAGGCGAAGGGCTTTATCGGCAGGACCGAAAACGGGACATTCGCCATCACAGTGGAAGGCATCGATCACGCCGGCACCATGGGCGGGAAGGATCGCGCCGACGCCACCCGCCTGCTCAATCACGCCGATTAAAGCTGGTTTCCCGAAAGCGGTAACCGGTTTCGGGATAACGACATGCGCAAAATCAAAACCCAAAGCGCATGGAGCGGATCTGAACGCTTCGCGACGCGCTTTAGAGCGTTTCATTT
>NZ_SADP02000153.1:0-486 GCF_004010375.2 Mesorhizobium sp. M2E.F.Ca.ET.209.01.1.1 | reverse complement strand
TGGTCGGCTATTCGATCGAATTTCTTTACAACCCGTTAATTCGGCCATGCATCAATAAGCATCTGCTAATTATCGGTGCGCGTGGGGTACGCAATGACCAAAAATCTCGGCAATGCACGCTATGTGCCGCCCAAGGACACGAGCATTTCCTTGTTCAGCAGGGTCGCGCCGGCGCTGTTCCCGCTCGTCGCGGCGGCGTTGGGCTACTTGATCGGGCGGCAGTTCCTCGGCCTATAGGACCATAGACATCAGGCGCCGGTCTCGGCTGTCGCCTCCTCAGCGCCGGCGTCGGCTCGCCTGACGCGATCGCTCGCCAGAAGCACGACAGGGCAGGCGACGGCGGCCAGCACGGCGGTCGCCGTGTCGCCGAAGAACAGCTCTTCGCCCGGCCGCTGGGTGACGCCCATCACCACCATCGCCGCGCCCTTGGCCGCTTCCCTGGCGATCGCCTGGTCGGGCGTGGCGCGCGTTCTGATGGCGGTCTCG
>NZ_SADP02000152.1:0-486 GCF_004010375.2 Mesorhizobium sp. M2E.F.Ca.ET.209.01.1.1 | reverse complement strand
CTGCCGCGGGGCAGGCATGGAGCCGGCCGAATCCGGGTGAACTTGATCTTGCGGCGCCGCGTAGCTAGCGTGCCGCGCACGAAAGGGGCAGCGCATGAGTTTTTGCCACACGGTTCGGGTGTCGATCACCATCCCGCTGCTTCTCGCGGCCGTGGCCTGCGTGCCGCAGAACAACGCGCCGAAGGCGGCCAGTGCCGCGGCGCCGGCGGCTTCGCCCGCGCCAGTCCAACAGTCGGCCGTACCCGCCGCGGCAGCGCCGATGCTTGCGGCGCCCTCGGCGGCCCCGGCCAAACCTGTGGCGCCACCCGCCGCGCCGCCAACCAAGATCGTTACCGACCTCACCACGCCGCGATCTGGTATCGGCACGGCCACATACAGATGCGGCAATGGCGGCACGGTCACCATCCAGAATCTGGGCAGCGCGCTACGCGTGGCGCGGGCGGACGGCACGACAGAGGAATTCGCCGCCTCGCCCGCCAATCAGAG
>NZ_SADP02000151.1:0-488 GCF_004010375.2 Mesorhizobium sp. M2E.F.Ca.ET.209.01.1.1 | reverse complement strand
GCGTCGGCAGATGCCGGACATTTTCCGAATTCACCCAGATCATGCCGGCGTCGAGCGCATCGGTGAAGCGCAGCGCGCGGGTCACATCCGAGGTCCACAGATAGCCGGTGAGCCCATATTGGGTGTCGTTGGCCAGAGCCAGCGCCTCGGCCTCGTCCTTGAACGAGATCGCCGTCAGCACCGGCCCGAAGATTTCCTCCTGGGCGATGCGCATCTTGTTGGTGGCACCGACGAACAGCGTCGGGCTGACATAGCAGCCGCCGCCAGGCCCCGCGAACTTGCCGCCGCCGGCGGCGACCACCGCGCCTTCCGACTTGCCGATCTCGATATAGGAGAGCACCTTTTCCTCATGCACCGGATGGATGAGGGGACCCACCACTGTGTCCGGGTCGAGCGGGTGGCCGATCCTGATCCGCTTGGCCTTCTCCGCCACCAGATCGGTGAACTTGTCGTGCACGTAAGCTTCGACCAATAGGCGCGACGACTAC
>NZ_SADP02000150.1:0-488 GCF_004010375.2 Mesorhizobium sp. M2E.F.Ca.ET.209.01.1.1 | reverse complement strand
ACCAGCATATTGCCGGTCACCGAAATACCGTAGGCCGAGGCCAGCCGGCTGGATTCGCCGAAGCCGACCACCAGCAGCATCACCACCAGCGCCAGCATCAGGTTGATGCGCGGCAGATAGATCTGGCCCGACTGTTTTTCCGACGTGTGCTGGATGACGAAACGCGGCAGCATGTTGAGCTGTACCGCTTGCCTGGTCAGCGAAAAGGCGCCGGAGATCACCGCCTGGCAGGCGATCACGGTCGCCGCCGTGGCAAGCACGACCATCGGAATAAGCGTCCAGCCCTGGTTCATCTCGAAGAACGGATGACCGACAACGCCGCCATTTGCCAGCACGAAGGCGCCTTGCCCGACATAATTGAGCAACAGACAAGGGAACACGATCGCCAGCCAGGCGAGCACGATCGGCTTGCGGCCGAAATGGCCGAGGTCGGCGTAGAGCGCCTCGGCTCCGGTGACGGCGAGGAAGACTGCACCAACCGTAACGAA
>NZ_SADP02000149.1:0-489 GCF_004010375.2 Mesorhizobium sp. M2E.F.Ca.ET.209.01.1.1 | reverse complement strand
ATGTATCACAGTGTCATCGGCCTTACGTCACCTGAAGCTGCCAACCTTGCTGCCCTAATGGCGCTCTCAGAAGCGGACGCCCGGAAGATTTGGAAGGTAGGCTATTGGGACCGCGCCTATTGCGACCGGCTCCCTATCGGCCTGGATTACGCGGTATTCGACATCGCTATCAACTCGGGGCCACCGGTCGCCATCAAGCTCCTACAGCAGGCCCTCGGCCTCAACCCGGACGGCGTGTTCGGCCCAAAGACAGCCAGCGCAGTCGCCCGCTGCAACGTGCCCGCCACCATTGCTCGGATGGGTTCGGCGCGTATGCAATTCATGGTGAAGCTGAAGAACTGGAAGCCGAACGCCACCGGTTGGGCGCTGCGAGTTGCCGCCGTCACGTCGGACGCGATTGCGCTGGCCTGAGGAGATTCCCGCGTGGTATTCTGGGCCACAAGGAAAGAAACTCTAATGGACGACGTTAAAGGTATTTTGCAGAGCAAG
>NZ_SADP02000148.1:0-490 GCF_004010375.2 Mesorhizobium sp. M2E.F.Ca.ET.209.01.1.1 | reverse complement strand
TTACCGGGCTTACCGCCTTCAAGGCCTTCAGCGCCGATCACGCCGGACGTCGCTCCACACCTCTCACCAGATCGCCGGTAAAAATCGTCGGCAACTATCGTATGCTGGCCAGCACAGAGGAAATCCTGCCGGCCTGACAGGTGCGGCCTCCATGAGCCACCCCGCCGATGCGAGAATGGAAACGATGGGCATAGCGAAAAATGACCGCACGGCGCTCGACGCGATGCTCATCGACCTGCGGCCCAAACTGCATCGCTATGCCGCCCGCATGGCCGGTTCGACGATCGAGGGCGAGGACATCGTTCAGGAGGCGATCGTGAAGGCGCTTGCGGCGCATAGCGACGGCGCATTGGTCGAGCGCCCCGAGCAGTGGCTGTTTCGCATCGCCCACAACGCGGCGCAGGATCATCTGCGTCGCCGCCAGCGCGAGCGCACCCGAGCGATAGAGGCCGACATGACGGCAATAGAGGACCTGTCGGCCAGCGCCGAG
>NZ_SADP02000014.1:0-205042 GCF_004010375.2 Mesorhizobium sp. M2E.F.Ca.ET.209.01.1.1 | reverse complement strand
GAGCGCACTGCGGAGCTGCCGCGATGGCTTCACCGCTACAATTGGCATAGGCCACACGGCAGCTTAAAATCAAAACCACCTATCAGCCGCCTCGGACTGACCAAGGACAACCTATTGAGGCTCCACACCTAGCTAATATAGCCACGCCTAATCGCCTCCGCGACCGCCTGCACCCGGTTGGCTGCGCCGAGTTTGCTCTTGGCGTTAAGAAGATGTTTCTCGGAAGTGTGTTCCGAGATGCCTAAAATTTGAGATATCTCCCATTCGGACTTGCCAACGGCCGCCCATTGCAGGCATTCCCGCTCACGTGCCGTCAATTCTATATGATCGACGAGCTTGTCGGCCTTGGTATGCAGTTGCATGGCGCGGCCGATCGCATAGGTCGACGCCAGCGACACCATTCCGAATTCGGCATCCGACAATTCAACGGATTCGCCACCCAGCGAGACCATGACGATCTGGCCGTCGAGCGTCACCAACGGAAACGCAAGGCCGTCGCGCAGCTTGAACTGGCGGGCGTCGCCCATGACCTCGTCGCTGCTCTTGTCGATCACGGCGTTCTTGGATGCGTCCCGCCATTGGAACGGCGCCTGAAGCTGCTTCATGTGGCTGACGACGGGATCGTGGTCGACATAGTTGCGCGCCACGTAGCGCTCCAGCCATTCGCCGGGCCAATCGCAAAGCATCACATGCTGTTTCTGCCGGCCGCGTGGCGTGCCGGGCTGCGGCACGGTTCCCGCCATCAGGGCGGTCAGGCCGAAATTCGAAGTGACGCCCAGCAGCCTCTCGCAAACCGCCGCCGCGGTGCCAGCATTCTGCAACTGGTCTATATATTCCAGAGTTCTGTCAAACAGGCCCATCGCAACATCTACCCCATGTTGCTTCTGCTTTTTCGTTACCGATAGTAGACGCTCGAACACTCCTTCGCCATCAACCACGGGTCGCAAAGGTCTCCGCAAAGCCGGTAGCTTCCCCCTTCCGGCGCGCAGGTTCATTTGCAACGAGCTGAACCATACGCTGAATTTAGCCGCTTGAAATCAAAAACCGTTGTGCCTGCATCATTTTCATACGAAAAGCCTCCGAACGGGGACGAGGTCGGAGCCATATCGTGATCTTGCGGTGGATAACTCTGGTCCTGATATCCGCACTTGCCGGCATATTGCCCTTTGCCGGCGCGACTCAAGGCGCGGAGCCGCAGGTGCCGGTGCTGTGGGATGCCAAGGAGCGGTTGCCGAAACCCGATCTCTCCGCGTTGCCGCGACTCAGATTCCTCACGACCACCGATTTTCCACCCTTCAACTTCCTCGACGGCTCGGGCCGCCTGTCCGGTTTCCACATCGATCTGGCGCGGGCGATCTGCGCCGAACTGGACGTCGTCGAGAAATGCCAGGTACAGGCCCTGCCGTGGAACGAGTTGGAGGATGCCCTGCAGAAAGGCGAAGGCGAGGCAATTATCGCCGGCATCGCCGCGACGGCGGACAGCCGCGAGAAATATGCCTTCTCGCGCTCCTATATTCAGTTCCCGGCGCGCTTCATCATGCCGAAGGCGAAAGCCTTCGCCGAGCCGATCCTCGACAAGCTGCGCAGCAAGCGAGTCGGCGTCGTCGCCGGCTCGGCGCATGAGAAAATGCTGCGCGATTACTTCAACACCGTGCAGGTGGTGACCTTCGACACACCGGAAGACCTTTATGCCGGCCTCAAGGCCGGCAAGATCGATGCCGCCTTCGGCGACGGCATGCGCTTCGCCTTCTGGCTGGGCGGCTCCGACGCGGCCGGCTGTTGCCGCTTTGCCGGCGGTCCGTATCTGGCGCCGGAGTATCTGGGCTCAGGCATGGCGATCGCCACCAGGGCGGGCGATCCCGCGCTGGCCGCCGCCTTCGACTATGCGCTGCAGGAAATCTCGATCAAGGGCACCTTCGCCGAGTTCTATCTGCGCTATTTCCCGGTGAGCTTCTTCTGAAGGTCGCGCCAACGCTAAGTCAGCGTGCGTAGGCGCGCCTTGGTCGCTCGCGCAATCGCAGCCACGGTCAGCGTGTCGAGGTCGAGCTTGAGGCGGATGAGTTGCAGCACCCTGACCTCCTCCATGCGCATTTCGAGATCGACGGCGGCGACCTCGAAGGCGGCAGCGTAGGCGGTGTCGCGCAGCCGCTCCGGCAGCGCCGCGGCGACGCGCGCCAGCACGCCTTCCAGCCCGCCCTTCTCTTGCAGCGCCTTCTGGCAGGCCTGCGCCACCTGAACCAGCCTGTCCTGGTTGAAATCGACGAACACCGGCCAGGAACGAATGACGTCGCCGATCCGCGCCAGTTCGACGTCGGTCATGTCGCGATCGGAAGCCGAGGTGATGACCATCAGGTAGATCAAGGCTTCGTGTGTCGTCAGCGAAGGCATTCAAAACTCCTTGAGTGTGCGGCTCGAACGTAGGAGCGCAATTGTGGCGCCGCAAGGAAAACCGCCGCAAATCGTTGACGCTCCGGCCTGTCGCGCCTAGAGACCGGTCGACAAATCTTATCCGCCGCAAAGACGGCCATGACTGGAACTTTGACATGACGGGATCAAACATCATCGATCTCACGCCCGAGATGCTTGCCGCGGCCGCCGAGAGCAAGGCTTGGCCGTTCGAGGAAGCTAAGAAAATCATCGCCCGTTACAAGGGCAAGGATTTCCCGGAAACCGTGCTGTTCGAGACCGGCTACGGCCCGTCCGGCCTGCCGCATATCGGCACCTTCGGCGAGGTGGCGCGCACGACCATGGTGCGGCATGCCTTCCGCGTGCTGACGCAGGACAAGGTCAAGACCAAGCTTCTGTGCTTCTCCGACGACATGGACGGCATGCGCAAGATCCCGGAGAACGTGCCGGACCGGGCGGCGCTCGAGCCCTACCTGCACATGCCGCTGACCTCGGTGCCCAATCCGTTCGGCGGCGATTATGCGAGCTTTGCCGACCACAACAACGCGATGTTGTGCCGCTTCCTCGACACGTTCGGCTTCGACTACGAGTTCGCCAGCGCGACGCAGTACTACAAGGCCGGCCGCTTCGACGAGGTGCTGCTGCGCGCCGCGGAGCGCTATGACGAGATCATGGCCGTGATGCTGCCGACACTCGGGCCGGAGCGCCAGGCGACCTACAGCCCGTTCCTGCCGATCTCGCCGAAGAGCGGCCGCGTGCTCTACGTGCCGATGATCAATGTCGACGCCAAGGCTGGCACCATCACTTTCGACGACGAAGGGACCGAGACCACGCTGCCTGTCACCGGCGGCCATGTGAAGCTGCAGTGGAAGCCGGATTTCGGCATGCGCTGGGCGGCGCTTGGCGTCGATTTCGAGATGTTCGGCAAGGACCACCAGACCAATGCGGTGATCTACGACCGCATCTGCAACATCCTCGGCGGGCACGCGCCCGAGCATTTCGTCTACGAGCTGTTCCTCGACGAGGAGGGCCAGAAGATCTCGAAGTCGAAGGGTAATGGGCTCACCATCGACGAATGGCTGACCTACGCGCCGACCGAGAGCCTCGGCCTCTATATGTACCAGCGGCCGCGGCAGGCAAAGAAGCTCTATTTCGACGTCATCCCGAAGGCGGTGGACGAATATTACGCCTTCCTTGGTGCCTATCCGCGCCAGGACTGGAAGGAGCGGCTGGGCAATCCGGTCTGGCATATGCATGACGGCAACCCGCCGGCCATCGACCTGCCGGTGCCTTTCGCGCTGCTGCTCAACCTGGTGAGCGCCTCCAACGCGCATGACAAGTCGGTGCTGTGGGGCTTCATCTCGCGGCATGCGCCGGGCGTGACGCCGAAGACGCATCCGGAGCTCGACCGGCTGACCGGCTACGCGATCCGTTATTTCGACGACTTCGTGAAGCCGACCAAGGTTTTCCGCGCCGCCGACGAGGTGGAGCGCGAGGCGCTGGCGAAGCTTTCCGATGCGCTCGGCGCGCTGCCGCAGGGCGCCGACGGCGAAGCGATCCAGAATGCGGCGCTCAATGTGGCGCGCAAGATCGAACGCTACCAGGACCATTCCAAGCAGAGCCCGGAAGGCGGACCCGGCGTGTCGGTCGCCTTCTTCCAGATGATCTACCAGGTGCTGATCGGCCAGGAACGCGGCCCGCGCTTCGGTTCCTTCGCCGCGCTCTACGGCATTGCCGAGACGCGCGCGCTCATTGAGCGGGCGCTGGCTGGTCAGTTGGCGGCATAACGGCGCTGCCATCGGCCGGCAGGATCGAATCCGGCGCCACCGGCGCCGGGCCTGACATGGCCGGCACCGCCGGCAGGCCGTCAAGCTTCGGCGCCGGGCCGAAAATACCCTTCCTGGCCGTGCGGGCCTTGTTTTCGGCCTCGACATAGGGACCGCCTTGCGCGGCGCGCGCCCAGCCGTTCTCGACCAGCCACTGGCCGATGTCCTGATTGCCGATATGGCATTCGGCGGAAATGGTGTCGCGGCCGCCGTCCGGCGGGACCGCGCAGGCAACCGCACGGCCGCGCAGGAAGGCGCGAAAGGCAGTCCTGGCGCGCGCGCCGCAGGCCCAGGTCTGGCCCTCGTCGCTGCAGGTTTCGTCCGCCTTGACGGCGTCCACGCCGGACACCGCGACCGCATAGCCCTTGGCCTCGATCAGCCCGGCGGCGGTGGCGACCGGCTGGAACAATTTTGTGCCGTTCCAGTCGCCCGGCATCTTCGTTTTGGGCGGCTTGGGCGGCCCGGCCAGCGCCAGATCGCTGAGCGGCGCCCGGGGCTCGACCCGCTCGAGTTCCTGGTCCGACAGCTCCGGCGGCGCCACGACGTCGGGATCGATGGCCCTCGAGTGAACAACGGGGTTCGGTGCCTGCGGAGCGGCTGGCGCCGGAATGGCCGAGGTCATCGGCTCTTCCGGGGGCGTATCCGCGCCGGAAGCGGAGAGGGTCTCGCTGCCGGCGGTGGGGAGCGCATCGGCGATGGGATCGATCTGATCGACCGTGATGACGCTCTCATGCCCCTTGACCACGCGGCCGCCTGCCACGACGAGCGCGGCCATCACCGGAACCGCCAGAACCGTCAGGATGATCTGAAGAAGGCGCAACAGCTCGGACCTACTGGCTCGCCCAGACGATGCGCGCCACCCATTCGATTTCGCGTGTCGGGATGTCACGGTCCGGGTGGGCGGGGTTGAGCGAAACCAGCACGATCGATTTCACCGTTTGCCGGTCGAGCACCTTGGCCATCACCTCCCCGGCGGTGGTCTTCACGACGACGCGATCGCCCTTGCGCGTCGGCGCGCCTGGCTCGACGATCAGCACATCGCCATTGCGGTAGAGCGGCAGCATGGAATCGCCCTGCACCTGCAGCGCGTAGGATGTCTCGGTCGCCCGCGCCGGAAGCTCGACCAGATCCCAGCCCTGCCCCGCCGGATAGCCGGCATCGTCGAAGAAGCCTCCCGCCCCGGCCTGGGCGAAGCCAAGCAAAGGAACGGCGCTGCGGTGTTGGGCCACCGACGCGGCGCCGCGCCCTTCGACAAGTCCAGTGAATTCCTCGAGCGAAGCGCCGGTGGCCTCGATGATCTTGGCCAGCGACTCGGTCGAGGGCCAGCGCGGCCGGCCGTCCGAAGACAGGCGCTTCGACTTGTTGAAGGCCGTCGAATCGAGGCCCGCGCGCCGTGCAAGGCCGGAAGCCGACAGCGAATAGCGCTCGGCGAGAGCATCGATTGCGGCCCATACGCGGTCGTGTGAGAGCACGCGCGCTCTCCTTCGAAAACAGGAAAAAATGCCTCAGCTCTGTCTAACGCGCGACTATCTGATTGTCCACTGGCGAAGGGTCGGATCGCCTACGATCGGACCTGCTTGGCCTGCTCGCGCAAATTCCGGTGCGAGACCATGAAAGCCCGCTCGGCGTCGGTCGGCGGGCGCGGACTGGCGGCATGGCCAAGCGCCGCGACGACCTCGTCTATGTCGAGGAAGCGGCGACTGCCGCGGTCATAGACGCCGCCAGTGGTGAGGATCAGCGCCGCCGTCTCGCCGCCATCGAGAACGAAACGGTGCCGGCCGATGACGGACGTGCCTTCCCAGGTTTCGATCGACGACACCACCTCGAAGCGCCGCCACAGCTTGATCTCGCGCACATAGGCGACCTGCAGCCCGCCGATCATCGGCGCCCAGCCCTTCTTGCGGGCAAGCGCGATGAGGCCGACGCGCAGGAAGATGTCGATGCGGCCGAGATCGGCCAGCATCATGTAGCGCGCATTGTTGAGATGCAGGTTGAAGTCGATGTCGATCGGCAGGCAGCGAAACGCCAGCCGGCTCTCATCGCCGACAACATAAGGGCCACGGCTCGACGCCGTGGCCATGGTGCGGGCCATTCGCCCCCAGACATACATCCCGGTTCGTCAGGCCGCTTCTCTGACCTCACCCTTCTGGTAGGGGTCGAAGCGCTGGTAGAAGATCTCGCCCTTCTCGGCCATGTCGAGCAGCAGCTTCGGCGCCTTGAACTCGGCGCCATACTTCTTCTGCAGGCCCTTGGCGATCTTGACGAAACGCTTGGCGCCGATGCCGTCGATGTAGGACAGCGCGCCGCCGGTGAACGGCGCGAAGCCGAAGGCAAGGATCGAGCCGACATCGGCCTCTCGCGGATCGGTGACGATGCCTTCTTCCATCACCCGTGCCGCCTCCAGAGCGATGGTGACCAGCAGGCGCTGTTTCAGCTCCTCATAGTCGACATTTTCGGGCTTCAGCTGCGGGTAGAGATCCTTCAGGCCCGACCACAGCTTCTTCTTCGCGGGCTTCGCCGGATAGTCGTAAAAGCCTTTGCCGTTCTTGCGGCCGAAACGACCATGCGTGTCGACCATGGTGTTGATCAGCGCCATCTGCTTGGGATCGACGGCCTTCTCGCCGAGATCCCTGATGGTCTGTTTCATGATCTTCTGGGCAAGGTCGACGGCGGTCTCGTCGGTCAGGGCCAGCGGGCCGACCGGCATGCCGGCGGCCTTGGCGGCATTCTCGATCATCGGCGCCGGAACGCCCTCGATCAGCATCTTGTAGGCTTCCGACATGTAGCGCAGCACGCAACGGTTGACGTAGAAGCCACGCGTGTCGTTGACGACGATCGGCGTCTTCTTGATGGCGCGCACGAAGTCGAAGGCGACGGCCAAAGCCTTGTCGCCCGTCTTCTTGCCGAGGATGATCTCGACCAGCATCATCTTGTCGACCGGCGAGAAGAAGTGGATGCCGATGAAGTTCTTCGGGCGCGCCGAGTTTTTCGCCAGCGCGGTGATCGGAATGGTCGACGTGTTGGATGCGAAGATCGCCGATGACTTCAGCACCGCTTCGGCTTTCTCGGTGGCATCCTTCTTCACGCCCGAATCCTCGAAGACCGCCTCGACGACCAGATCGCAGCCGGCAAGGTCGGCATAGTCCGCCGTCGGCGTGATCAGCGACAGGAGCTTGTCCTTGTCTTCCGGCTTGGCGCGGCCCTTCTTGACCTGATCGGTCATGAGGCTGTCGGAATGCGCCTTGCCCTTCTCTGCCGATGGCAGATCGCGGTCGAGCAGCACCACCGGAATGCCGGCTTTTGCCGTGACATAGGCGATGCCGGCGCCCATGAAGCCGGCGCCGAGAATGCCGATCTTCTTGAACTTGGTGTCCGGCACGCCAGCCGGGCGGCGCGCGCCCTTGTTCAGTTCCTGCAGCGACAGGAACAGCGAGCGGATCATCGCCGCCGCTTCCTTGGTCTGCATGATCTCGGTGAAATAGCGCTGCTCGATCCTGAGCGCAGTGTCGAAGGGCACCAGCAGGCCTTCATAGACGCATTTCAGGATCGCGGCCGCGGCCGGATAATTGCCATAGGTTTCGCGGCGCAGGATGGCGATGGCCGGTGGCCAGAGATTGGCACCGGCCGCCGAATAGATCGGCGCGCCGGGCAGCTTGAAGCCCTTCTCGTCCCAAGGCGCCACGGGCTTCAGGCCGTTCTTGATCATCGCCTTGGCGGTCTCGACGAGCTTTGCAGGCTCGGCGATCTCGTGGATCAGCCCCATCTGCTTCGCCTTCTGCGGCGAAAGGTTCTGGCCGGTGGTCAGCATCTGCAGCGCCTGCTGCTGATCGGTCAGCCGCGGAACGCGCTGGGTGCCGCCGGCGCCGGGGAAGATGCCGATCTTCACTTCGGGGAGCGCCATCTTCACCTTGTCGGAATCGGCGGCGACGCGGCCGTGGCAGGCGAGCGACATCTCGAAGGCGCCGCCCATGCAGGTGCCGTTGATCGCCGACACAAACGGCTTGCCGCAAGTCTCGATCTTGCGGAACAGGCCGGTCATATAGCCGGCATTCTCGAACAGCGTCTTGGTCGCCTTCTCGAGATCCCTCTCCTTGTCGGCGGCGAAGGTGGCCAGCATCTTCTGCAGCATGGTGATGTCGGCGCCGCCGGAGAATGTATCCTTGCCGGAGGTGATGACCGCGCCCTTGACGGCGGCATCGCCGGCCACCTTATCGACGATGGCGTTCAGCTCGCGCATCACCTCCTCGGTGAAGACGTTCATCGAGCTGTCCGGCATGTCCCAGGTGATCAAGGCGATGCCGTCGGAGTCCACGTCGAGGGTGAAATTGGTGTAGCTCATCTCTTCTCTCCCTCAGACGCGTTCGATGATGGTGGCGGTGCCCATGCCGGCGCCGATGCACAGCGTGACCAGCGCGGTGTTGAGGTCGCGGCGCTCCAGCTCGTCCAGCACCGTGCCCAGGATCATGGCGCCGGTGGCGCCGAGCGGATGGCCCATGGCGATCGCGCCGCCATTGACGTTGATCTGGTCGTGCGGAATGTCGAAGGCCTGCATGTAGCGCAGCACGACGGAGGCGAAGGCCTCGTTGAGCTCGAACAGGTCGATATCCGACTGCTTCATCCTGGCGCGCTTCAACAGCTTCTCGGTGACGTCGACCGGACCGGTCAGCATCAGCACCGGCTCCGAGCCGATATTGGCGAAGGCGCGGATGCGGGCGCGCGGCTTCAGGCCCATCGCCTTGCCGGCCTTCTTGGAGCCGAGCAGCACGGCGGCGGCGCCGTCGACGATGCCCGACGAATTGCCGGCGTGGTGGACGTGGTTCACCTCCTCGACCTCCGGGTGCTTCTGCACGGCGACCGCATCGAAGCCGCCCATCTCGCCAGGCATGACGAAGGACGGGTTGAGCGAAGCCAGCGACTGCATGTCAGTCGTAGGCCGCATGTGCTCGTCATGATCGAGAATGGTAAGGCCGTTCTGATCCTTGATCGGGATGACCGAATTCTTGAAGCGGCCCTCGGACCAGGACTTCGCGGCGCGCTTCTGGCTCTCGACGGCATAGGCGTCGACGTCGTCGCGGGAGAAACCATACTTCGTCGCGATCAGGTCGGCCGAGATGCCCTGCGGCACGAACCAGCCGGGCAGGCCGACGGACGGGTCCATGAACCAGGATCCACCGGACATGCCCATGCCGACGCGCGACATGGATTCCACACCGCCGGCGATGACGATCTCGTCCGCGCCTTGCGCGATCTTGGCGGCGCCGAAATTGATGGCGTCGAGGCCGGAGGCGCAGAAACGCGAGATCTGCATGCCTGGCGCCGAGGTCGCGTAGCCGGCCTCGAAGGCGGCGGCGCGCGGAATGACGGAGCCCGCCTCGCCGACCGGATCGACGCAGCCGAAGATGATGTCGTCGACATTGCCGGTGTCGAGCCCGTTGCGGTCGCGCAGCGCTTCCAGCGTCTTTGCGGCAAGCCGCACCGCTGGCACTTCGTGCAGCGAGCCGTCCTTCTTGCCCCTGCCGCGCGGCGTGCGCACGGCGTCATAGACGTAAGCCTCAGTCATTTTCGTGCTCCTTGGCTTTGCCGGCCGCCGCGCTCAGAGAGAGCGCCCGATCAGCAATTTCATGATCTCGTTGGTGCCGCCATAGATGCGCTGGACGCGGGCGTCGCGGTACATGCGGGCGATCGGATATTCATTCATGTAGCCATAGCCGCCATGCAGTTGAAGGCATTCGTCGACGACTTTGCCCTGCAGGTCGCTGAGCCAGTATTTGGCCATCGAGGCGGTCACCGGGTCGAGGCCGCCGTCGACGTGGCGGGCGACGCAGTCATTGTAGAAGACGCGGCCGATGGTGGCCTCGGTCTTCAGCTCGGCCAGCTTGAACTGGGTGTTCTGGAAATCGATGACCGCCTTGCCGAAGGCCTTGCGTTCCTTGACGTAATCGATGGTGAGCGCCAGCGCCCGCTCGATCATGGCGATTGCGCCTGTGCCGATCTGCAGCCGCTCCTGTGGCAGTTGCTGCATCAGCTGGACGAAGCCCTTGCCTTCCTCGTGGCCGAGCAGGTTGGAGGTCGGCACGCGCACATCGTTGAAGAACAGCTCGGACGTGTCGTTCGACTTCAGCCCTATCTTGTCGAGGTTGCGGCCGCGTTGAAAACCTTCAACCTCGTCGGTCTCGACGACGATCAGCGAGGTGCCCTTGGCGCCCTTGTCCGGATCGGTCTTGGTGACGACGATGATAAGATTGGCGAGCTGGCCGTTGGTGATGAAGGTCTTCGAGCCGCTGATCTTGTAATGGTTGCCGTCCTTCTCGGCGCGGGTCTTGACGCCCTGCAGGTCGGAGCCGGCGCCGGGCTCGGTCATGGCGATGGCGCCGATCAGCTCGCCGGTCGCGAGCTTCGGCAGCCATTTCTGCTTCTGCTCCTCGGAGCCGTAATGCAGAATGTAGGGCGCGACGATCGAATTGTGCAGGCCGATGCCGAAGCCGTCGACGCCGACATGGCCGATCGCCTCGATGATGGCGCTCTCATGCGCGAAGGTGCCGCCCGAGCCGCCATATTTTTCCGGCATCGAAGCGCAGAGCAGGCCGGCCGCTCCGGCCTTCAGCCAGCTCTCGCGGTCGAACATCTCGTTCTTCTCGAACTCTTCATAGCGCGGCGCGATCTCTTCGGCCATGAAGCGGGACGCCATGTCGTAGAGCATGCCGACCTCATCCGCCGCCCAGGCGGGCTTCGGGAGACCAAGAATTTCGGCTGGGTTTGTCGTCACGATTTCCTCCGCGTTCCGACGATTGTGGGCCGGCGGCGCCGGCCCGCCGAACCTAGAACGCTTCCGCCGGCAGCGCCATCAGCGTGTCCGCGCCACTGGAAATGCGGGCAAGCCGCGTCGCCGTTTCCGGCATGATGCGCTCCATGAAGAAGCGGGCGGTCACCAGCTTGGTGTCGTAGAACGACGCAGCGCCATTGGCACCATCCGCCAACTTCGCCTGCGCGGATTTTGCCATCTGCGCCCACATATAGCCAAGCGCCACCAGGCCGAAGAGATGCATGTAGTCGGTCGAGGCCGCGCCTGCATTGTCGGGTTTGGCCATGGCGTTCTGCACCAGCCACATGGTGGCGGCCTGCAGGTCGTTGAGGCCCTTCTTCAGCGCCTTGGTGAAGGGCGCCATCTTCTCGTCAGTGCGGTTTTCCTCACAGAACTCGCCGACCTCCTTGAAGAAGGTCTGCACGGCGCGGCCGCCATTCTGCGCCAGCTTGCGGCCGACGAGGTCGAGCGCCTGGATGCCGTTGGCGCCTTCATAGATCATGGCGATACGGGCATCGCGCACGAACTGGCTCATGCCGTGCTCTTCGATATAGCCGTGGCCGCCGAACACCTGCTGCGCCATCACGGCGTGATCGAACCCCTTGTCGGTAAGCACGCCCTTGACCACCGGTGTCATCAGGCCGGTGTAGTCGTCGGCCGCCTGGCGGTCCTTGTCGTCGCCGGAGCGATGCGCGACGTCGGACTTGATGGCGGTCCACAGCGCCAGCGCGCGGCCGGCCTCGTTATAGGCCTTCATGGTCATCAGCGAGCGGCGGATGTCGGGATGGACGATGATCGGGTCTGCCTTCTTGTCCGGCGCCTTGGCGCCCGACAGGGAGCGGCCCTGCAGCCGGTCCTTGGCGTAGGACACGGCGTTCTGGTAGGCGATCTCGGAGACCGAAAGCCCCTGCAGGCCGACGCCGAGGCGGGCCTCGTTCATCATCGTGAACATGGCCTTCAGGCCGCCGTTCAACTCGCCGAGCAGCGTGCCCTCGGCCTCGTCATAATTCATGACGCAGGTCGAGTTGCCGTGGATGCCCATCTTCTCCTCGATCGAGCCGCAGGAGAGCGTGTTGCGTTCACCGGGATTGCCGGAGGCATCCGGCTTGAATTTCGGCACGATGAACAGCGAGATGCCCTTGACGCCTTCCGGCGCGCCTTCGACGCGGGCCAGCACCAAATGGACGATGTTTTCCGACATGTCGTGCTCGCCGGCGGAGATGAATATCTTCTGGCCGGAAATCCTGTAAGTGCCGTCGCCGTTGGGAGCCGCCTTGGTGCGCAGCAGGCCGAGGTCGGTGCCGCAATGCGGCTCGGTGAGGTTCATGGTGCCGGTCCAGCCGCCCTCGATCAGCTTCGGCAGCCAGGTGGCCTTCTGTTCGTCCGTGCCATGGGTGACGATGGCAGCGATCGCGCCTTGCGTCAGGCCGGGATACATCATCAGCGCCATGTTGGCCGAGATCATGTATTCGGAGACGGCAGTGTGGACCGCATAGGGCAGACCCTGGCCACCGAACTCGGCAGGCGCGGCAAGCCCCATCCAGCCGCCCTCGCGATACTGGTCGTAGGCGTCCTTGAAGCCCTTGGGCGTCGTCACCGAGCCGTCGTCATGGCGCACGCAGCCTTGCATGTCGCCGACCCGGTTCAGCGGATGCATGACGTTCTCGGCGAGCTTGGCGCCTTCGGCGAGGATCGCCTCGACCACATCGGGTGTCGCGTCCGAAAAGCCCGGAAGATTGGAGTAGCGCTGATAACCCAGCACGTCGTTCAGCACGAACAGCGTGTCCTGGATCGGCGCCCTGTAGATCGTCATGCCTTCCTCCACCCTTACAGTCCGGCCGGCCAGCAAGTTGCCTGTCCTGGACAGGGAGGCCGGGCCGATGTCGATGCTCGGATAGCAAATATTGACGTTTGCGTAAACGTCAACTTCGTCGCAGCCAAAAATTTTTCTGAGCGGTCCGGCTGTGACGACAAAAAAGCCGCGCGGCTATAGCCACGCGGCTTTCTTCGTCCGGGTATTCCGGAAAAGCGGGCGATCAGCCGGCGGCGCTGGCCTGCGGCGCCGCGGTGCGCTCGATGAGCATCTGACGCACGACGGACATCGAGTTGCTCAGCTCGCCGATCGCGTCGTCGATCAGCGCCCGCTGCTTCTGCAGGCGGGCGAGTTGCTTCTCGGACTTGTCGAGCGCCAGGCGTAGCTGCTTGGTGTTGGTGCCGGTTGGATCGTAGAGATCCATCATCTGCTTGACGTCGCGCAGCGAGAACCCGACCTTGCGGCCGAGCAGGATCAGCTTCAGCCGAGCCTTGTCACGGCGCGTATAAAGTCGGGTCGAGCCGTCGCGATGCGGATTGAGGAGGCCCTTGTCTTCATAGAAACGCAGCGTGCGCAGCGTCACGCCGTATTTCTTGGCCATCTCGCCGATGCGGACGAATTCCTCGCCGGCTTCTGCCGGTATGTCATTGGTATTGGCCGCGGCTTCGCCGGGCGAAACGAGTTTCATGGTCACTGGCTTTCCCCTGGTGGCGTCGCGGTCGCGGACCAAGCGTCGCCTGAGTGGAAGCGGGGGCGTGCTTCCAATCGTGGTTGCAACAAATCAATCGCAAGAGGCACGGCTTCGCACCTTTTACGTTTACGTCAATCCTATACCGACAGCCGCAAGGTGACGCAAGGGCGTTGTCGGATCCGACCTTTATGCCGCACCCAGGTGCCGGCTCGTCAGCGGCTCACGATTATACGCGTCTTCTTAAGCTTGGTTAACGCCTTGTTTACCACGTTGGGCGAAATGTGCGCATGTCGGTCACCCGTGGTTATCCTGTAGCGAATTTTTCACGGTTTTCGAAGCGCGGGTAAAACCCGGGAAGCTCGCCTTCCTCCGCAGCAAAACCGCTCGGCTCGCTTCGTACCCGGCAGGCTACTGGGAAACCGGTCTTTGGCCGGCCACTCTGAACACGGGCGCATCGATGAACAGCAAGCGGTCCTATCTCGATACACTCAACGCCGGCAGGCAGCGCCGGCCGCACGCCTCGCTCGAAGAGCTGAACCGTTCGCTCGAAACGCTGGAGCAGCGGCTGGACCAGACGCGCGCCGACATGCCCGACCGCCCCGACCCGCGGCGGCCGACCGCCGAGCCGCGTTATCCCAGCACACAGCCTTACGGCCAGGCACCGCGCTGGTATGAGGATCCCTATTCCGCGCAAAGGCCCCTGGACCGTGCGCCGCAGAATCCGGCGCCGCACAACCCGCGGCCGCAGGAGCGCGCCCCGCAAAACCCCGCGCCCGCCTATCAGGCGATCGCGCGCGACATCGACCGGGTGCGCGGCCAGGAAGACAGCGTCGCCATGGTCGGCAAGATCGCCGTCGAACTGCGCGGTCTGCGGGAGGAACTGCGCCACCAGATGACGGCCGGCCTGCAGCGCGAGTTCGAAGCGTTCCGCCAGGATATCGACCGCGCCCTGCAGGCCAACAGCCAGCGCGGCGCGATGCCCGACAAGAGCAGCGCCGAGCTCGGCCTCGAATTCGAGCGGCTTTCGGGAGCGATCCAGTCGCTCGCCGAAAAAAGCGACGACCGCAGCGTCAACTTGCTGCGGCTGGAACTGGAACAGGTGAAGGGCGCGCTGGACACGCTGGCGCGCGAGGAAAGCGTGCAGAAGGTCGACCGCCGCTGGGACGATTTCGACCGCCGCTGGAGCGCCTTCGAGGATCGCATCGATGCCGACCAGCGCAAGCGCGCCGAAGGCCCGAGCCTCTCGGTGCTGACAGACCGGCTCGAGCAGATCAGCAGCGCCGTCAACAGCCTGCCGGAATCGCTTTCGCTGCGCTCGCTGGAGGAAAAGGTGCGCACGCTTGCCGGCGCCGTCGACCGTTTTGCCGGCCAGCAGACCGCGCGCGGCGGCGAAACGCTCGCCATGATCGACGAGCGGCTGGACGAGATTTCCCGCGCCATCGTCGCATCGACCGTGGCCGCGCAGGCGAATGCCTTCGACCCCGAGACCTTCGGCCGGATCGAGAAGCGCATGGCCTCGCTGGCGGTGCAGATCGAAGAGGTCGCGCAGTCGCGGCCCGGCGCCGAAGTCATCGATCGCCTCAATCTTCTCACCAGCCGCGTGGACCAGTTGGCCGGCCGCGCCGACCTGCCGGAACAGGCCATGGAGCGGCTGGGCAAACAGATTGCTTCCATTACCGACAAGATGGACCGCGCGCCGGCCATGCCCGACGCCGACCAGATCTTCCAGGGCCTGGAGCAGCGCTTCGACGCGCTGTCGATGCTGCTCGAGCGCCGCCAGGGAGATGCAATCGAACAAAGCAATGCATTGTTCCACGATCTCGAGCGTCGGCTGGACGAGGTTGCGAACAGGCTCGACCAGCGCATGCGCCAGGACGACAGCGCCGGCATCATGGAAGCGATCGACGCCCGCTTCACCGCTTTGGCCAAGCGCATCGAAACGCGCGCGCCCGATCCCGCCAACGACATGGCGATCCGCGGGCTGGAAAGCCGGCTCGAGGACATCTCCAGCCGGCTGGAATCGTCGGCGCAGCAGGTTGCCGGCATCGATCCGGCCCTGATCCGCAGCCTGGAAGCGCAGGTCGCCGGCCTGTCGGCGCATCTTTCCAGGCCCGGCACGCCGCTGCCCGAATTCGAGGACATCAGCCCGCGACTGAACGAGATCGAGAAGTCGCTGGCCGGCACGCGCGACTCCATCCTGAGCGTGGCGCGCGAGGCGGCCGAGAGCGCCGTCAAATCGCTAGCAGAGTCGACCTCCAGCACGGCCCAGACCAACGCGACCGCCGTTGCCGGCCTCGCCCAGGACCTGAAGACGCTGGAAGCGCTCACCCGCCGCTCCGACGAACGCAACTCGCGGACTTTCGAGGCAATCCACGACACGCTGCTCAAGATCGTGGACAGGCTGGGTTCGCTTGAATCGAGCGAGACCAGCGAAGCGGTCAGCGAACTGGTCGATCCGCAACCGGTCGGCAAGCGCGGCCGCGGCAGCAAGATCGCGGTGCAGGACGCGCCTTCGATGGATATCGACCAGCCGCTGCCGCTCACCGGAGACATGGGCAGCCTTGAAGGCCGCGCCGCGGCGATCATGCGCGATGAGCCAGACGCGCCACGCACGCCTGCCGAGGCCGCGGCCGCAGCCGCCATGGCAGCCCTCGGGCCGGATGCGATCGGCGACAAGAGCGAGAGGGCCAGCCGCAAGAAATCCATGTTCAGCGGCCTGGCGCGCGCTTTCAAAGGCAAGAAGGAAGCGGACACACAGCCGCTTGCCGGCTCGGCGCCGGTCGGCGACGTGCCAAGCGTCGACATCGACGAACCGCTCGACCCCAAGGCCGCCAACCGGCCGTTGGAACCCGGCTCCGGCGCGCCGGACCTCAACGCCATCATGAGGCGCGTGCGCGACGAGCGCGGCGGCCAGCCGACCCGGCGCACCGACAGCGATGCTGCGAAGTCGGATTTTATCGCCGCGGCCCGCCGCGCGGCCCAGGCGGCAGCTGCGGAAGCCGATACGCTGAAGCGGCAATCGACCATGACCGGTCCGGTGAAGGCGCTGAGGATCGGCGACCTGCTCAAGGCGCGGCGCAAGCCGATCCTGATGGCGGCGGCGGCGATCATGATGGCGCTGGCCGGCCTGCAGCTGGGCAAGGCCTTCCTGTCCGATCCGGTCGAAACGGCCAACAACCAGCCCGCGCCGCTCGTCTCGACGCAGACGGTCGACACGGCGTCGCTCAACGCCACAGCCGCACCACAGGCCGACACGCAAAAAACCGGCACACCGAAGATTGATGCCGCGGCGGCACAGGCCGAAGGCGCGCCTGCCCGTCCCGTCAGACAGGCGGAGCCCGTCCAGGAGACGGCACCAGCCGCATCTGTCCCGGCAACTCCCGAAAGCGCAGCTGCCATGCCGGCCGAACCGGCACCCGCCCCGGTGGCGCTTGCAGCGCCTGCCGCACCGGCGCCGATGGCTTCAGCGACGCCATCCGAACCCGCCGCCGCGGCTGCCACCGCGACGGACAGCGATGACGACACGCAGCCGATGGCCAAGGAGCCCGTAGCGGCCAGTCCGGCAGCCGACGGCGCCGCGTCGAGCGCGCCGGCGACCACCTCCGCCGACACGACAGGCGGCGTGCCGCCGGCCGCAAGCCAGACGGCCGCGGCCAAATTCGACATTCCTTCCGAAATCGGCCCGGTGGCGCTGCATGACGCCGCCGCCGGCGGCGACGCCAAGGCGCTGTTCGAGGTCGGCTCGCGCTATGCGGAATCGCGCGGCGTGAAGGAAGACATGAAGGCCGCCGCCAAATGGTACGAGCAGTCGGCCGAGCTCGGCTTCGCGCCGGCCGAATACCGCATCGGCAATTTCTACGAAAAAGGCATCGGCGTCGCGCGCGACATCAAGAAGGCCAAGACCTACTATCAGCTCGCCGCCGAGCAGGGCAACGCCAGCGCCATGCACAATCTGGCGGTGCTGTTCGCCATGGCGGCGGACGGCGTGACCGACAATGAATCGGCGACGCACTGGTTCCAGGAAGCCGCCGACCTCGGCGTCAAGGACAGCCAGTTCAACCTCGGCATCCTGGCCGCCAAGGGCGTCGGCATGAAGCAGAACCTGGAAGAATCCTACAAGTGGTTCGCCCTGGTCGCCAAGACCGGCGACAAGGATGCCGCCGCCAAGCGCGACGAGATCGCCAATGCGCTGCGGCCCGAACAGCTCGAGCGGGCGCGCGCCGCCGCGGAATTGTGGAAGGCCAAGCCGCTCAACGCCGCCGCCAACTCGGCCGACATTCCGGAATCCTGGCAGGACAGCACGCCGCAGACCACCGCCGGCATCGACATGAAGAAGGCGGTGAAGAACATCCAGCTGATCCTCAACAAGAACGGCTACGATGCCGGCGGCGCCGACGGCGTGATGGGCGGCAAGACCAAGACCGCGATCATGGCGTTCCAGACCGACAACAAGATGACGCCGACCGGCGAGATCGACGCGCCGCTCGTCAAGGCGCTGTTGGCGAAGAAATAACGGCAGCGCGTCGCATACGCGACGCCCTGCCACACATTTACCTGTTAACTGATTGAGATGGTTTTTGTTTCGGCGCGGCCGCGGGGGTTCAATCCCGCGGCCGCGCCGGCGCAATAAAAAATTGGCTTTTCGGTGCTTTATTGTCCGGAAACGGCACTTGCGCCGACAGGCAAACTGATCGAGACAGACGGGTGGGCATCTATCTCCCGATCGCGGAAATTTCCGTCAACGTCTTCGTGCTGCTGGCAATGGGCGCGGCGGTGGGTTTCCTGTCGGGCATGTTCGGGGTCGGCGGCGGCTTCCTCATCACGCCGCTTTTGATCTTCTACAACATCCCGCCGGCGATTGCCGTCGCTACCGGCGCCAACCAGGTCATCGCCTCCTCCTTCTCCGGCGCGCTGTCGCATTTCAAGCGCGGCACGCTCGACTTCAAGCTGGGCGGCGTGCTGCTGGCCGGCGGCATCGTCGGCTCGACGGCGGGCATCTATGTCTTTGCGCTGTTGCGCCGGCTCGGCCAGTTGGACCTTTTCATCTCGCTGCTCTACGTGGTGTTGCTCGGCACCGTCGGCGGGCTGATGCTGGTCGAAAGCCTCAATGCGCTGCGCGCCAGCCGCAGCGGCGCAGCGCCGGTCTTGAAGAAATCCGGGCAGCACAACTGGATCCACCGGCTGCCGTTCAAGATGCGCTTCCGCGCCTCGAAGCTGTTCGTCAGCGTCATCCCGGTGCTCGGGCTGGGAGCCGGGATCGGCTTCCTGTCGTCGATCATGGGCGTCGGCGGCGGCTTCATCATGGTGCCGGCGCTGATCTATCTGCTCAAGGTGCCGACCAATGTCGTCATCGGCACCTCGCTGTTCCAGATCATCTTCACCTCGGCCTACACCACCCTGGTGCATGCCACGACCAACCAGACGGTCGACGTGATCCTGGCCTTCCTGCTGATGGCAGGCGGTGTCGCCGGCGCGCAGTATGGCGCCAAGGCCGGCCAGAGGCTGCGCGGCGAGCAGCTGCGCGCGCTTCTGGCGATGCTGGTGCTGGCCGTCGCCATACGCCTCGCCGTCGATCTGTTCGTGACGCCGCCCAATCTCTATTCGCTTTCCGCCGCGGGCCTCAACTGATGGCGGGATTGAGAGCGTTTGCAGCCGCCGTCCCGTTGTCGATGCTCTTTGCCCTTTCACCGGCGACGGCGCAGACGCCGCCCACCGAAAGCATCCAGATCGGCCTTTCGACCGACGCCATTTCCATCACGGCGGGCTTCTCCGGCGCCGACCTGACGATCTTCGGATCGCTGGAAAACCCCGATCCGCTGGTCGCGCGCCAGGGACGCTACGACGTGGTCGTCGTGCTCGAAGGGCCGCCACGGCCCGTGGTCGTCCGGCGCAAGGACCGCGTGCTCGGCGTCTGGATCAACCTGGACTCGGAGACGTTCGAGAACGTGCCGGTCTCGTACTCCGTCGCGACGACGCGGCCGCTGCAAGACATCGCCGATCCTGCCAAATACAAGCAACTCTCGCTCGGCGCGCAGAACCTCTACCTGAAGCCCGCCGACGCGACCGACAGCCCGGCAACCATCGAGGAATTCACTGCGGCACTTCGGGAGCGCAAGGCGGCGACCGGCCTCTACAGCGAAAATGTCGGCGGCGTGCAGTTCCTGTCGCAGAACCTGTTTCGCGCCACGGTGCGGCTCGCGCCCAACGTGCCGGTCGGAACCCACAAGGCACGCGCCTTCCTGTTCAAGAGCGGCATGTTCGTCAAGGAAAGCTCGGCCCAGCTCGAAATCCGCAAATCCGGTTTCGAGCAATCGGTCTTTCGCGTCGCGCATGACTATTCCTTCCTCTACGGCGTGTTCGCCATATCGCTCGCAATGCTGACCGGCTGGCTGGGGCGGCTCATCTTCCGCAAGGATTGAAGACACGGGAAAAATGGAAGCCCATTTTCCCGCAAGGGGTTTTCCTGCGGGCGATCATGCGATAAACCGCCGCCTCCCAGCCCAAGGGGTGAACAAGCACAATCAATTCGGCAGAGCGGTCCGGCCATCCGGATGACGGCGCGCTTGGCGTCGTCGGCAAGCCCGCCGCAAGGCAACGACAGGAGGCTGCGATGCAATCGGCATTCGGCGGCATCGATTTCGGCACGTCCAATTCCACTGTGGGCGTGATCCGCGACGGCCGGGCGCGACTGGTGGCGCTGGAAGGCGAGCAACCCACCTTGCCGAGCGCCGTCTTCTTCAATTTCGAGGA
Organism: Mesorhizobium sp. M2E.F.Ca.ET.209.01.1.1; assembly: GCF_004010375.2. NCBI lineage: Bacteria > Pseudomonadati > Pseudomonadota > Alphaproteobacteria > Hyphomicrobiales > Phyllobacteriaceae > Mesorhizobium > Mesorhizobium sp. M2E.F.Ca.ET.209.01.1.1. The sequence goes on along the minus strand of NZ_SADP02000014.1, from coordinate 184,754 downwards.
CGGCTTCACCTATTTCGGCCGCCGCGCGATCAGCGACTATACCGACAGCATCGAAGGCCGGCTGATGCGCTCGCTGAAGAGCGTGCTCGGCAGCTCGCTCGCCCATGAGAAGACGCGCATCAAGGCGCGCCAGATCGGCTTCATCGACATTGTCGGCATGTTCGTCGGCCATCTGAAGAAGCGGCTCGAAGAAGACGCCGGCGGAGCGGTCGAGAACGTGGTGCTGGGCCGGCCCGTGCAATTCGTCGACGACGACGCGGCTGCCGATGCGAAGGCGCAGGGCGAATTGGAAAAGGCGGCGCGCGCGCAAGGCTTCAAGCACATCGCCTTCCAGTTCGAGCCTATCGCTGCGGCTCTCGATTACGAGCAGAAGGTCACCCGCGAAGAGCTGGCGCTGATCGTCGACATGGGCGGCGGCACCTCCGACTTCTCGGTGGTGCGGGTCTCGCCGGAACGCGCGCGCTCGAGCGACCGCAAGGCCGACATCCTCGCCAATCGCGGTATCCATATCGGCGGCACCGATTTCGACCGGCTGCTCAGCATTGCCCATGTCATGCCCGAGCTCGGCTATCTGACGCGGACCAAGGACCACAAGCGCAACCTGCCGGCAGCCTATTTCATCGACCTAGCCACCTGGCAGCGCATCAACCTCGTCTACACCGCCAAAGCGATGACCGACCTGCGACAGATCCGCTACGAGGCCGAGCGCGCCGATCTCGTCGACCGGTTCATCCATGTCGTCGAGCATCGCTACGGCCACGCGATGGCGGGCCTGGTCGAAAAGGCCAAGATCGCGCTAACCGACCAGCCTTCGGCCGAGGTGAAGGTGTCGCTGCCCGGCGCGCGCTTCGCGGCCGAGATCACGCGCGCGGGCCTGGAGGAGACCATCGCGAGCGACATCGAACGCGTGACCGCGACGGTCAGACAGACGATCGCCGACGCCGGCATTGATGCCTCCGCCATCACGGCCGTGTTCCTCACCGGCGGTTCGACCGCCATCCCGCTGGCGAAGAGGGAAATCCTGTCGCTGGTGCCGCAGGCCGCTGTCATCGAAGGCGACATGTTCGGCTCGGTCGGCCTTGGGCTGGCGCTCGACGCGCAACGCAAGTACGCGTGATTATTCCGCGCTCGCCGGCGCCTTCGCCTTGCCGATGAGATGCGCCTTCAGCGCCATCTGGGCGAGGCTGGCCTGGCGGTCGCGATGCGTGATCATGGCGAAGTCGCGATTGGGCAATTCGACCGGCACGGCCCTGAGGCTACCTTCCGCCAGGGAGCGCGCGACGACCAGCTCCGAGATGATCGTGGCGCCCGCGCCGGCCTCGACCGCCTGGCGCACGGCCTCATTGCTGGGCAGGACGAGGAAAATCTGCAGTTCGGCCGGCGGGACACCCTGGCTGTGCGCGAAATCCTCCAGCGCCTCGCGCGTGCCCGAACCGCCTTCCCTGATGATCCAGCGCAAGGCCCTGATGTCGAGATTTCCCGCCCGCGTCATCGGAATCTCGGGATGCGAACGCGCCACCACCAGCATCATGCGATCCTCGTCGACCGTGGCTCGGCGCAGGATGTCGGACTCGGTGCGGCCCTCAACCAGGCCGAAATCGGCGCGGCCATCCAACACATTGGTCTCGACCTGCCTGGTGTTGCCGATCGTCACGCTTAGCTTCACGGCCGGATAGGCTTCGTGGAAGGCGGCCAGGCGACGCGGCAGCCAGTAGCTGGCGATGGTCTGGCTGGCCGCGATCGACAGGCTGCCGGCGACGGTCTGCGAGACATCCTCCAGCACGCCGCGCGCTGCCGCGGCGCGATCCAGGACCGCCTTCGCCTCCGGCAGGAAGCGGTGGCCGGTCTGGGCCAGCTCGATGTTGCGGCCGACCCGGTTGAACAGGCGCACGCCATGCTGGCTTTCGAGCGCCCGGATGGCGGCAGAGGCCGCCGACTGAGAGATGCCGAGCCGCTCGGCGGCCTTGGTCATGTGGCCGTGCTCGGCGACGGCAACGAAGATGCGCAACTGATCGAGAGTCATGGGCCAACTAAGAAGCAAAATCGATCGGAATTACAAGAGCTGCTTGTTAGACGCATCAATTGCTTTGTTCTAAGTTTTCGTCTGAGGTTGGAAAAAACTGGTCGTCAAAGGCCAAGAGTGGGAAATGACAGGGCGCTTCAGATCCCTATTCGCGCATTGGAGCCGCCGGCTCAAGCGGCAGCTTGCCGGCGAGCGCTATCACCCTGAACTCCACTATATGCGCGGCCCGGGACCGAAGACGAAGGCCAAGATGGCGAACGGCAAGAGCGTTCGCCAATCATGAGCAAAGCCGCGCCGCGCGGCGCCAACTCCGCACCCTCGCAACGGCCGCTGGCCGACACTCACGCACCAAATGAGGGCGACGGCGTCGAAACCTCGCCCAGCGTCTCCGACCGCATCGCCAAGACCACCTGCTATATGTGCGCGTGCCGCTGCGGCATCGACGTCCATATCAAGGACGGCAAGGTGCGTTACATCAACGGCAACAAGGACCATCCGGTGAACCGCGGCGTGATCTGCGGCAAGGGCAGCGCCGGCATCATGCAGCATTACAGCCCGGCGCGGCTGAGGAAGCCGCTGCTGAGGACAGGCCCGCGCGGCTCGGGTGAATTCCGCGAGATCGAATGGGACGAGGCGCTGACCATCGCCACCGAACGGCTTTCGGCGATCCGCCGCACCGATCCGAAAAAACTCGCCTTCTTCACCGGACGCGACCAGTCGCAATCGCTGACCGGCTGGTGGGCGTCGAAATTCGGCACACCCAATTTCGCCGCGCATGGCGGCTTCTGCTCCGTCAACATGGCGGCGGGCGGGCTCTACACGATCGGCGGCTCCTTCTGGGAGTTCGGCGAGCCCGACTGGGACAACACGAAATACTTCATGCTGTTCGGCGTCGCCGAGGACCATGATTCCAACCCGATCAAGATCGGGCTGGGCAAGCTCAAGGCGCGCGGCGCCAAGGTGGTTTCGATCAATCCCTGCCGCACCGGCTACAACGCCATCGCCGACGACTGGATCGGCATCAGGCCGGGAACGGACGGCCTATTCGTGCTGGCGCTGGTCCATGAACTGCTCAAGGCCGGCCGCGTCGATCTAGATTATCTGCTGCGCTACACCAACGCGCCGGTGCTGGTCGTGCAGGAGCCAGGGGCTGCCGATGATGGACTCTTTGTGCGCGACGCCGACGGCAACGTGCTTGCCTGGGACCGTGTGGCGAAGCAGCCGATCAACGCTGCCAACCCCGAGGCTAAACCAGTGCTGACCGGCAGCTATGAGGTCGGTGGGCGGCGCTGCGTGCCGGTGTTCCAGCTGATTGCAGAGCGCTATCTGTACGAAAGCTATTCGCCGGATGCGGTGGCGCAGCGTTGTGGTGTCAGCGCCGACGCGATCCGCCGGATCGCGGCGGAACTGGCGCATGTCGCCTTCGAACAGGCGATCGAACTGCCGGTCGCCTGGACCGACTGGGCGGGACGGAGACACGAAACGATCAAGGGCCGGCCGGTCTCGATGCATGCCATGCGCGGCATCTCAGCCCATTCCAACGGTTTTCACACTTGCCGCGCCATCCATTTGCTGCAGGTTCTGCTCGGCACTGTGGACGTTCCGGGCGGCTTCCGCTTCAAGCCGCCCTACCCGCGCTGCGCGCCGCCGGGGCCGAAACCATGCGGAAAAAACGCCCAGCCGATGACGCCGCTGGATGGCATGCCTCTCGGCTTCGTCTGCGGCCCGGACGATCTTCTGGTCGACGAAGCCGGCCGGCCTGTCCGCATCGACAAGGCTTATTCCTGGGAAGCGCCCTTGGCCGCGCACGGGCTGATGCATACGGTGATCCGCAACGCCTGGGCCGGCGACCCTTACCCGATCGACACGCTGTTCATGTACATGTCGAACATGGCGTGGAACTCGTCGATGAACACCGTCGAGACGATTCACATGCTGACCGACAGGGACGAGGACGGCGCGTATAAGATCCCCTTCATTATCTATTCCGACGCCTATTATTCCGAGACGGTGGCGTTTGCCGATCTGGTGCTGCCCGACACAACCTATCTCGAGCGGCATGACTGCATCAGCCTGCTCGACCGGCCGATCAGCCATGCCGACGGAGCCGCCGACGCCATCCGCCATCCGGTGGTGCAGCCGGACCGCGACGCGCGGCCGTTCCAGTCGGTGCTGATCGAGCTCGGCGCGCGGCTCGGCCTGCCTTGCTTCGTCAACGAGGACGGCTCGGCGAAATACCGCGACTATGCCGACTACATCGTCAACCACGAGCGCACCCCCGGCATCGGCCCTTTAGCCGGCTGGCGCGGCAAGGATGGCGGCTCGATCGGCAAGGGCGACGTCAACCCTGACCAGTTGCAGCGCTACATCGACAATGGCGGCTTCTGGCACCACGATTTTTCCGACGACCAGCGCTATTACAAGATGGGTAATCGGAGCTATCTCGATTTCGCGGTGGAGATGGGTTTCATCGCCAAGGCGGAGCCCATCGTCTTCCAACTTTATTCAGAGCCGATCCAACGCTTCCGGTTGTCCGCGCGCGGCCATGGCAAGGCGCAGCCGCCGGACGCCGAACGCGGCCGCATCGGAGCCTATATGGACCCGCTGCCGTTCTGGTACGCCCCCTTTGAGGATGACTCCGTCGACCTGCAAAAATATCCGCTGCATGCGCTGACGCAGCGGCCGATGCACATGTACCATTCCTGGGGATCGCAGAATGCCTGGCTGCGGCAGATCACCAGCCAGAACCGGCTATTCATCCATTGCCGGACGGCCGCCGGACTTGGCCTTGTTGACGATGACTGGGTGTGGATCGAAAGCATCAACGGGCGGGTGAAGGGGCAGATCAAGCTGATCGACGGCGTCAACCCGGACACGGTGTGGACCTGGAACGCGATCGGCAAGCGACGCGGCAGCTGGGGCCTGAAGGACGATGCGGCCGAGAGCAATCGCGGCTTCCTGCTCAACCATATCATCGGCGACCAGACATCGGCCGACGCCAACGGCAAGCGCTATTCTAACTCCGATCCCGTCACCGGACAGGCGGCGTGGTTCGACGTGCGCGTGCGCATCGTTAAATGCGCGGCGGACGAAGCCGGCTTCACCGAGCCGCAATTCGAACGCTTTGCCCAGCCGCCGCATTTCCAACCTTCGCCCGAAGTGCTTCGCTTTGGCGCGGAATTCCGTATGAAGAGGGAAGCCGCCGAATGACCTGCCTTCCCGCCCAAACCGACAAGAAACTCGGCCTCGTCATCGACCTCGACACCTGCGTCGGCTGCCAGGCCTGCGTCACCGCCTGCAAGGAGTGGAACACGGGCGGCCACGTGGCGCCGCTGACCGATATCGATCCCTATGGCGGGCATGCCGACGGCGTCTGGTTCAACCGCGTGCACAGCTATGAACACACGACGGAGTTGGGCGGCCGTACGGTGAATTTCCCGCGCTCCTGTCTGCATTGCGAGACACCGGCCTGCGTCACCGTCTGCCCGACCGGCGCCTCCTACAAGCGCGCATCGGACGGCATCGTGCTGGTCGACGAAGATAAATGCATCGGCTGCAAATTGTGCAGCTGGGCCTGCCCCTATGGCGCGCGCGAGTTCGACACCGATGTCGGCGTCATGAAGAAATGCACGCTCTGCGTCGACCGCATCTACAACGACCATCTGGCCGAAGAGGATCGCGTGCCGGCCTGCGTCGCCGCCTGCCCAACCAGCGCCCGGCATTTCGGCGATCTCGGCGATCCGACCTCGGCGATTTCACAGCTGGTGGAGGAGCGGAGTGGCGTCGCGCTGATGCCGGAGCTCGGCTACAAGCCGACCAACCGGTATCTGCCGCCGCGGGCCCGCAGCGAATGGGCGGCGAAGGTCGACGCGCCAGCGTTGGAGCCGATCCGGGCCAAAGGCGGCTTCCTCGGCTGGATCGATAGCATGCTTTCGAACTGATCATGCATCCCGCTTTCTCGGTCGTCTTCTTCACCACCGCCACCGGCGCCGGCTACGGCCTGCTGGCGCTGCTCGGCCTGCTTGGCGGGTTGGAGTTCATTCCCGCCGATTTCTGGCTCGGCCTTGCCGGCATGGCGCTGGCGCTCGGGCTGATCGTGGCCGGGCTTTTATCCTCCACCGGTCATCTCGGCCGGCCGGAGCGAGCCTGGCGGGCCTTCTCGCAATGGCGCAGCTCCTGGCTGTCGCGCGAGGGCGTGGCGTCGGTCGCGACCTTCATCCCGGCCGCGCTGTTCGGCATCGGCTGGGTGTTTTTCGGCGAGGGCGGCGGCTGGGTGGCCGCCGCCGGGTTGCTGGCGGCGGCAGGCGCGGTGGTGACGGTCTGCACGACCGGCATGATCTACGCCTCGCTGAAACCGATCGCGCAGTGGCACAGCCGCTATACGTTGCCGGCCTATCTAATTTTCGCAGCGATGACAGGCAGCTCTCTGGCGAACGCCCTGCTCCAAGGTTTCAACATGGGCTCCAGCGCTGTGCTGGCCTTCGCGCTACTTGCCACGCTCGCCGGCTGGGGCTGGAAGCTGGCGACCTGGCGGCACAATGATCGGTTGGAGATCCCGACCACCGCCAACACGGCAACCGGCCTTGCCGGCGGCACGGTCCGATCGATCGAATGGCCGCATACAGAAGAAAACTACCTGCTCAAGGAAATGGGTTTTCGCATCGCCCGCAAGCATAGCGCGAAGCTGCGGTGGATCACGCAGGCGCTGGCTTTCGTGGTGCCGATCGTCCTGCTCATCCTCGCCTTCATGGCGCCATGGCCTTTGGCGTCAATGGCGTCCGCGCTGGCGGCTGTCTCGCAATTCGCCGGCATGCTTGTCGAGCGCTGGCTGTTCTTCGCCGAGGCGAAGCACACGGTCACGCTCTACTATGGCAGGGCATAGAGCCTCATCCCGGCCGCAGCATCGAGCCGGAAATCGCAAAAATGCGTTCGGCGCCGAGCATATAGGCCATCAGCGTTTCCAGCCGGAACAGGCCGGCATAGGCGCGGTCGAGCACGTTTAGCGAGCCGGTATAGGCGCCGAAGGCCGGCATGATCATGCGGCCGCCGTCGCCGGCGAAGCAGCGCCGCCTGACCGAGCGGCCGCGCTGGACGATGCGGGCGCAAGGATGGAGATGACCTGATATCTCGCCTTCCACCCGCATCTTCGAGGGCTCGTGGCGGAAGAGCAGCGAGCCGATGGCGAGTTCCCGCACTGTTTCGCCGGGCAGGTCGGCGGGCGCTTCGGGATCGTGGTTGCCGGCGACCCAGAACCAGTCGCGGCCGGCCATCATCGCCTGCAACTGGCCGCGGAAGCTCGAATGCATGCGCTCGGCGCCGCCGCCATCGTGAAAGGAGTCCCCCAGGCTGACGACGATGCGCGGCTGGTAGTCGGCGATCACCGCCTGCAGCCGCAGCAAGGTCGCGCCGGTATCGTAAGGTGGAATCAGCGCGCCGCGTTTGGCGAAGGACGAGCCTTTTTCGAGATGCAGGTCGGAGACCGCGAGCAGCCTCAGATCGGGGAAATAGAGCACGCCACGCCGGTCGCAGACAGCGCGCTCGCCGGCGATGCCGACAAGGTCGGCCTCGGCGATCAGCGTTGCGCGCGACAGCGAAAAATCCATCCCCTCTCGGCTCTCTCTTTCAGTCCGTCATCTCGGGCCCCATGGCCTCTTCGACGAGGGTGGCGGCATCCATCAGCAGCGTCTCGTCCGCCTCGCCATTCACCGGCATCTTGCCGATTTCGAGCATGATCGGCACGGCAAGCGGAGATATCTGCTCGAGATTCTTATGCATGATTCGACCGCAGATGCGCGAGAGCATCTCGGCAAGTCTGCTGACATCGAGCAACCCGGTCGCGGCATCCGTGCGGGTGGCCTGCAGCAGAATATGGTCGGGTTCATGGCTGCGCAGCACGTCATAGATCAGGTCGGTCGAAACGGTCACCTGGCGGCCGCTTTTCTCCTTGCCGGGGTGGCGCTTTTCGATCAGTCCGGAAATCAGCGCGCAGTTGCGGAAGGTGCGCTTCAAGAGCCAGCTGTCGGCAAACCAGGCTTCTAGATCATCGCCCAGCATGTCTTGATCGAACAGCGTGGCCAGCGAGGGTTTTCTGTTCTTGAACATCCAACCCATATCGGCCAGCGACCAGATGGCCAGCGCATAGTCGGTGGCCACAAAGCCGACCGGCTTGGCTCCCGCCCGATCCAGCCGCCGGGTAAGCAGCATGCCGAGCGTCTGATGCGCAAGCCTGCCCTCAAACGGATATGCCACCATGTAAGACCGGTTGCCGCGCGGAAAGGTTTCGATCAACAGGTCGTCGCGTTTCGGCAGGACGGACTTGTCCGCCTGGAACCGCAGCCAATCCGCGACTTGCTCGGGGAGTTTCTTCCAGCGTTGCGGGTCGTCGAGCATGGCGCGGACCTGCTCGGCCAGGTAGGTCGAAAGAGGGAATTTGCCGCCGCCATAGTAGGGCACCTTCGCGTCGCTGCCCGGCGCGTTCGAGACAAAGCACTCATTCTCGCGAATGCCTTCGAAGCGCAGGATCTTGCCGGCGAACATGAAGGTGTCGCCACGGACCAAAGTCTCCAGGAATGCTTCCTCGATCTTGCCCAACACCCTGCCGCCGCGCGAGGCTACCCCCCGGCTGCCGGCCTGGACGTAGCGCACATTGAGCGCCGGCACTTCGATGATGGTGCCGACATTGAGCCTGTATTGCTGGGCCACGGCCGGATTTGAAACCCGCCAGAAGCCCTCCCTGGTCTGCCGGATGCGGGCATAGCGCTCGTAATTCCTGAGCGCGTAGCCGCCGGTGGCGACAAAGTCGATGACCCGGTCGAATGTCGGCCTGTCCAGGCTGGCGTAAGGCGCGGCCGTCCTTACCTCATCAAACAGTGCGTCGGCGCGAAACGGCGCGCCGCAGGCGCAGCCCAGCACGTGTTGAGCCAAGACGTCCAGCCCGCCATTGACCAATGGCGGCGTGTCCTGGGCGCCGAGATAATTGGCGTCGAGCGCGGCGCGGCATTCCAGAACCTCGAAGCGATTGGCCGGGATCAGGATCGCCTTTGACGGTTCGTCCATGCGGTGGTTGGCGCGGCCGATGCGCTGCGCAAGGCGGCTCGCCCCCTTCGGCGCGCCGACATGCACGACCAGATCGACGTCGCCCCAGTCGATGCCCAGATCCAGCGTCGAGGTGGCGACGATGGCGCGCAACGCGTTCTCGCCCATGGCCTTCTCAACGCGGCGGCGCTGGGCGACATCAAGGGATCCGTGGTGAAGCGCGATCGGCAGCGTGTCTTCATTGACGCGCCATAGTTCCTGGAACAGCAACTCGGCCTGGCTGCGCGTATTGACGAAAAGCAGCGTGGTCTTGTGCCGCTTGATCTCGCGGTAGATTTCAGGCGTGGCGTAGCGGGCCGAGTGCCCAGCCCAGGGAACGCGCTCTTCGGAATCAAGGATCGAAATGTCGGGCTTGGCGCCGCCCGTGACGACGATGAGCTCGGACATGGCGCCCGGAGAAGCCTGACTGACCAGCCATCGCCGCAATTCATCGGGCTCGGCGACGGTCGCCGACAGGCCGATGGTCTGAAGGTCGGGGACAAAAGCACGCAAACGTGCCAGGCCAAGCGCCAGAAGGTGCCCGCGTTTGGAGGTGACGAGCGAATGCAGCTCGTCGAGCACGACATAGCGCAGATCCTCGAAGAAGCGCTTGGCATCATTTGAGGCGATCAGCAGCGCGAGCTGCTCTGGCGTAGTGAGCAGAATGTCGGGCGGCGCCAGCTTCTGCCGCTGGCGCTTGTGCGAGGGCGTGTCGCCGGTGCGGGTCTCGATGGTGACGGGCAGGCCGATCTCCTCGACCGGCTTGCCGAGATTGCGCTCGATGTCGACGGCCAGCGCTTTCAGCGGCGAGATATAGAGCGTGTGGATGCCGCGATGCGCCTGGCCGGGCTTGCGCTTCGGCCGGTTGGCCAGTTCTGTCAGCGACGGCAGGAAGCCTGCCAGCGTCTTGCCGGCGCCGGTCGGCGCGATCAGCAGCACAGATTGCCCGCTTTGCGCCTTCGCCAGCAGCTCAAGTTGGTGGACACGCGGCGACCAGCCCTTTTCGCCGAACCATTTGACGAATGGCTCAGGCAGCAGGACGGCGGCATTCTGGTCGGCAAGGCGCGGCTGCTCGGTCACGCGCAACAGGTAGCGCGGCGGCACGCGATCGCCAAGGAAAATCGGAACAAAAGGGGATCAGCGTTCCTCGCCCCGTTTACGGGGAGAGGATGCCGGCAGGCAGGTGAGGGGCAGCGCCAGCTTTTGAGATGATCCTTTGGTTAGACGGATAGCGTCGGTAGTTGCGGCCAATCACCAGCGCCGGCGCCGCCCCTCATCCGCCCTTCGGGCACCTTCTCCCCGTGAACGGGGAGAAGGAAAGATCAGGGCCTCCTGAACCCCGTCGGGCCGCCATAGAGATAGCCGATGCGCTCGACCGCCCCTTTCAGCCCTTCGAGCGAGACCAGCATGGTGTGGCCGTTAGCGTGGATCATGTCTTTTTCGTCGGTCATGATCGCCACATGGCCTTTCCAGAACACGAGGTCGCCGCGCTGAAGTCCGGAGTAATCCGGACCCGGCTCGAACGCCGTGCCGATCGACGCCGCCTGCATGTCGGAGTCCCGCAGCACATCCTTGCCCGTCATGCGCATCGCCAATTGCACGAGGCCGGAGCAGTCGATGCCGAAGCCGGAGACGCCACCCCACAGATAGGGCGTGCCGAGGAAGCTTTCGGCGATTGTGACGTAGTCCTCTGCGAGTTCGCTGATGGGTCGCAAATGGCGCGCGATGATCGCCTGGCCGGAAGGCAGCAGCGCATAATGCGTGCCGCGCGTTTCGGCCGAGCCTGTCACAGTCACGGTCGCGCCCATCGACAGTTGCCCATCTATCGGAAAGCGCAGGTCCGGCCCGGGATAGAGGAAGGTGCGGGGCACGCAGACTATGTGGGTCGGCGCATGGTCGCGCGCGCCGAGAAGATTGTCCGCCACATAGCCGACATAGCCGTCGCGCTCGGCCTGCACCCAGGCCCAGCCCTCGGCATCCTCGAAGATGAGCACGTCGTCGCCGAACAGTGCCTGCGTGTTGACGCCCGCATCGGGGCGCGGCGCCTTGCGCAGGTCGGCGACCGACGCGGTGATCCGCGCCGGGCGGCCGGTGACGAAGCGGTCGGCGGCGACCTCGCCTTTCAGCCTTGCGTCGGCAAGGTCGGAGCGGAAGGCGTGAAGGCGGGCATCCCTGGCGGTCAAATCGATAATCCAGTCGTTGGCAGTGAGGTCAGATCGGCAGCTCGTGCGCCCTGGCGACGATACCATCGCCGAAGCGCTCGACAAAGAGCGCGCCTTCCACCGTGCGCCGGATCAGCACATTGCGCTTGTCGAGCTCGTCGCGATGACGCGAGACCAGCTTCAGCGCGCCCATCGTGTCCAGCGCGCGGGTGATGACCGGCTTGGTGACGTTGAGCCTGGCGGCCAGTCCGCGCACCGTATGCGGCGGCGGATCGAGATAGATGGTGAACAGGATCGCCGTCTGGCGCATGGTGAGATCGGGCTCGCCATCGCGCACCTGGGCCAGCATCACCTGCTGCCACAGTCGCAAGGCCTGGCTCGGGCGCATCGAGATCGACATGCGCGAAGCATGCCGGCAAATTGTTTCGGTTCCGTTTCAGTAACGGCGTTTGCCGCTACGCTCCGAAACGCCCGGCGATGACCCGCTCCAGCGCCCGAATGCCCTGCGCCTCGCCGCCAGTCAGGCCGTGGGGACGGTCGGCCGGGTTCCAGGCGAAGATGTCGAAATGCGCCCAGCTGTGGGTCTTTTCGACGAAGCGCCTGAGGAAAAGCGCCGCGGTGATCGAACCGGCAAAGCCGTCGGTGGTGACGTTGTTGATGTCGGCGATCTTGGAGGAAAGCTTTGCTTCATAAGGACGCCACAAAGGCATCCGCCACAGCGGATCCTCGACCGCCACGGCGGCGGCGGCAATGTCGGCGGCCAGCGTCTCGTCGCTGGTGTAGAAAGGCGGCAGGTCCGGCCCCAGCGCGACGCGCGCGGCTCCGGTCAGCGTCGCCATGTCGGCCAGCAAAGCGGGCTGTTCTTCATCGGCCAGCGCCAGCGCGTCGGCCAGGATCAGTCGCCCTTCGGCGTCCGTGTTGCCGATCTCGACAGTGATGCCCTTGCGGCTCCTGAGCACGTCGCCGGGCCGGAAGGCATTGCCGGCGATCGAATTCTCGACGGCGGGAATCAACACGCGCAACCGGACATTCAGTTTCGCCCCCATGATCATGGAAGCGAGGCCCAGCACATTGGCGGCGCCGCCCATGTCCTTCTTCATCAAAAGCATGCCGGACGACGGCTTGATGTCGAGGCCGCCGGTGTCGAAGCAGACTCCCTTGCCGACGAGCGTCACCTTCGGGGCATCGCTCGGTCCCCAGGTCATGTCGATCAGCCGCGGCGCGTCGGCGCTGGCCCGGCCGACAGCGTGGATCATCGGGAAATTCCGCGCCAGGAGATCGTCGCCGTGGATTGCGGAAATATCGGCGCCATGGGCGGCCGCCAGTTGCCGGGCGGCTTCTTCCAGCTCGACCGGACCGAGGTCGCTGGTCGGCGTGTTGACGAGGTCGCGTGTCAGGAACACGCTGTCGGCGACGCGGCGGACATGCGCGGCGTCAGCGCCCTCCGGAAGCGCAAAGCGCAAGGCCTTGCCGGGCTTCTTGCCGTAGCGGGTGAAGACATAGCCGCCCAGGACAAGCGCGAGCGCTGCGAGTTCGGGTTGCGCCAGGCCCGATGCGAAATACCAGTCGCCTTCCGGCAGCGCCCTTGCAAGCGCGCCCAGAGCAAGCGCGCTTTCGCCGTCGCCGGTGCCGAACAGCGCGCCGGCGAGGCCGCCGTCCTCGCCCGGCAGGACCAGCGTGCGTCCCGCCTCGCCGGAAAAAGCGTTGGCCCTTGCCCAGGCGATGGCGGGCGGCGGCAAAGCCGCGGCTTCAAGGGCGTCCTTTGCCACCAGATAGACAGGCAAGGCGGCTTGCGGCTTTTGTTCGACGAGTTCGACAGGCATGCGATGATCTCCGGCCGAACAGGATGAGTCGGCTTCTTAACGGTCCGTTAGGGTTAACAGAATATTTCTGCGGGAGGGAAGACGGCCAGCCTATGGCCGCACAGGAATGGAGACCGGGCGCCGATGCCGATCAAAGCGTTGAACCATAGAGCCAGGCGTCTGATCAGCACGGCCTTCATGGCGGCACTGGCAGCCAGCGTGGCAGGTTGCGGCAGCACCAGCCAAATGACCACCGGCTCCATTTCGCGCTCCGACAGAACGCCGCTGGAAACGATGTCGGCCGGCGAACTGCACACGGCCACGTCCAGACTCGGCGAATCCTACGCCCGCAATCCCAATGACAAGCGCATGGCGATGAATTTCGCGGCGGCGCTGCAGATGGACGGCGATGCCGATCAGTCGCTCGCCGTGATGCGCAAGCTGGCGATCGCCTATCCCAAGGATCGCGAGGTACTTGCCGCCTATGGCAAGGCGCTCGCCGCCAACGGCCAGTTCGAGCCGGCGCTCGATGCCGTGCGCCGCGCGCAGACGCCCGAATATCCGGACTGGAAGCTGGTGTCGGCGGAAGCCGCGATCCTCGACCAGATGGGCCAGAAGCACGAGGCGCGTCAGGACTACCGCAAGGCGCTGGAACTCAAACCGAACGAACCTTCGGTGCTGTCCAATCTCGGCATGTCCTATGTGCTTGAAGGCGACCTGCGCACGGCGGAGACCTATATGCGCTCGGCCGCGCAGCAGCCCGGCGCCGACAGCCGGGTCCGGCAGAACCTGGCGCTGGTGGTGGGCCTGCAGGGCCGCTTCGACGAGGCCGAGAAGATCGCCTCGCAGGAGTTGTCGCCCGAGCAGGCGCAGGCCAACGTCGCCTATCTGCGTCAGATGCTTGCCCAGCAGAATGCCTGGAGCCAGTTGAAGGATCAGGACAAGAACAAGGCGAAAGTCGCCACGAACTGACCGGGGACCGCCGAGGCGTCGACCGCTGCAGAAAATCAAAAGCCGCGCGAACCCCCGCGCGGCTTTTGAATGAGGCCAACCGATAGCCTACTGGCTCGAGGAGCTGTGCTGGTCGCCGAAGATGCCGCGCTGGCTGACCTGGATGCCGGCCGGGCCCAGGATGATGGCGAATAGCACCGGCAGGAAGAACAGGATCATGGGCACGGTGAGCTTCGGCGGAAGTGCTGCGGCCTTCTTCTCGGCCGCGTTCATGCGCATGTCGCGGCTTTCAGAGGCCAGCACGCGCAGCGCGTGCGCCACCGGCGTGCCGTAGCGTTCGGCCTGGACCAGGGCCTGCGACACCGACTTGACCGATTCAAGGCCGGTACGGCTTGCCAGGTTTTCATAGGCGATCTTGCGATCCTGCAGATAGGACAGCTCGGCATTGGTGAGCACGAATTCCTCGGCAAGCGCGACCGACTGCGCGCCGATTTCATCGGCGACCCTGCGCAGGGCCGCTTCCACAGACATGCCGGATTCCACGCAGATCAGCATCAGGTCGAGCGCGTCCGGCCACGCCAGCTGGATCGACTGCTTGCGCTTGGTCGCACGGTTGTTGACGTAGAGGATCGGCGCGTAGAAGCCGCCATAGGCGACGACGACACAGACGAACAGCTTGATGAAAGCCGGCTGCTGGGGCAGGCCGCCGAGCACGAACAGGTAGACGGCCGCCAGCGCAAAACCCACGAATGGCAGGACGAGGCGGAAGAACAGGAAGCGCGTCAGCGGGTTCTGGCCGCGGAAGCCCGCGACCTTGAGCTTCTGGATCGTGCTTTCGTCGGCAAGCGCGCGCTTCAGATCCAGGCGGTCGACGATGTTGCGCATGCCGACGGACTGTTCCTCACGCAGGCCCTTGCGGCGGCGGTCGGCCTCGCTGGCCAGCCGCGCGCGCTGCTCGGCGCGCAATCTGTCGCGTTCGAGCGCCACGGACTTCATGCGCGATTTGAGCGACGTCCCGCCGAACGCCGGCATAAGGGTGAACACGGTCGCGAACACGGCGATGCCGACCAGCATCGCGATCAGGAAGGAAGGGTCGGTGAGTGTTTTGACGACCTGTTCTGTCACCGGATTCGCGCCCCTACACCTCGAAGTTCATCATCTTGCGCATCACCAGGATGCCGATCGACATCCAGACGCCCGAGCAGCCGAGGATCAGGTTGCCGACACTGGTGGTGAACAGCGGCATGATATAGGTCGGGCTCGACAGATAGACGAGGAAGGCGACGACGAAAGGCAGGGCGCCGATGATGACGGCGGATGCCTTGGCTTCCATCGACAGCGCCTGGACCTTGGCCTTCATCTTCTTGCGGTCGCGCAGCACGCGCGAAAGGTTGCCCAGCGCCTCGGACAGGTTGCCGCCGGCCTGCGACTGGATCTGGATGACGATGCCGAAGAAGCCGGCCTCGCTGCAGGGCATCGTCTCGGACATGCGCATGGCGGCGTCGGGGACCGACATGCCCATCTGCTGGGAATCGACGATGCGGCGGAACTCCGACCGGACCGGTTCGGGCGATTCATTGGCGATCAGGCGGATCGCGTCATTGAGCGGCAGACCGGACTTGACCGCGCGCACGATGATGTCGAGCGCGTTCGGAAACTCTTCCAGGAAGGCCTTGACGCGACGTGTGCGGCGGAACGAAACGAACCAGCGCGGCAGGCCGAGCCCACCCACCAGCAGGGCGCCGGGCAGCGCCCACAGGGGCGCGCCGATGAAAAAGAGAAGGGCCGTCAGGATGATGCCGCAGACGGCGGAGTACATGTAGAAGCGCTCGATCGGGACCTGCATGCCGGCCTGGCGGATTTGGACCTTCAACGGCGGTTTCTTGACATTGCGATCGTTGGTCTTCGCCTTCTCGTCGAGCTGCTTGAGCGAGTCCTGGAGACTTTTGCGCCGCTTGACCGCCTCCGCGGCGCGATCGCGCGTGGCTTTTACCACCGACCGGTCGGTTTCGGCCGTCTTGATCGTCTGAAGGCGTTTGCCGGCCTGCTTCTCATTGTCGAGGCGCGTGAACAGGAAAGCATAGGCCACCGCGCCGGCGCTGAAGCCGGCAAGCACGATGAACGCCAAGACGGTGGTGTCAATTCCGAACATCGACCGGTGCCCCTACACCTCCAGACAAATCAGTCAGCGCGTTTCTCCATCGCCTCGAGCGCATTGGCGAGGCGCTGCTCCTCGCCATAATAGCGGGCGCGATCCCAGAAATGCGGGCGGCCGATGCCCGTCGACACGTGCTCGCCGACCAGCCGCCCGCTCGAGTCCTCACCCTTGATGTTATAGAGGACGAGATCCTGGGTGATGATAACGTCGCCTTCCATGCCGACCACCTCGGTGATGTGGGTGATGCGGCGTGAACCGTCGCGCAGGCGTGCGGCCTGGATGATCACGTCGATCGAGCCGACGACGATCTCGCGCACGGTGCGCTGCGGCAGCGAATAGCCGCCCATGGCGATCATCGATTCGATACGGTTGAGGCATTCGCGCGGGCTGTTCGAGTGGATCGTTCCCATCGACCCGTCGTGACCGGTGTTCATCGCCTGCAGAAGGTCGAACACTTCCGGTCCGCGCACTTCGCCGACGATGATGCGCTCGGGCCGCATGCGCAGGCAGTTCTTGACGAGATCGCGCATGGTCACCTCGCCCTCGCCCTCGAGATTGGGCGGCCGGGTTTCGAGACGGACCACATGCGGCTGCTGCAGCTGCAGTTCGGCCGAGTCCTCGCAGGTGATGACCCGCTCCTCGCGGTCGATATAGTTGGTCAGGCAGTTGAGCAGCGTCGTCTTGCCGGAGCCGGTGCCGCCCGAGATGACGACATTGCAGCGGACCCGGCCTATGATCTTGAGGATTTCCGCGCCTTGCGGCGAGATGGCGCCGAACTTGACCAGCTGGTCCAGCGTCAGCTTGTCCTTCTTGAATTTGCGGATTGTGAGCGCGGTGCCGTCGATGGAGAGCGGCGGCGCGATAACGTTGACGCGCGAGCCGTCGGGCAGGCGCGCGTCGCAGATCGGGCTCGATTCATCGACGCGACGGCCGACCTGGCTGACAATGCGCTGGCAGATGTTGAGCAGCTGCTGGTTGTCACGGAAACGGACGCCGGTCTGTTCGACCCTGCCATTGACTTCGATGTAGACGTTCTTGGAGCCGTTGACCATGATGTCGGCGATGTCGTCGCGGGCAAGCAACGGCTCCAGCGGCCCATAGCCCAGAACGTCGTTGCAGATATCCTCGAGCAGCTCCTCCTGCTCGGAGATCGACATCGCGAAGTTCTTGATCGCGATGATGTCGTTGACGATGTCGCGGATTTCCTCGCGCGCGCTCTCGGGATCGAGCTTGGCGAGCTGCGACAGGTCGATCGTGTCGATGAGCGCGGAGAAAACCTGGCTCTTGGTGTCGTAATAGGTCTCGCTGCGCTCGCGCTGGACCCTTCTCGGCGGCTCGGGCGCCATCGGCGGAGCCTCGACGGGACGGCGGGCCGGCGGCGCGGACGGCGCGGGCGGCGCGCTGGACGCCGGCGCGGCCGGCCGCTCGGCCGTCATCGTTCCCGTCGAAGCGGGAGCGGCGGGCGCCGATGCCGGCGGACGGAATTCGGGCGTCACCCGGTTGCCGTCGTCTTTGCCTCTCTTACCAAACATGATCGACTACCCGATGCCGCTCAAACAGCGTCACTTCTTGTTGCGCGAGAGCTTGCCGAGGATCGAACCCAGGCCCGCCTTCTTCCTTGTCTTGATTTCGCTACGTCCGGTCAGCACATGCGCTATCTCATTGATGGTGGCGACGACCGGGTTCTTGGCGTCCATCTCGGAGAGCATGCGGCCGTTGTTGGCGGCATTGCCGAACAGCACCGGTTCGAAATTGATCACCGCCATGGGCGTGATGCCGAGCGGCTCGGCGAAATCGGAAGGCGCTATCTCCGGCCGCTTCGGCACACCTGCCTGGTTGATCACCAACTTCGGCGGCGGATCGTTCGGACGCAGCCGCTTCAGCATGTCCACCATGTTCTTGGTGTTGCGAAGATTTGCGAGTTCCGGCGTGGCCGTGATGACGATCTCGTCGGCCTTGATCAGCGTGCTCTTCGTCCACCCGCTCCAGATGTGAGGTATATCGAGAACTAGGAGGGGCGCGCTGCGCTGCGCCATCTCGATGACCTGCGAGAACGCCTCGGCGTCGAAATCATAGACGCGCTCCAAGGTGGAGGGGGCCGCAAGCAGCGACAGATGCTCGGCGCATTGCGCGAGCAGGCGATCGAGATAGACCTCATCGACCCGCTCCGGCGAGAACACGGCCTCGGCGATGCCTTGAGCCGGATCCTGGTCGAAGTTGATGTTGGCGGTGCCGAAGGCGAGGTCGAGGTCGGCGATGACAACTTCGGACTTGAACAGCGACGACATCGCCCAGGCGGTATTGTGAGCAATGGTCGATGAGCCGACTCCACCCTTGGCGCCGATGAAAGCAATCGAGCGGCCGATCGGCTCCGATTCCGGATCGACGAAGATCGACGACACGACGCTGACGATGTCGGTCATCGAGACCGGCGCGATGACATATTCGGAGATTCCGGAACGGATGAGCTCGCGGTAGAGCCCGACATCGTTGTAGTGGCCGATGACCACGACCTTGGACGACGGATCGCAATATTCCGCGAGCTGGCCGAGTTGTTCGAGCAGTTGCTTCGGCTCGCTGCGCGATTCCAGCAGGATCAGGTTCGGCGTCGGCGCGGACTGGTAGAACTCGATCGCGGTCGGGACGCCGCCCATATGGACCTTGAGATGGGCCTTGGCCATCCGGCGGTCCTCGCCGGCGCGCTCCACGGGGCTGGCGACGCCCTCCGTCTCGCAGAACGCCTGGATCGAAATGCGCGGCACGGGGCGCAGCGCCTGCATGGCGGCGATGTCCTGCTGCGAAAGATCGCCGGTTTCCGCGGGCGTGTCGTAGGCAAGATTGCTCATCGTCATGCTCTTTCCGTGACTGCTCTCTTCGTCGTCCGGCGGCTCAGTACGTCACTTCAGAATTGCCCAGGAACTCGTCGGAGATGCCCCTGGCCCGGTACACATCGATCACCGCGCCGCGATTTTCGGCGTCGATTTCGGATTGCTTGCGCGGCCCGATCAGATCGTTGGGATTGGCGACCTGGGCCGCGAGATTGTTCTGGTAGGAGCAGCCGAAGTCGGCATAGTGTTTGTTCTCCGACGTCTCGGTAAGGTCGTCGGGCCAACGCCCGCATTTGTCGGTCTGGGCCCGCACCGCGACGAAGGCGACGCGCACCGGCGCGGACGCCTCCGGCACGGCCGACTGATAGGATGTCATGACGATGCGGTTGCGCTTGACGCCCGCGGCCATGGCAAGCCTGGCGAAATCGCGACCGGCCGCGCGGGCGGCAACTTCGTTGGCGGAGCCGGCCGGCATCGCGATCGTCAGCGCCGGCGCGGCGCTCTTGTCGTAACCGTCGAGAAAACCGAGCAGCGTGTCGCGTTGCGCGCCCGTCATGCCGCGATCGCCGGCGCCGACCGGCAGGTCGATCTTCTGGTTCTTCTCGGCGATGACGATGGGATGCGTCGTGCGGTAGTCGTCGGGTATCGATCCGACTGTAACGCTGTCGCGATTGGCGCATCCGGCGAGCGACCCCGCAAGCGCGACCGCCAGTGCCGGGACCACCTGCCGGCGTATCCTTGCGATGCCGGATGCTGTCCGGACCGTCATGACCTTCGATGCTGACTTGGACATATCCGCATTCCCACTCATTTGTAGATGAAGCCGACAACGCCGTGATAGCGGCCCGGCGGCCTGTCGGTCTGCATGGTGCCGTAGACGCGGTTGACGCGGCCGAGGAACATTCCGGCGCCGTCGCTCGCCGCATTGAAGTTGTCATCCGGCTTGGCCAGGTCGTTGCGCGCCACCGGCCGCGCCAGGTAAGGCGTGATGATGATAACGAGCTCGCTTTCGTTGCGGACGAAGTCGCGGCTGCGGAAGAGCGTTCCGAGCACGGGGATCTTGGTCAGGCCGGGCAATCCGGTGACAGCCTGCCTGAGATCGTCGCGCACGAGGCCCGCGATCATCATCGAACCGCCGGAAGGCAGTTCCACCGTCGTATCGGCCAGGCGCTTGCGCAGCGACAAGGCGTTCATGCCGATGCTCTGATTGTCCGTGGATGCCGATACGGATCCTTCGGTCGTCGGTTCGGAAACCGACGTCCTAACCTTCAGGCTTATGCGACCGGGCGACAGAACAACCGGCTGGAACTCTAGCCCGATACCATACTCGATCTTGTCGACCGAATAGTTCTTCAGACCGGTCTGGTTGTCGGTGGACACGTTGGCGGAAACGCTCTTCACAATATTGTACTCGCCGCCGACCTTGAATGTCGCCTTTTCCCCGGACACGGCGGTCAAAGTCGGCTCAGCCAGGGTCTTCATGACCCCCGACTGTTCCATTGCGTTGATATAGGACTGCAGCCCTGACGAGCTGGTAGAGAGGCCCGCGTTCGACAGCGGTTTGCCAAGACCCGTGTAAGGGTCGCTGAGCGCCGCCCAGGAAATGCCGTTGCTGCCGCCGCTGGCGAGCATATTGACGCCGAGCTGTTTCATCACCGAGCGGCTGACTTCTGCGACCGTCACCTTGAGCGTTACCTGATCGTCGCCGATGATCTGCAACAGGTTGACGATTTTAGAGACCCGGCGTTCCTGGTCGGGGTTGTTGATGTCGACGCCGCCATTGACCGAGCCGCCGGCGGCGGTCTGCGAATATTGACCGGTCGTCGCTTCACCGCCGGACACGAAGATGGTTGCCAGGTCGACGGCGCGCTTGGCATCGAGAGGCGTGTCGACCGTGCCCGTCAGCACGACGTTGTCGTTGAGCAGCTCGACCTTGATCTGCGAAGACGGGATGAAGCGCTTCAGATAGTCTTCCAGCCCGGCGACATCGCGCTCGACGGCCAGGTCGAGGCTGACAATCTGCTCGCCATTGGGGCCGAAGACAAAGATGTTGGTTTCGCCGACCGCCTTGCCGAACAGGTAGATGCGCCGCGCCGTGCGCGTCACCGCGTCGGCAACCGCCGGATTGGCGACGAGGATGTCATAGGCATCGTTCGGCAGATCGATGACCACGGATTTGTTGAGGCCAAGCTTGACGCGCTGCGTGGCGACGGAAGCCGATACGCCGGCGCTCGCGGCTTTGGCTTCGACTAGTCCCGAAGCGTTGGTGCCAATCAGGAGCAGGCCGATCGCCGCGGCCGCCAGGAAGGGCAGCAGTTTACCGTTTAGCCTCATTTCCTTGCTCCAACCTCGGAAACTTCGCCCGACTTGATCAGACGCACTGTTCCGTGCCGGCCATTGCCGTTGACCAGATAGTCGGCTTCGTCCGTACTCTTTTCATGGATGTCGGTGATCGGACGCAGCGCGAGCGTCAGGCGGTCCGCCATCTGCTGCGCCACGGTGATGATCTCGGCCTGCTGCGGCGTCAGTTCCAGCGTCGCGGTCTGGCCGACCCTGGTCTTCTTGCCTTCCTCGTCCTCCTGGATGGTCTGGTCGATGGCCAGCACGCGGATGTTCTTGAGGATGGTCGAGGTGTTGAAGCCGCTGCCGCCGTTGCCGGTGTCGGCACGGCGGGTCATGATGACGTCGACGAAGTCGTTGGGCAGGATGAAGCCGCCGGCGGAGGTGTCGGCCGATATCGCGGTGGCGACAGCGCGCATCCCCGAAGGCAGGATCGAGGACATGAAGCTCTGCCCCTCGCCGACCAGTTTGGAGCGGCGCAGCGGCTCGCCCGTATACATGGCGACGCGCGCGACCGAGCCCTTGAGCTTTTCGACCGCGTCAGGTTCGGCGGCGCGCGTGATGAAATTGGCATTGACGCCGTCGGCCGGCCATTCTTCCCAGCTGATGTTGTTGCCGAGCTGACTGCCCATCGCCACGTCGCCGGAAAGCACCAGAACGTCCTGCAATGCGACCGCCGGCTGCGCGGGTGCATTGACAACGACCTGCGCTGGCGGCGCCACGACCATGTTCTTGGCGACATAGCCCGCGCCACCCGCCGCGACCGCAGCCACGCCCAGAATAATCAATCGGGATGCTGGCATTCGTCCAAAACCCTTCGCCTCGTGGCAAACCACCCACGCCTGGCCGGACTTTGCAGCTGCAATCGTCAAAACAAGGTTAATGCAATGCTTACGATCGTGATTAATTTAAGGTTTACTCAAATTAGATCGAACGGCCCGCTATTAACAAAAAAGGCGGCCTGGCCGCCTTCGGTCGCCGACATCGATGTCACCAAAACCTAGGCCGTGAGCCTCTGCAGCGCCCAGACCATCAGCGGCGAATCCGGGAACGTGATCAGTCCACCGGCGCCAAGCGCGATGCCATAGGGAATGCCCACTTTCTCGTCGGCAAAGTAGCGCAGGAATCGGCTGTGGCCGGTATACGCGGCCAGCGGCGATTTCCGGTAAGCCAGAATTGCGACGGTCAGCAGGCCCCCGATGAAAGTCGACGTCACCAGATAGCCGATCAAGTTGATGTTGAGGCCCATCCATAGAGCGGTCGCGGCCAGAAGCTTGGCGTCGCCGCCGCCCATGCCGCCCAGCGCAAAAAGGCCGAATGTCGTGGCAAGCACGAGGGCGCCGGCAGCGAAGTGCCAGCCATAGGTCGCCCAGTCCATGCCGGTGAGCGGCGCGACAAGCGCGAATGTCGCCACCAACAGCACGGGAACGCGGTTGGCGATCGTCATCGACAACGTGTCGGAGATCGCAGCAAACAGCATGCAGAATGGGAAGACGACGAAGATAACGGCTTCAAGCATTGAAGCGGCACCCGTGGAAGCTCGGTTTGGAACTTAAGCACATCCCGTTAACAATCGATGAGACGGGACACTCCTTGATGCGCGCCGTAATGAAGCGGGTCCAGGCGATGCGCTTCAAGCGCTTGCTGGATGCATCTTCATCGCGGCAAGATCGCTGCCCGCATCCGGACGACAGCATTGGTTGCCATCATGAAGAAGGGCCGCCAAACGGCGGCCCCTCTACTAGACAAGAATATTTCCGTTTATCACGGAGCGGTGCCGGTGTTGACCGCGCCTGCGATGGCGGTGAACTTGGCGTTCAGCGCGCCGCCGAGCTGCGAAGCGCCGACCATGATGGCGAGCGCGATGAGGGCGGCGATCAGACCGTATTCGATGGCGGTCGCGCCGGATTCGTCCTTCACGAAACGTGCAATGAGATTAGACATTCGAGAGCTCCTACTCCACGTGTTACAGCACTTCCGTCAACTTCTCTTTGCGGTTGATCGGATGCTGCGAATCTAGGGAGAAGCCGTTTCGATCGGCTTAATAAACAGCCTTACCGATTCCTTTCCGGGGGTGAACGCGCTGCGTGGTTAACCGCAGCCTAAACGTCATCGGCCAACGTGCGCCCCCCGCAAAACAGCGGAAACCAGCGGCTCCCGCAATCTTGCTAAAACAGCGGGCACAATGGATATGTGAGGCATCGGCAAACCGATCCCCCATCGCGACCCGGCACGGTTTAACCGTTGCTTCACCAATCTCGTTCATGTTCCGTTGAAGAATCCGCCTGCCGGGAGCGCTTCAATGACCTTGTCGAGATCACTGTTTCCAGTCGCCGCGCTGCTGGCGGCTGCTGCCTTGGTGATGCCGGCCAGGGCTGGCGCGGGTGTAGAAGTGACCATGAACCAGGCAAAGATCGTCAAATTGTCCCGCGCGGCCGACACCGTCGTCATCGGCAACCCGGCCATCGCCGACGCCTCGGTGCAGGACGCCTCGACCATCGTTCTTACAGGCAAAGGGTTTGGCGTCACCAATCTGGTGGTACTCGACTCGGACGGCAGCCCGATCATCGATGAACAGGTGACCGTCGTGCGGCAGGCCGCTTCCTCGGTGCGCATCTACAGGCGTGCCGAAGTCCAGACCATGTCTTGCACGCCCTATTGCGAGAGCGCCTACAAGACCGACGCCGAGAAGGCTTCCGAGACCGAAATGAGCGCCGCGCACTAAGCCCGAAGGGAGCGTCGGAGCAGGCGTTAAGGACAGCTTAAAGCCTGCCCGGCGAATTTAACGATCATCCAAACCGGACCTCAACGGGTTTTCGCTACCTTGCCGCCGGTACCGCAAGGGGATCGGCAGGAACGCAAATGAGCAAGGATGCCACATCCGGCAACGGCATGGACAGCACGGCGCGCGCCAAATCCCGCCCCGGCTTCTTCAGCGACAGACGCGGCAGCACCGCAATGGAATTTGCGATGCTGGCCATCCCGTTCGCGCTTCTCGTCTTCGCCATCCTCGAGAGCTGCATCTCGTTTGCCGGCCAGGAGGTGATGGCCAACGCCACGGATGACGTCGCCCGCCAGCTGCGAACCGGGCAGTTGCAGAGGTCGAACGTCACCGAAGCTTCCATCAAGCAAGCGATCTGCAGCCGCCTGCAGATCATGGTCGCCCAGAACTGCCCGGGGCTGAAGGTCGATCTGCGCGAATATTCGAGCTTTGCGCAGGCCGCCACGGCAGGCTTCAAGATCGTCGGCAACGACATCGTGCTGACGCAGTCGGGAAGCGACATGACCTTCACGGTTACGCCCGGCCTGGCAGAATCCATCAACATGCTGCGGGTGTTCTACAAATGGCCGGTGATGACGGATCTGCTGGCCAAGCAGATGCAGAATTTCAGCGACGGCACCACGCTGCATTTTGCGTCCGTGACCTGGCAGAACGAACCATTCGACGACAACTAAGGCCGGCGGGCGGCTGGGGCTTGGGCGGCTTGGAGGGATAGGATGTACCGTGCGGGGGCACATTGGGGGATTTCGGCCATCGTGGCGCGAGCGAGGCGGTTCGGCCACGATCGGCGCGGCGTCGCCGCGATCGAGTTTGCGTTCATCGCGCCGGTGCTGCTCATCATGTATTTCATCACGATGGAGGCATCGCAAGCTATCGAGACCAGCAAGAAGGTCAGCCGCATCGGCAGCATGGTGGCCGACCTCGTCACGCAGCAGCAGACGGTCGTGAAGGCGAACCTCGAAGCGATCATGCAGATCGGCAGCACAACGCTTCTGCCTTACAACCGCTCGCAGCCGTCGATCATCATCACCGCGATCCAGATCACGGACGAGGCAACACCGAGGGTGCTGGTGGCATGGTCGCGCAAGCTGGTGGGCAACACCTACAGCGCCGACGCGACCCCGAACACGATCACCACGGTGCCGACGAACTTGAAAATCCGCAACACCTTCCTGATCCGCGTCGAGAGCGACCTTGGCTATACGCCGGTGATCTCGTGGGACGCGAACAACGCCCAGCAGAGATCGGCCGGATTGTTGTCGACCTTCAGCCACATAAACATGAGCGAGACCTATTATCTCAGGCCTCGCCGGAGTCCGACCATTCCTTGCAGCGACTGCTGATCGTCACTCCCGGCCATCGGATGCCTGCCGCAAGATGGCCGTCGCCATGGCGTAATCCTTGGACATCGCCGGCACGAAGCCACCGGAATGCGCCCTCTCCAGCAGGTCGTACACATCAGGCGTCTGCGATTTGAGATTGGTCAGGAAGACCGTCAGCCGGCGTTTCGCCTCGGAATCGAGATCGCTGCGGACTGCGTGCGGCCCGTAGCGCAACAGGTCGGAGGTCCATAACACCCTAAGCGATGCCCCGGGGATGCCGGCAGCCTCCAGCCGCTCGAGCGTGCCGCCGGAATGGATGGATTGACCGTCGGCATCGGCCGGCTCCCATCCGAACAGGCCATCCGCATCGCCGCCGCTCAACATCGTCTCGGCCGCCGTGGCCGACGCGGCGCGTGCCAGGAACGGCGAATCCTGGGCGATCTTGACCCCTGCGGCGGAAAGGGCAGCCAGCGGCAGCAGCGCGCCGCCGACATTATCGGCCGGCGCAATCGCGATCCGATGCGAAGCCATGGCGGCAAGATCCTGCAGCCTGCCGTCGCGCGTCACCAGGACGGAACGGATGCCGACGGCGCCGTCGGCGTCGACCGGCGCCACCAGTGGTTCGACACAGCCGCAGCGCTCCGAGGCCGTGGCATAGGCGAGCGCCGAATAGACCGCGTATTGCACGCGCCCGCTCGCTTGCGCCTCGATCAGCGCCGCATAGTCACGCGCAACGACGAACTCGACCTTCATGCCGAGCGCATTGGCGTAGGCTTCCTTCAGACGCGCGAGCCCGGGGACGGTGTAGCCACCGCCCGGCTCGGCAACGATGCCGATGCGGAACGTGCCGATGTCGTCACGCCAGTCGGCGTGTGCCGGCCATGCGGCGGCGCCGGACGCCAGGAGAGCGGCTGCGCACATTTTCGCGGCCTGCCTTGCCGCGGTTTTGCCGCGCCTCGCCATGCTTGCTTTGCTCCCGCCATATCCACGCCTCGTCGCAACTATGGCGCGAAGCGGTTGCGGTTTGGTTTCCGATTTGCCAACGCCGCCAGGGAACCTTATGTCTGGCGACCAGGACTGACAACAAAGACACCCATGGCGCGCGCGTTCCTGTTCGTTCTCGATTCTTTCGGCATCGGCGGCGCGGCCGACGCCGAACGCTATGGCGATGCCGGCGCCGACACGTTCGGGCACATCTTCAAGGCCTGCGCCGAAGGCCGCGCCGATCGGGAGGGTCTGCGCAAAGGACCGCTCGCCGTGCCCAACATGATGTCGCTCGGGCTTGGCCGGGCGGCGCAAACCGCGACGGGGCTCAGAACCGGCATCGATGCGCCGCCGGTCGCCTCGGTCTTCCACGGCGCCGCCCAGGAGGTGTCGAGCGGCAAGGACACGCCGTCGGGCCATTGGGAGATCGCAGGCCTGCCCGTGCGCTTCGACTGGGGTTACTTTCCTGATACCATGCCGGCCTTCCCGGCCGAGCTGACCGAGGCGATCATCCGCGAGGGCAAGGTGCCGGGCATCCTCGGCAATTGCCATGCGCCGGGAACCGAGATCATCGAGCGCTTCGGCGAGGAGCATATCCGCACCGGCAGGCCGATCTGTTACACCTCGGTGGATTCCGTGTTGCAGATCGCCGCGCATGAAACGCATTTCGGCCTGGAGAGGCTTTATGAGCTTTGCCTCACGGTGCGCCGGCTCGTCGATCCGCTCAAGATCGGGCGCGTGATCGCGCGGCCTTTCGTGGGCGAGACGCCTGCCACGTTCCAGCGCACCCACAACCGCCGCGACTATGCGGTGCCTCCGCCGGAGGAGACCCTGCTCGACCGGCTGACGGAGCGCGGCAGCAAGGTCATCGCGGTCGGCAAGATCGGCGATATCTTCGCCCATCGCGGCATTTCGGACGTGCGCAAGGCCGGCGGCAACATGGCGATGTTCGACAAGGCGCTCAGCGCCATGGACGATGCTGGCGAAGGCGACTTGGTCTTCGCCAATTTCGTCGATTTCGACACCGAGTTCGGCCATCGGCGCGATGTCGCCGGCTATGCGGCCGCGCTCGAAGCCTTCGACCGCCGGCTGCCCGAGGCGCTGTCGCGCCTGAGGCCGGGCGACCTTCTCATCCTCACAGCCGATCACGGCAACGACCCTACCTGGCGCGGCACCGACCATACGCGTGAGCGCGTTCCGGTGATCGGCATCGGGCCGGGGCTGAAAGGCGGCGACATCGGGCTCAGGCCGACCTTCGCCGATATCGGCGAAACCGTTGCGGATCACCTTGGCCTGGCAGCCGGCCGCCATGGAACATCCTTCCTCGCAACGATAGGCGGCCATGCCTGAGCTGCCCGAAGTCGAGACAGTCCGGCGCGGACTGCAGCCGGTCCTGGAGGGGGCGCGGCTGGTCAGGGTCGAAGCGCGCAGGCCGGACCTTCGCTTTCCTTTTCCCGAACGCTTTTCGCAGCGGCTTACCGGCAAGACCGTGACGGCGCTTGGCCGGCGCGCCAAATATCTGACGATGCATATCGAGGATGGTCCGGTGCTGATCTGCCACCTCGGCATGTCGGGGTCATTCCGGGTCGAAACCGCCGGGGGCGGCGACATCCCCGGCTCGTTCCATCACGAGCGCTCGAAAAGTGCGGCGCACGACCATGTCGTGTTCGACGTCGTCTCGCAAAAGGGCGTGCGATCCAGCGTCATCTTCAACGACCCGCGCCGCTTCGGCTTCATGCTGTTTGCCGAAGGCGCGCCGGACACGCATCCGATGCTGGCCGGACTGGGCGTCGAGCCGACCGGCAACGCGCTCGACGGTCCCCTGCTCGCCTCACTGCTCAAGGATCGTAGATCGCCGCTCAAGGCGGCGCTGCTCGATCAGCGGCTGATCGCCGGACTTGGCAATATATATGTGGCGGAGGCCCTGTGGCGCGCCGGCCTGTCGCCGTTGCGCGAAGCTGGTACCATTGCCGGGTCGGCCAAGAAGGCGAAAGAGCAAAGCGGGCGCCTCGCGGAGGCGATCCGCGCGGTCATCGCCGACGCGATCGCCGCCGGCGGCTCCTCGCTGCGCGACTATGTGCAGGCCGATGGATCCCTCGGCTATTTCCAGCATTCCTTCGCGGTCTATGATCGCGAGGGAGAGCCATGTCCGAAACCGGGCTGCCGCGGCCATATCGAGCGCATCGTGCAGAGCGGCCGCTCGACCTTCTATTGCCGGACCTGTCAGCGGTGAGCTAGACCGGTCTCTCCAAGAGAAGCGAGGAGACGTACGCCATGACCTATGAAACCATTCTCGTGGAAACACGCGGCAAGGTCGGGCTGATCACGCTGAACCGGCCCAAGGCGCTCAATGCGCTGAATTCGCAGGTCCTTGCGGAGGTGGTGGCGGCGGCGGGCGCGTTCAACGCCGATGCGGTGATCGGCGCGATGGTGCTCACCGGCTCGGAAAAGGCGTTCGCTGCCGGCGCCGACATCAAGGAAATGCAGGCGATCTCCTTCGCCGACGCCTACACGCAGGATTTCTTCGTCGGCTGGGAGGAATTCACGCGCACGCGCAAGCCCATCGTCGCGGCGGTCGCGGGCTATGCGCTCGGCGGCGGCTGCGAATTGGCCATGATGTGCGACTTCATCATCGCCGGCGACAACGCCAAGTTCGGCCAGCCCGAAATCACGCTCGGCGTCATGCCGGGCATGGGGGGCTCGCAGCGGCTGACGCGCTTCGTCGGCAAGTCGAAGGCGATGGACATGTGCCTGACCGGGCGCATGATGGATGCGGCCGAGGCCGAGCGCTGCGGACTGGTGTCGCGGGTGGTCCCGGTCGCCGAACTGCTCGACGAAGCGTTGAAGACGGCGGCGAAGATCGCCGAGTTCTCGCTGCCGTCGGTCATGATGACCAAGGAAGCCGTCAACCGCGCCTACGAAACGACGCTGGCCGAGGGGCTGCGCTTCGAGCGCCGTCTGTTCCATTCGCTGTTTGCGCTCGACGACCAGAAGGAAGGCATGGCTGCGTTCGTCGAGAAGCGGAAACCCAATTTCACCAATCGCTGAGCCATGGCACGGCGCGATTCTGAGCGACACGTTATGAAGCCCGAAAAACACGGCAAAGCGGCGTTGACGCGCCGAAAAAGCTGAACTATAAGCCGCACCAACCGAGGCGGCCCGTGGCTGCCCGTTTGTTTTTTGCGCCCTGCGACATCGCTGGCGCTCACCAGATCAGAAGAGAGGCATCATGGCCAACACTTCCTCGGCCAAAAAGGCTACGCGCAAGATCGCCCGCCGCGCTGCGGTCAACAAGAACCGTCGCTCGCGCGTACGCAGCTATGTCCGCAAGGTCGAAGAGGCGCTGGCCGCCGGCGACAAGGCCGCCGCGGTCGAAGCGTTCAAGGCAGCGGAGCCGGAATTGATGCGCGCCGCCACCAAGGGCGTCGTTCACAAGAACACGGCTTCCCGCAAGGTTTCGCGGCTGGCCCAGCGGGTCAAGACGCTGTCGGCCTGACCGACTCCTCTTTCACTCCGTCGATATTGAACCCGGCCGTACAGGCCGGGTTTTTTCGTTTGCCGGCAAGTACTTAAAAAGTTCGCCCGGAAGCTGCACTTGTGAGGCGATTCAAATGCCGGTAATGTTTTGCCGGCATATACAGCGCCGCTTATATCTGCGCGCCCCCGCTGCGGCAGCTGCCCAAATTCCCCTGTCAGAAATTCGGCATTTTTTTCAAAGACTTACAGACGGTCATCCACAGCTTGTTCAACGCGCGGTCGGACGGCGGGGGAGAAGTAGCTGTCAAGAGAATTATTTCAGAATATTTCGTTTCGGGCGGCCTTTTTCATATTCGCCGGAAAAGGGTTTGAATCACAATGGCTTTGTCAAAACGTGCCGTGGCGGCATCCGAATTCAAGCCCCTTCCGGTAACCAGATTCGTTAAAAAACCGTTAGACGTGGCCTTGCCCTATCCACAGCGATTTCGGTAATGTCCATCCATCGAAGGGATGGGCACTAAGCCCCTGACCCAGCCTGAATCGGCCAGCACAAAATGGCAGAATTCATGACGTGGAGCAATTCCGCGCGTGGCTTGGTTTGTCTCTTCGGTGGCGGTAGGGGACTGGCGTAATTGTACATTGGCAGTCGATGTCTCGCCGGCGTTTTCGCCGGAGGGTGGCGTATTGCCTTGTCTTTGTCGAAAGCCGGCGCGCGGAGCCGGCGGCTGGTCCCTTGCGCGAGTTGCGATGACCGTTTGCCGGCGGCGGCAGCGGCAGCGCAGCGAATGAGGTCGTCGGACCAAGGATGCAGGAGGCGCATCCCCGGCGGGAAAAGGGTACGAGAAGACAAGGAACTTTGATCATGCAGGGCGGCATCGAGAGGGAGATAGCGGGCGAGCTCCCATTTTCAGCAACTTTTGTCGGAGGGGACGACGTGGCGGCATCCAACGACGCGGAACAGAAGTTCGAGCGGGTCAAGGCCCAGCTGAAGGCGCGTCTCGGGGCCGAGGTCTATTCGAGCTGGTTTGGTCGCATGAAGGTCGCCGAGGCCTCCCGCGGCATTATCCGCATCTCGGTGCCAACCGCCTTCCTGCGGTCATGGATCAACGGCCACTATCTCGAGCTTATCGCGGAGCTGTGGCGGCACGAGGATCCCGACGTCCTCAAGATCGAGATCGTCGTGCGCACCGCGACGCGCCAGGGGCGCAACCATGTCGAGCCGGAAATCGTGCCGGCCCGCAAGATGACCAGGCAGACGCACACCGCGCTCGCCAACGGCACCGCGAGCGCCGGACGCGTGGAACAACGGGCGCCGGCGCCCCGTCAGGGCGCGTCCGTGGAACCGGAGTTCCGCCACAATGTGCTGGGATCGCCGCTCGACCCGCGCTACACATTCGCCTCCTTCATCGAGGGACCGTCCAACCGGGTGGCCTTCGCGGCGGCGAGAGCCGTGGCGGAATCGCAGTCGAGCGCGGTGCGTTTCAACCCGCTTTTCCTGCATGCCACCGTCGGGCTCGGCAAGACGCACCTCTTGCAGGCGATCGCGGCGGAATCGCTGCGGCACAATCCGAAGTCGCGCGTCGTCTATCTGACGGCGGAGTATTTCATGTGGCGCTTCGCCACGGCGATCCGCGACAACAACGCGCTGACGCTGAAAGAGCAGCTGCGCGACATCGATCTGCTGATCATCGACGACATGCAGTTCCTGCAAGGCAAATCGATCCAGCACGAGTTCTGCCACCTCATCAACATGCTGCTCGACAGCGCCAAGCAGGTGGTGGTGGCGGCCGACCGGCCGCCGTCGGAACTGGAATCGCTGGAACCGCGCGTGCGTTCGCGCCTCAATGGCGGCGTGGCGCTGGAAATGTCGGCGCCGGATTTCGCCATGCGGCTCGGCATGCTGAAGCTGCGCCGCGCCACCGCCAAGACCGATGACACCTCGCTCGACATCTCGGACGAGATCCTGGAGCATGTCGCCCGTACGGTCACCGGCAGCGGGCGCGAGCTCGAAGGCGCCTTCAACCAGCTTCTGTTTCGCCAGTCCTTCGAGCCGCAGATCACGATCGACCGCATCGACGAGATTCTCGGCCACATCTACCGCTCGGGCGAGCCGAAGCGGGTGCGCATCGAGGACATCCAGCGCATCGTGGCGCGCCACTACAACGTGTCGAAGACGGAGCTTCTGTCCAACCGGCGCACGCGCACCATCGTCAAGCCGCGACAGGTGGCGATGTATCTGTCGAAAGTTATGACGCCGCGCTCGCTGCCGGAGATCGGGCGGCGTTTCGGCGGCCGCGACCACACGACCGTGCTGCATGCCGTGCGCAAGATCGAGGATCTCTCGGGCGGCGACAACACGCTGGCGCAGGAGCTCGAACTGCTCAGAAGGCTGATCAACGACCAGGCCTGAGGCAATGCGAAAATGGCCGGCGACCCACATCGCCGGCTTTATCCCCAGAAAGCCCGCGCAACCGGCCGGAACCGGTGCCGCGGGCTTGCGTTCGCAGGCTTTTTACTGTCAGCTTACAGAGATTCTGAAAGCCTTTCAGGGCTTTCGCGGGATGCCGCCTGACGGTGACCCGTTCATTCATTGAAGCGAGCCTGTTCGTCATGCGTGTTATCCTGGAACGGTCAAATCTCCTGAAGTCCCTCAACCACGTCCACCGCGTGGTCGAGCGGCGCAACACCATCCCGATCCTCTCCAACGTGCTGCTCAGCGCCGAGGGCGCGAGCCTCGAGATGAAGGCGACCGACCTCGACCTCGAGGTGACGGAGGCGACACCCGCCAAGGTCGAGCGTGGCGGCGCGACGACGGTGCCGGCGCATCTGCTCTACGACATCGTGCGCAAGCTTTCCGATGGCGCAGAGGTGATGCTGAAGACGGACGAGGACGGCAACGCGATGACCGTCACCTCGGGACGTTCGAGCTTCCGCCTGCAGTGCCTGCCGCAATCCGACTTCCCGGAGCTTTCTGCCGGCTCGTTCTCGCATATCTTCCGGCTGGAATCGGCGGCGCTGAAGGGGCTGATCGACAAGACCCAGTTCGCCATCTCGACGGAGGAAACGCGCTACTACCTGAACGGCATCTACCTGCACGCCGTTGAGGTCGGCGGCAAGCTGAAGCTGCGCTCGGTCGCCACCGACGGACACCGCCTGGCGCGCGCCGAGATCGACGCGCCGGCCGGTTCGGAAGGCATGCCGGGCATCATCATTCCGCGCAAGACAGTGAGCGAGCTGCAGAAGCTGGTCGACGACCCCGATGTCGCGGTGACGACGGAACTGTCGGACACCAAGATCCGCTTCACCATCGGCAGCGTCGTTTTGACGTCGAAGCTGATCGACGGCACCTTCCCCGATTATCAGCGCGTGATCCCGACCGGCAACGACAAAAAGCTGATCATCGATCGCCAGAGCTTCGCCGCCGCGGTGGACCGCGTTTCGACCATTTCCTCCGAACGCGGCCGGGCCGTAAAACTGTCGATCAATGACGGCCAGCTCACGCTCGCGGTCAACAATCCGGATTCGGGCAGCGCCACCGAGGAACTGGCGGCTGACTATTCGTCGGACCCGATCGAGATCGGCTTCAACGCCAAGTACCTGCTCGACGTCGCGGCCCAACTCACCGGTTCGGAAGCCAAGTTCATGCTGGCGGATGCCGGCTCGCCGACGCTGATCCACGACATGGCCGACGAAACCGCGCTCTACGTGCTGATGCCGATGCGGGTCTAGGTCTCTTGTCGGCGCAATTCCGGACGGAAACCCGCCGTGCACTTTCCTGGAATTGCTCTAGCGGACCTGATGTGTCGCCGTGACCGCGGATGCGAAACAGCTTCAGCAGCAAAGCTATATAAGTAAGTTAACGCTTACTAATTTCCGCAACTATGCGGCGCTTTCGCTTGAACTTGCGCCCGGCGCGGTGGTGCTGTCGGGGGACAATGGCGCCGGCAAGACCAATCTCCTGGAAGCGATCTCGTTCCTGACGCCGGGCCGGGGCCTGCGCCGCGCGCCCTATGCGGATGTGGCGCGCGAAGGCGGCGATGGCGGCTTCGCCCTGCATGCGCGCATCGAGGGACCGGAAGGACAGGTCGAGATCGGAACCGGCATTTCCGGCGGCGACGCCGCCGGCGAAGGCGGCAGGAAGGTGCGGATCAACGGCGCGCCGGCGCGATCGGCCGAGGACATGCTGGAATGGCTCAGGGTCGTCTGGCTGACGCCGGCCATGGACGGGCTGTTTCCCGGGCCGGCGGCGGACCGCCGCCGCTTCCTCGACCGGTTGGTGCTGGCGATCGATCCAGGCCATGGCCAGCGCGCGCTCGACTATGAGAAGGCCATGCGCGGCCGTAACCGCTTGCTTACCGAAGGCTCGCGGGACGGCGCCTGGTTCGACGCGATCGAGACGCAGATGGCCGAAACCGGCGTGGCCATCGCCGCGGCGCGAGCCGAGCTGGTGCGGCTGCTTGCGGCCATGATCGACAGATTGCCCGGCAGCGGGCCGTTTCCGCAGGCCGATATCAGCCTCGCCGGGGACCTGGAAAGCGCGCTCGGCGATGCAGCCGCCGTCGATGTCGAGGAACGCTATCGCGCGGCGCTTGCCAATGGCCGTGAACGCGACCGCGCCGCCGGCCGCACGCTGGACGGCCCGCACCGCTCCGACCTGGTGGTGCGGCACCGGCCCAAGTCGATGCCGGCGGAACTTTGCTCGACCGGCGAGCAGAAGGCGCTGCTGGTCGGCATCGTGCTGTCGCATGCCAGGCTGACCGGCGAGATGTCGGGGCTGACGCCGATCCTTCTCCTGGACGAGATCGCCGCGCATCTCGACGCAGGCCGGCG
Source organism: Mesorhizobium sp. M2E.F.Ca.ET.209.01.1.1 (assembly GCF_004010375.2). Classification (NCBI taxonomy): domain Bacteria; kingdom Pseudomonadati; phylum Pseudomonadota; class Alphaproteobacteria; order Hyphomicrobiales; family Phyllobacteriaceae; genus Mesorhizobium; species Mesorhizobium sp. M2E.F.Ca.ET.209.01.1.1. The sequence goes on along the minus strand of NZ_SADP02000014.1, from coordinate 150,021 downwards.
CGCGGCATTGTTCTCCATCCTAGAAGAACTGAACTGTCAGGCCTTCATGACGGGCACGGATGCGGCCTTGTTTTCGAGCCTTGCCGGCCGGGCGCAATTCCTCACGGTCGATCATGGCAGCGTCGGGCCGACCGGCTAGCTGGTGAAGCTATTTCGGCATTGCGCCACAAGGCCTTGCCTTGCGTCACGCCAAACCCTTGCCTCGTCATTGTGGACCACAAGGCTTTGCCTTGCGCTTACTGACAGGGCTCTGCGCTAGCGATAAAGTCCAGCCATGACCGATGCCGCCCTGACCGACGAAGAACTCGAACGCTATGCCCGCCACATTGTGCTGCCTGAGATCGGCGGGCCGGGGCAGCAGAGGCTGAAACGGGCGCGGGTGCTGGTGATCGGCGCCGGCGGGCTCGGCGCGCCGGTGCTCGAATATCTCGCCGCAGCCGGTGTCGGCACGCTCGGCATCGTCGATGACGACACGGTTTCCCTGTCCAACCTGCAGCGGCAGGTGATCCATAGCAGCGACATGATCGGCCTGGCCAAGACCGACAGCGCAGCAGCAGCGATCATGCGCATCAACCCTAACGTCACGGTGGAAGCGCACCGCCTGAGGCTGACGGAAGAGAACGCCCCTGCCCTCGTTGCGCGCTACGATGTCGTTGTCGACGGCTCCGACAATTTCGAGACGCGCTACGCGGTCGCCGATGCCTGCGCCAGCGAGAAGAAGCCCCTCGTCACCGCCGCCGTCGGCCGTTTCGACGGCTCGGTGACGGTACTGAAGCCGTTCGAGACAGGCGCCGACGGCAAGCGCAATCCGAGCTATCGCGACCTGTTCCCGGAAGCCCCGCCCGAAGGACTGGTGCCCTCCTGCGCCGTTGCCGGCATCGTCGGGGCGCTGACGGGCGTCATCGGCGCGCTGGAGGCGATGGAGGCGATCAAGCTGATCACCGGCATAGGCGAGCCGCTGATCGGCAGGCTGCTGCTCTATGACGGGCTCACGGCCCGCTTCGACACCATCCGCTACAAGGCCGTCTGAGCGCATGGACCAGACCGTCGGCATCTCCATAGTCGGGCTTCAGGCGGATTTCGACCGATGGGGCGACTTGCTCGCGCTGATCCGCCGCGCCTTTGCCTATATGGACGGCGTTATCGATCCGCCCTCCTCGGCGCATCTTCTGAGCGCCGACAGCCTTGCCGAGAAAGCGAAAAAGGAGACAGGGTTTCTGGCCGTCGAGAACGACCGCATCGTCGGCTGCGTTTTCGCGCTGGAGCGGGCGCGGGATTTCTATGTCGGCAAGCTCGCGGTCGAGCCAGAATTCCAGGGTCAAGGCGTCGGAGCCAGGCTGATGCAAGCGGTGGAGGATCTTGCCCGCGAACGGGACAAGGATGCGATCGAGCTCCAGACCCGCATCGAGCTGACCGCAAACCACGCGGCCTTCGCCCGGCTCGGCTTTCGCGAGACCGGGCGCACGGCGCATCAGGGCTATGACAGGCCGACCTCCATCACCATGCGCAAGGTGCTGTCTTGAGTCTCGCACTCAGCCCGCAAGAACAGGCGATCGCCGCCGGCCAGGACGGCGCGGGCATGGCGATGCGCATCGTCGCCGAAAGCGCACGGCTGCTCGGCGCGCCGCGGCTGATCCCGATCGCTTCCACCCATATCGACGGCGCGCTCTATCATGGCGACTCCGGGACGCTGTTCGCCGAGAGGCTGGTCGAAGGCGGCGCGAAGGTCGCGGTGCGCTCGACGCTCAATGTCGGAGCGCTCGACCTGATGGGCTGCTCGCGCATTCGTCTCGAGGAGCCGCAGCGCGGCATGGCGCGGCGGATGATGGAGGCCTATCGCAAGCTCGGCTGCGAGCAGAGCTGGACTTGCGCGCCCTATCAGGCCGGACACAGGCCCGCACTCGGCAGCGACGTGGCCTGGGGCGAGTCCAACGCGGTTGTCTTCTGCAATTCTGTGCTGGGCGCGCGCACCAACCGCTATGGCGATTTTCTCGACATTGCCTGCGCCATCACCGGACGCGCCCCGGATTACGGGCTGCACCGGCCCGAGAATCGCCGGGCGAGGCTCATTTTCGATGTCTCGGGCCTGTCGCCTTCCTTCCTTGCCTCGGAGATCGCCTGGCCTGTCCTGGGCAGCCTCTACGGCCGCGAGGTCGGCAACGCGATCGGTGTCGTCACCGGCGTGGCCGGTCATCCCGGTGAGGACGCGCTGAAAGCCTTCGGCGCTGCGGCCGCATCGTCCGGCGCGGTCGGCCTGTTCCACATTGCCGGCGTCACGCCCGAAGCTCCCGACGTCGCAACCATCCTGGCCGGGCCGGAACCGGAGGCGGTGATCCGCGTGACGCCCGACATGGCGGCGAAGGCGCGCGCCGGCTTGTCCACCGCGGCGGCGGCCAGGACGATCGATGCGGTGGCGATCGGCAGCCCGCATCTGTCGCACGCCGAATTCGACGGCCTGGAGCGGCTGATCGCGGGACGGCGGCTAGCCGTGCCGATCTATGCCTGCACCGGCCGTCACGCGCTTGCCTTGCTGGAAAAGGACGGCCGACGCAAAAGGCTCGAGGCCAGCGGCGTGGTCATCGTCGCCGACACATGCGTGGTGGTGACGCCGATCATGCCCGACATCGGCAACGGCGTGCTGATGACCAATTCGGGCAAGTTCGCGCATTACGCGCCGGGCAACACCGGCTATGCGGTGCTCTACGCCTCGCTCGCCGACTGCGTCGAAAGCGCGGTCCTCGGCAGGCCGGTCTTCACGGATGTCACCGCATGAGCGCCGCCGCCGAAATCCTTGTGCCGGGCACGGCGGGCGAAGGCGAAGCGCTGGTGCTGACGGCGCCGATCAGTTTTTGGGGCGGCGTCGACCCGAAGACGGGCCGCATCGCCGATGTCCGCCACCCGCAGCATGGCGAAGTCATTGCCGGCAAAGTGCTGTTCCTGCCGGGCACGATCGGCTCGTCATCGGCCTCGGCGGTGCTGATGGAGCTCGTCCACAACGGACGCGCGCCGGCCGCACTCGTCCTGCACGAGCCGGACGCCATCCTGCTGCTCGGCCTGATCGTCGCCCGGGAGATGAGCTGGCATACGCCGATCGCGGTGCGGCTTGAACGCGATCAATTCGACAGTTTTCGAGGCGGCCAAGTCGCCGTCGGCGCCGACGGCTCGATCTTGCGGCGTCTTGGTATTTTGGATGGGCCGCCATGAGCATTCTCATTCGCCCGGCGGCAAGGAACGACGCGTTGCACGTCGCAGCGATCGTCGACATCGCCGGGCACGGTATCGATCTCGACAGCTGGATCAGGTACAGCGGTCAAGACCATGCAGTGCTGGAGGCGGCCCGTCGGGCTGCATCCGCCGATGCGAACGCGCCCTATCATTTCTCCAAGTCCTGGCTGGTCGAGGTCGATGGGACGATAGGCGGCGGATTGGTCGGAGAGCTGCTTGCAAATAACGAGGGCTACGCGGCAGAGATCTCGCCGGCCCTGATGCCTCTGGTCACGCTGGAAACAAGACTGATCGGCTACTGGTCCATCCTCGCGATTGCCACCTATCCCGAGTTCCGCGGCAAGGGCTTGGCAACGCGGCTGCTTGCTCATGCCGGCGAACTCGCCAGCTCAGCCGGAGCGAAAGGCCTGTGCCTGACCGTTGAAGACTCCAATTTTGCAGCGATTTCCGTCTATCAAAGGCTCGGTTTCGTCGCGGCCGACAAACTTCCCTGGATAGCTTATGGCGGCAGGAGCGGTCCACGCGAATGGATCATGATGAAGCGGGACTTCTGAAGCCGTCCGTGACTGACTTGTAACTCAGGTCCTCAACGGCAAAACCCGATCCGGCGGGCGATGGCCGTCGAAGAAGGCGCGGATGTTGATGATCACCTTCTCGCCCATGTCGATGCGGCCCTCGAGCGTGGCCGAGCCCATATGCGGCAGAAGCACCACCTTGCCCTTGGCGGCAAGCTTCAACAACTTGCTGTTCAGCGCCGGCTCGTGCTCATAGACGTCGAGGCCGGCGCCGGCGATCTTGCCGTCATGGATCAGCTTGATCAGCGCTTCCTCGTCGATGATATCGCCGCGCGCGGTGTTGACGAGGTAAGCCGAAGGCTGCATCAGCGCCAGCCGGCGGCCGGACAAAAGGTGGAACGTCGCCGGCGTCGAGGGACAATTGACCGAGATGATGTCCATGCGGGCCAGCATCTGGTCGAGGCTTTCCCAATAGGTTGCCTCCAGCTCCTCCTCGACCGCCGGCAGCACGCGGTGCCGGTTGTGGTAGTGGATCGACAGGCCGAAGGCCTTGGCCCGCCTGGCGACGGCCGTGCCGATGCGGCCCATGCCGACAATGCCGAGACGCTTGCCCCAGATGCGCCGGCCGAGCATCCAGGTCGGCGACCAGCCGGCCCATTTCTTCTCCCCGGTCAGCACATTGGCGCCTTCGGCAAGCCGGCGCGGCACGGCGAGCATCAGCGCCATGGTCATGTCGGCGGTGTCTTCGGTGAGCACGTTCGGCGTGTTGGTGACGGTGATGCCTTTCTTGGCCGCCGCCGCGACGTCGATCTTGTCGACGCCGTTGCCGAAATTGGCGATCAGCTTCAGGTTTTCGCCGGCCTGGGCGATCAGCGCCGCGTCGATGTGATCGGTGATGGTGGGAACCAGCACGTCGGCTTCCTTGACCGCCGCCACCAGCTCAGGCTGGGTCATCGGCCGGTCCTCGACATTCAGCCTTGCGTCGAACAGCTCGCGCATGCGGGTCTCGACAGGGTCGGGCAGCTTGCGCGTGATGACGACGAGGGGCCGTTTTTTGCCTGCCATTTTATCCCCGAAGCTTCCTAGATCAGGATGACGTTTCCTTGAATCGTCATCCTGATCCTACTCTTTTTTGGAGCATGATCTGTTCCGAAAACCGGTTCCCAATTTTCGGGATCCTGCTCTCGAAACCGATCTCGTTGAGACCTCTTTAACCAAGACCGGCGAAACTTGTAGCCAGTCGCGGCATCAGCCCACTCCTGTAACAAGCGGTGCCGCCGAAGACAAAGAAAAAGGGGCGCTCATCCGACGGACCGGCGCCGAAAGGAACGAAAGTGTCTGGTTTCGCGTCGCTTCGCCTGGCCTTCAGCGCAGCCATCCTTGGCGCCCTCCTTTGCGCGCCGCAGGCATTCGCGCAAAGCGCGGCCGCGCCGGCGCAAACCATAACGCTTGGTCCGAGCGGCCTGCCGCTGCCGCGCTTCGTCAGCCTGAAACCGGCCCGCGTCAATTCGCGCGTCGGCCCCGGCGCCAATTATTCCGTCAACTGGATGTACATGAAGGCCGGGCTGCCGATGGAAGTCATCCAGGAATTCGACACCTGGCGCCGCGTGCGCGATGCAGATGGATCGGAGGGCTGGATCAACCAGTCGCTGCTTTCCGGCCGGCGCACCGCCATCGTCGCGCCCTGGCAGCGTGGCAAGGGCGGGCAGGTGAACCTGCTCGACGAACCCGACAAGGATGCCGGCGTCATCGCCATCATCGAGCCGGGCGTGATCGGCTCGATCAAGAAATGCGACGGCCAATGGTGCGAGATGACCTTTGACGGCCACACCGGCTGGATGGCCCAGTCGCAGGTATGGGGCGCCTATCCCGGCGAGAAGTTCAAGAACTAGGCTGTGTCGATATTCAGGTGAGGCCGGCCTGCGAATGGCGGCTTCCTGCGCTTCCGGTGCTCACGTACTTTAAGTACGCGCCGCTCCGGTTCTCGGAACCCACCATTCTCGGCTCAGCCTGACCTGAATCTCGAAACGCCTCAGCCGGTCGCGCCGCTGCGGTCGCGGCCGATGCGGCCGAGATGCGTATCTTGAAAACCGGTGGGCAGCTTGAGGCCGTAGCCGAGGGCCCGGTCGATCGCGATATGCGCTATCCAGATAAGCGCCACCGCGGTCGTGAGCCGGCCGGCGAGCAATGCGCCCGCGAGCAGAAGGACCAGCGGGGCAATCAGGATATGCAAAGCGTTGTAGGTGACGGCGCCGACGCGCGGCCCGGCGAGGTAGCCCAGCATCGACAGGTCCGGCGCCAGGATAAGCAGCGCAAACAGCCACCAGGAAAAGCCGGCCAGCGCGTAGCAAGCGACGGCCAAGGCGGCGACGGTGACCCACTCAAACCGGACGATCAGGTCGACGGGCCGCGTCGCCACGGGATCAGTCACCGCGCTTCGGGCGAAGCCTCACGACGATGTCGACATTGGCGATCTCCATGCCCTCCGGCGGTGCCGGCAGGTTGGAGACGGTGACCGGCCCGCTTTCGATGTCGAAAATCCGGTTCTCGCCCTCGACGTAGAAGTGATGATGGTCGGAGGTGTTGGTGTCGAAATAGGTTTTCGAGCCTTCGACCGCCAAGATGCGCAAAAGGCCGGCCTCAGTGAACTGATGGAGCGCGTTATAGACCGTCGCCAAAGAAACCGGCACGCCGGCGGCGATCGCCTCTTCGTGCAGTTCCTCGGCCGAAAGGTGGCGGTCGCCCTTGGCGAAAAGCAGATCGGCCAGCGCAATGCGCTGGCGCGTCGGCCTCAGGCCGGCTTCGCGAACCCGCTTGTCCACAGCCACATTGTCCTTCCGGTAGCCCGAATCCATCTCTTCGCTTCGACGCTTGTTGCCCAGCCCATCAACAGGTCCAGAGTGGCAAAAAGACGTCAAAAGCCAAAACCGGACATCAGTCGACATATATTCTGTAGTCCGAATGCGATCAATAGCGCGCATTGACCCGGGCAGGCGCACGGGTTAAGCGCAAACGCCGGTTTCCGGCCGCAAACAGAGTGTGTTAGGAAACCAACGACAAGGGCGCCCTGCCGCCCGCGAAGAACACGGGGACGGAAATTTGATGGCGGATCAAAAGTCCAGCTACGATTACGAGGAACTGCTCGCCTGCGCCCGCGGCGACCTGTTCGGGCCGGGCAACGCCCAGCTGCCCTACCCACCTATGCTGATGTTCGACCGCATCACCGAGATCAGCGAGACCGGCGGCGCTTTCGACAAGGGCTTCATCCGCGCCGAATTCGACATCAAGCCGGACCTGTGGTTCTTCGCCTGCCACTTCATCGGCAATCCGATCATGCCGGGCTGCCTCGGCCTCGACGCCATGTGGCAGTTGACCGGTTTCTATCTCGGCTGGCTGGGCGAACCCGGCAAGGGCATGGCGCTCTCGACCGGCGAGGTGAAGTTCAAGGGCATGGTGACGCCGTCGGTGAAGAAGGTCGAGTACGGCGTCGACTTCAAGCGCGTGATGCGCGGCCGGCTGGTGCTCGGCATCGCCGACGGCTGGCTTAAGGCGGATGGCGAACCCATATATGCCGCCACGGATCTGAAGGTCGGCTTGTCCAAGCAGTCGGCCGCCTGACCGTTTTCGCCACGGCGTCCGCGTACCCAATGGGCGCCACGTCAGTTTATTTGCGTATGATCACAGGTGAAAACCGGCTAGGTTTTTCGCCCGGATACGCCGGAAGGAGTTGCGAATGAGACGGGTCGTAGTGACAGGGCTCGGCATTGTGTCGTCGATCGGCAACAATGCCAACGAGGTGCAGAGCTCGCTTTACGATGCCAAATCCGGCATCAGCTTTTCCAATTCCTTCGCCGAGCACGGCTTCCGCTGCCAGGTCTGGGGCGCGCCGACGCTCGATCCCACACCGATGATCGACCGCCGCGCCATGCGCTTCCTGAGCCAGGGCGCGGCCTGGAACCACGTCGCCATGGACCAGGCGATCGCCGATGCCGGCTTAGGCGAAAGCGATATCACCAATGAGCGTACGGGCATCGTGATGGGGTCCGGCGGCCCCTCGACCCGGACCATCGTCGAAGCGGCCGAAACCACGATCAAGAACAACAGCCCCAAGCGCATCGGTCCATTCGCCGTGCCGAAGGCGATGTCGTCGACGGCATCGGCCACCCTGGCCACATGGTTCAAGATCCATGGCGTCAACTATTCGATCTCATCGGCCTGCTCGACCTCGGCGCATTGCATCGGCAATGCCTATGAGCTGATCCAGTGGGGCAAGCAGGACGTGATGTTCGCCGGCGGCCACGAAGACCTCGACTGGACGATGTCGGACCTGTTCGACGCCATGGGCGCCATGTCCTCGAAGTTCAACGACAAGGCATCGGCCGCTTCGCGCGCCTATGACGTCAACCGCGACGGTTTCGTCATCGCCGGCGGCGCCGGCGTGCTGGTGCTGGAGGAATTGGAGCACGCCAAGGCGCGCGGCGCCAAGATCTATGCCGAGATCGTCGGCTATGGCGCGACGTCCGACGGCTACGACATGGTCGCTCCGTCCGGAGAAGGCGCCATCCGCTGCATGCGGCAGGCGCTTACCACCGTCTCGACCCCGGTCGACTACATCAACACCCACGGCACCTCGACGCCGGTCGGCGATTCCAAGGAAATGGGCGCCATCCGCGAGGTGTTCGGCGACAAGATGCCCTACATCACCTCGACCAAGTCGCTCACCGGCCATTCGCTGGGCGCGGCCGGCGTGCAGGAATCGATCTATTCCATCCTGATGATGCAGGGCGGCTTCATCGGCGAGAGCGCCCATATCGACGAGCTCGATCCGGAATTCGAGGGCATGCCGATCGTGCGCAAGCGTATCGACAACGCCAAGATCGACACCGTTTTGTCCAATTCCTTCGGTTTCGGTGGCACCAACGCAACGCTGATTTTCCAGCGCTATTCCGCATAAGGATCTGCCGCATATGGAAGGCTTGATGAAGGGCAAGCGCGGGCTTGTCATGGGGGTCGCCAACGATCACTCGATCGCCTGGGGCATCGCCAGGAAATTGTCCGAGCACGGGGCGGAGCTGGCCTTCACCTACCAGGGCGACGCCTTCGGGCGGCGGGTCAAGCCGCTTGCCGAGAAGCTCGGCGCTTCGCTCGTCGTGCCATGCGATGTCGAGGACAGCGCCTCGGTCACCGCGACCTTCGAGACCCTCGGCAAGGCCTGGGGCGGGCTGGACTTCGTCGTGCACGCCATCGGCTTTTCCGACAAGAACGAGCTCAAGGGCCTCTACGCGGACACCAGCCGCGACAATTTCGTGCGCACCATGGTGATCTCCTGCTATTCCTTCACCGAGGTCGCCCGCAATGCCGCCCCGCTGATGGGCAATGGCGGCTCGATGATCACGCTCACCTATGCCGGGTCGGTGCGAGTGATGCCGAACTACAATGTCATGGGCGTCGCCAAGGCCGGGCTCGAGGCCAGCGTGCGCTATCTTGCCAATGACTATGGGCCGCGCGGCATCAGGGTGAACGGCATCTCGGCCGGGCCGGTGCGCACGCTGGCCGGCTCGGGCGTTTCCGACGCCCGCCATATGTTCTCCTATCAGCAGCGCAATTCGCCCCTGCGGCGCACCGTGACCCTCGACGAAGTCGGCGGCTCGGCGCTTTACCTGCTCTCCGATCTTTCGTCGGGTGTTACCGGCGAGATCCATTATGTGGATTCCGGTTATCACATCGTTTCGATGCCATCGCTGGAGGAGCTGAAGCAGAACGACGGCCGCGAATAGTTCGCTAAGGCAAAGAGTATTTTCCAGTAAAATTGATTGCATCGGCGGAAACTCATTTTAAGGAGATATCCGCTATAAGGCCCCTTAATCCAGGGACCTTGCATGTCTGCAGTCAGTAACCCGAAGCGAACACCGCTGTTCCGGCTGATCACCATCGCCAGCTCCGGCATGGGCAGTTTCATCCTCGGATTGTGGGGGCTGCGGTTCGGCTTCGGCGACGGCATGGCCGGCATGCCGGCCGAGACGATGATAGGCGCCATCGCCGCGCTGTGCGCGCTTGCCGCCGGCGGTGCGGCGATGTCGTTCTTCGCCGGCGTCGATGAATCGGTGGCCTATGTCGTCAAGGAAACCCATTTCGACAAGCTGACCGGACTTTTGTCGCGCCAGGCCATGGTCGGCAAGATAGCCGATGCCGCCTCGGAGACGATCCGGACCGGCGAGCCGGTGTTCCTGATCGACATCGATATCGACCGCTTCAAGCAGATCAACGATGCCATCGGCTACAGCCATGGCGACGATCTTGTCCGCGCCTTCACCAGCAGGCTGAAGGAGAGCATGCCGAAGGATGCGGTGATCGGGCGGATCGGCGCCGGCGAGTTCGGCGTGCTGCTGCCGGACCGCGACATCAATGGTTCGATCGAGCGGCTCATCGAGAAGCTCATCAACGAGATGATGGAACCCTATCAGTTGCAGAGCCACCTGCAGTCGGTCAGCCTGTCGGTCGGCATCGTGGCGATGCCGAAGGACGGCGTCGACCCGGTTCAGGTCCTGCGCCGCTCGAACCTGGCGCTTCAGAATGCGCGGGCCAGCGGCGTCGGCAACTGGTCTGTCTTCCACGCCGACATGGGCCGCGTGGCCGACTATCGGCAATGGATCGAATCGGAGCTGAAGACCGCTTTCGACCGCGGCGACTTCAGCCTCCACTACCAGCCGCAGCTCAATCTGCCGAGTGGTCGTGTCGTCGGCTACGAGGCACTGATCCGCTGGAAGCACCCGGAACGCGGCATGATCCCGCCGATGGAGTTCATTCCGATCGCCGAGGAAACCGGCATGATCAACCCGATCGGCGAATGGGTGCTGCGGAAGGCCTGCAGCGATGCCAAGCATCTGCCGCAGGACTGCTTCGTCGCCGTCAACATCTCGCCGGTCCAGTTCATGACCAGGGACTTCGTCGGCATCGTGCGCGAGGTGATGGAATCGACCGGCATAAAGCCGTCGCGGCTGGAGCTCGAGGTCACCGAGACGGCGATGATGCAGGATCGCGACCGCGCCGCCGCGATCCTGAAGCAGCTTGCCGAGATGGGGATTTCGGTGGCCGTCGACGATTTCGGCACCGGCTATTCCAATTTGAGCTACCTGATCGACTTCTCCTTCGGCAAGCTGAAGATCGACCGCTCCTTCGTCAGCCGCATCGACACCGATTCCAGTTCCGGCGCGATCGTCTCGACCATTGTCGGCCTGTCGCGGGCACTGGGCGTCGGCATCATCGCCGAAGGCGTGGAGACCGAGAACCAGGCCACGCTGCTCAGGGCAGCCGGCTGTGAGGTGGTCCAGGGCTATCTGTTCGGCCGGCCGGCGCCGCTCACGGTCGAGCTCGGCGAAGCGCGGCCTGCTTTCGGCGCCCGCGAGCCGGCACGCATCGTCAGCCTGCAGTAAACCGCCACGCAACAGGCAGGCATTTCAACGGCGTGCCGAAAACACCTTGAACATGCCGTCGCGGGCAATCTCGGCATGGCTGGCAAAAGCCGCGGACAGCACCTGTTCGTAAGGAAGCTGGCGGTTGGCGACCATGAACAGGCGGCCGCCCGGCTTCAGCGCCTTCGACGCCGCGCGGATGATGCCGGCGCCGATACCGGGCTCCGCCGCGCGGCCGCTGTGGAACGGCGGGTTCATGACGATCGCGTCGTAACGCCGCTCGACCGCTTCGGTGAGAAGATCGATCCAGAAAAAGCGGGGCTCGATGTCGCCATGGACATTCAGCCTGGCTGCCTCCAGGGCTTCGAAATCCGCTTCGTAGAGATCGAGCGCGGTGAGGCTCCGCGAGCGCCGCAGGATCTCCGCCGCCAGATAACCCCAGCCCGCGCAGAAATCAGCGACATTGCCTTTGAGATCATCAGGCAGGCTCGCAACGAGCAGTTTCGACCCGGCATCGACCCGATCGAAGGAGAACATGCCAGGCGCGGTTTTGAAACCGCCTTCAACAACAAGGTTGGGGTTGCCGGCGCGCAGCGTCGCGGCTGCTTCCGTGCCGGCCCGCCGGAACCAGAAGGCAACGCCGTGATGCTTCGGCAGGTGGCCTTCGAGCGGCGCCAGCGCATTGATCCGCTTGCGCAGGCTGTCGATGCCGTCATCCTTGCCTCCCGCGACAGCGATCAGCCCGCCTGGCGCGACACGCTCGAGTGCTTCGGCGATGCGCAACTCATTCTGGCCGCGATGGCGGCCCGCAAGCACCAGCGCCATATCGAAGCCGGAACCTTCGACGCGCGGCGTGACCGTGTAACCGGACGCCTGCAAGGCGCGAAAATGCGGCCGGAAGCCCTGCACGAGATGCAGCGCCGCGTCGAAGCCGACAGGCAAGGGGAAGCCCGGCTCGGCGCCGAGAAAAAGAACGCGGGCATCCTTTCGCGGCAGAGGCAGCGCCTCGGCCTCGAACGGATAGAGCAGCGTCTTCAGCGGCTCGGCGGCCATTCATCCACCCTCGAAACAAAACGGGCGCGACCTCGCGGCGCGCCCGTCTCAAACTATCCAGCCAAACCGATCAGGCGGCGTCTTCCTCGCCTTCGGCCTTCTTCTTTTCCTGGACGATTTCCTTGCCGGTCGCCTGGTCGACGACCTTCATCGACAGGCGAACCTTGCCGCGCTCGTCGAAGCCCATCAGCTTGACCCAAACCTTGTCGCCTTCCTTGACGACGTCGGAGGTCTTGGCGACGCGCTCATTGGCGAGCTGCGAGATGTGGACGAGACCGTCGCGCGGGCCGAAGAAGTTGACGAACGCGCCGAAGTCGGCCGTCTTGACGACGGTGCCTTCGTAGATCTCGCCGACTTCCGGCTCGGCGACGATGGTGTGGATCCACTTCTTGGCCGCCTCGATCTCCTTGGCGTTGGCCGAAGCGATCTTGACCGTGCCGTCGTCCTCGATGTTGATCTTGGCGCCGGTCTTCTCGACGATCTCGCGGATCACCTTGCCGCCGGAGCCGATGACGTCGCGGATCTTGTCGGTCGGGATGTGCATGACCTCGATGCGCGGGGCGAACTCGCCGAGCTCGGCGCGGGCGCCGGAGATGGCATGCGCCATCTCACCCAGGATGTGCAGACGGCCGTCCTTGGCCTGGGCAAGCGCGATGCCCATGATCTCCTCGGTGATGCCGTCGATCTTGATGTCCATCTGCAGCGAGGTGACGCCGTTGGCGGTGCCGGCGACCTTGAAGTCCATGTCGCCGAGATGGTCCTCGTCACCCAAGATGTCGGAGAGCACCGCGAAGCGCTCGCCTTCCTTGATCAGGCCCATGGCAATGCCGGCGACCGGCTTCGCCAGCGGCACGCCCGCGTCCATCAGCGCCAGCGAAGTGCCGCACACGGTCGCCATCGAGGACGAGCCGTTGGATTCGGTGATCTCCGAGACGACACGCAGCGTATAGGGGAACTGTTCCGCCGAAGGCAGCATCGGATGGATCGCGCGCCAGGCGAGCTTGCCGTGGCCGATCTCGCGACGGCCCGGCGAGCCCATCCGGCCGGTCTCGCCGACCGAGTAGGGCGGGAAGTTGTAGTGGAGAAGGAACTTCTCCTTGTACATGCCGGTCAGCGAATCGACGAACTGCTCGTCCTCGCCGGTGCCCAGAGTGGCAACCACCAGCGCCTGGGTCTCGCCGCGGGTGAACAGCGCCGAACCGTGGGTGCGCGGCAGGACGCCGACTTCGGAGACGATCTTGCGCACAGTCTTGAGATCACGGCCGTCGATGCGCGAGCCGGTGTCGAGGATGTTCCAGCGCACGACCTTGGCCTGGAGCTCCTTGAAGACGCTGCCGATCTGCTCGGAGGTGTACTTGGCTTCCTCGCCCTCGGCCGGAGCGAAGGCGGCCTTGACCTTGGCCTTGACGGCGTCGACCGCGGCATAGCGCGACTGCTTGTCGGTGATCTTATAGGCCTCGCGAAGCTCGTCGCCGACGACCTTCAGCATCTCGGCTTCGAGCGCGGAATAATCCGGCGCGGTGAAGTCGCGCGGCTCCTTGGCGGCAACCTCGGCCAGCTTGATGATGGCATCGATGACCGGCTGGAAGCTCTTGTGGCCGAAAACGACGGCGCCGAGCATCAGGTCCTCGGAGAGTTCCTTGGCCTCGGACTCGACCATCAGCACGGCGTCGGCGGTGCCGGCGACGACGAGGTCGAGCTTGGATTCCTCCATCTCGTCGATATGCGGGTTGAGCACATATTCGCCGTTGATGTAGCCGACGCGGGCGCCGCCGATCGGACCCATGAAGGGCACGCCCGAAAGCGTGAGCGCGGCGGAGGTGGCGACGATCGACAGGATGTCCGGATCGTTCTCGAGATCATGCTGGACGACGGTGACGACGATCTGGGTGTCGTTCTTGTAGCCGTCGGCGAAAAGCGGGCGGATCGGGCGGTCGATCAGGCGGGAAACCAGCGTTTCCTTTTCGCTCGGACGGCCCTCGCGCTTGAAGTAGCCGCCCGGGATCTTGCCGGCGGCATAGGTCTTTTCCTGGTAGTTGACGGTGAGCGGGAAGAAATCGAGGCCGGGCTTCGGCTCCTTCATCGAGACGACGGTGGCCAGAACCACGGTCTCCCCATAGGTGGCCAACACCGCGCCGTCAGCCTGGCGGGCGATCTTGCCGGTCTCCAGGATGAGCGGACGACCGCCCCATTCGATTTCCACTTTGTGATGATTGAACATATCTTGTCCTTCATGTGCGGAAAGGGCCGCACCGTCCTAACGGTCGCGGGTTCTCCCTTCCCTGGCTTCCTTCGGGCAGCCACGGGCAAGACAACGGGACGCTCGATAGATCCGGCTCAAGGCCGAGCGAGCATCCTGCAATCCTGCCCCATGACCGTCCATGGGCGGTTCCGGATAGCCCTCTGCAGTCCGGAACCCGATTGGCCGGCTGGTCGGCCGGCCTTGCGCTTGACGCCGAAAACCCTGTTTCCGGAACGCGCATGCGCGCAGGCGAATTTCCTTTCAGCATTGCGGCACCGGACCATCCGATGCGCCAATGCGCGACCGGCGGGCTCCCTTGGAGAGCCCGCCGGTCAATTGGTCAGCGACGGAGACCGAGCTTGTCGATCAGCGTCTGGTAGCGCGCGTCATCCTTGCGCTTGAGGTAGTCAAGCAGGCTGCGGCGCTGGGAAACCAGAGCAAGCAGGCCACGGCGGGAATGGTTATCCTTCTTGTGGTCCTTGAAGTGCTCGGTCAGGTTCTTGATGCGCTCGGAAAGAATGGCAACCTGGACTTCCGGAGATCCGGTATCGCCTTTCGCAGTCGCGAATTCGGTCATCAGTTCTTTCTTGCGCTCGGCAGTAATCGACATCGTGCTTTTCCTTATCTGTTGGAGGAAACGGGACGCCCACAGCCGGGATGTCGTCCAGCAGGGGCCAGTGCAAGCGACGCGTCAGGGCGCGAAGCTGCGGCGCATATAGTGCAATTCCGGAAAAAACACCAGCCCAATTGTCGAGCCGGCTTGTCGCAGGTTCCGGCCGCGAAAACGGGAGAATTCAAAGGCTACAGCCACTTCTTCCATTTGAAGAACGCGATCAAACCGACCGCAACGACCGCCATGAACAAAAGCGACGCCGGATAACCGTAATAGGCCTTCAGCTCGGGCATGTTCCAGGGCGAGCTTTCCGGATCGAAATTCATGCCCCAGACGCCGACCAGGAAGGTCAGCGGCATGAAGATCACCGAGACGATCGTCAGATAGGAAATGACGTCGTTGGTGTGGGCCTGGGTCAGCGAGAGATGCATCTCGATCAGGCCGGTGAGCATGTCGCGCTGGTTCTCGACCAGCTCGATCAGCCGCAGCGAATGGTCGAGCGTGTCGTTGAAGAAGATCTTGGTTTCGGCTGTCACGAAGGGCACGTCGTTGCGGATCAGCGTCGCCAGCGCATCGCGCATCGGCCACAGCACCCCCTTGAGCACGTTGGCGTCGCGCCTCAGTTCATGCAACTGCCGCATCTGATGCTTGTGCGGCTTGTTCAGCATCTCGTCCTCGATGCCGTCGACCAGCTCACTCGCCGCCTCGATTGGCGGGAAATAGCTGTCGACGATGGCATCGATCAGCGCATAGGCAAGATAGTCGGCGCCGCGCGAGCGCAGCCGGTTCGGCATAGCGGCCGCGATGCGCTTGCGCACCGGATCGAACGGATCGCCCTCGCGTTCCTGAAAAGTGACGACGAAATTCCGGCCGAAGAACAGCGAGATCTGTTCGTAGCGATGCGAGGTGACATCGTCGATCATGCGCATGACGACGAAGGCATGGTCCTCGAAGAAATCCACCTTGGGCCGCTGGCCGGTGTTGACGACGTCCTCCAGCGCCAGCGGGTGGAGGTTGAAGATACGGCCGATCTCCTCGATCAGCGGAATGTTGGCAAGCCCCGTGCAGTCCAGCCAGACGACAGGCCATTTCTGGCAATGGGTGTTGAGGTCGTCGATCGAGGCATTGTCGATGGTTTCGAATTTCTGCGGCGAGATCAATGTCAGCCGAAGCTCGCTGCGCCGTGCCGCCGGATCGGCGATCAGCGTGCCGGGCGACGCCCCGACCGGCGGCCGGCGGGTTCTCAGCGGCGCCCTCTTGTTGCCTGTATCAGCCATGTTCTTCCTGGGGTCATGAGTTCCCCGGGCTTCCGCGCTCGGTCGAGATTAGAGCATTCCAGGACAAGCGTGCAGCGGTTTTCCGTTCGGAATTGGATAAATAACAGACACTTGCACCGGATTATCCGGCAAAGACCCGCTTGGGCTTGAACATGCCCTGCTCGATGGCGCCGATGGCGACGAGCCTGCCGCGCGCGGTGGCGCAGGCCTCCTCCGCCTCCACCGGCGCATCGCGGCCGCGAATGATGACGGGATTGCCCAGCCGGATCTTCGTCGCCGCGTCGTCGCTGACCGCGACCTGCGGCAGGCAATCGAGCGCCGCCGCCGTTTCGACCAGCAGCGCGTCGATGGCGCTGAAATCGACCGGCGTCTCGGCCTCGTCCGGAACAGCTTCGGCTTTGCCGCCAAAACGGGCCGCTTCCAGTTCGGCCACCGTGACAAAATCGTCCGGCGTGAACGGCTCGACCTCGACGCGACGCAGTTCGGCGATATGGCCGAAGCAGCCGAGATCGCGGCCCATGTCGCGGGCCAGCGAGCGCACATAGGTGCCCTTGCCGCATTCGACCTCGAAGACGGTCTTGTCGGCGCTGTGCTCGACGATGTCTAGGCGGCCGATCTCGATCTCGCGCGCGGGTATCTCGACCGTCTCGCCGTCGCGGGCAAGATCATAGGCGCGCTCGCCGGCGATCTTGATGGCAGAGAATTGCGGTGGCGTCTGCATGATGACGCCGGTGTACTTCGGCAGCAGCGCCCGCAACTCGGCCTCGGCCGGGCGCCGGTCGGAGCTGTTGGTCACCGGGCCTTCTAGGTCGTCGGTCGAGCGTTCCTCGCCCCAGGCAACGGTGAAGCGGTAGACCTTGGCGCCGTCCTGCACATAGGGAACGGTCTTGGTCGCCTCGCCGAGCGCGATCGGCAGCATGCCGGAGGCGAGCGGATCGAGCGTGCCGGCGTGGCCGGCCTTCTCGGCCTGGAACAGCCATTTGATCTTGGAGACGGCCTCCGTCGAGCCCATGCCGACCGGCTTGTCCAGCACCACCCAGCCGGAGACCGGCCGTCCCTTCTTCTTGCCGCGGCGCGCCACTATTCCTCGTCCTTGTCGTTGTTCTTGCCGTCGCCGAGATCACGCGCCACTTCGGGCGATTTCAGCAGTTCATTGATCTTCGCGAAATTGTCGAAGGAGGTATCGAGCCGGAAACGGAATTCCGGCATGTACTTCATCTGCCTCAGCGCGCCGGACACACGGCCGCGGATGAACTTCGCATGTTTGTTGAGCGCCTCGACCACGGCGTTGTCGTCACCCGCGCCAAGCGGCGAGACGAAGGCGGTGGCGATCTTGAGATCGGGCGACATGCGCACCTCGGAGACCGAGACGACGCTGTTCTCGATCACCGGATCGATGATCTCGCCGCGCTGCAAGGTTTCGGAAAGGGCATGGCGCACCTGCTCGCCGACGCGCAGCATGCGCTGGGATGGGCCTGACGTTGTCGAACGTGACATTTCTTCGGTCCTGAAATCGTGGAGCGCGGGATGGGACCACGCCGCATGTCTCAATATGCATAAAGGGGGCTGGGCGGCAGCCTCGCGGCCGCCGCCCGTTTCATTTCGGCAAGTATACCCGAATTAGAGCGTCCTGCTCACCATCTCGACGCGGAAGCATTCGATGACGTCGCCGACGCGCATGTCCTCGTAGTTCTGGAAGGCCATGCCGCATTCCTGGCCGGCCGGCACTTCCAAAACCTCGTCCTTGAAGCGCTTGAGCGTCTTCAACGTGCCTTCGTGGACGACGACGTTGTCGCGGATCAGGCGCACGCCCGCACCACGCTCGACCTTGCCTTCGGTGACGCGGCAGCCGGCGATCTTGCCGATCTTGGAGATGTCGAAGATCTCGAGGATCTCGGCATTGCCGATGAAGGTCTCCCGGCGTTCCGGCGAAAGCATGCCGGAAAGGGCCGCCTTCACGTCGTCGACGAGGTTGTAGATGATCGAGTAGTAGCGGATCTCGATGCCCGCGGCAGCTGCCGCGGTGCGCGCCTGCGCGTTGGCGCGGACGTTGAAGCCGATGATCGCGGCACCCGATGTCTCGGCCAGCGAGACGTCGCTCTCGGTGATGCCGCCGGCGCCCGAATGGACGATCCGCACCCTGACCTCGTCGTTGCCGAGCTTTTCGAGAGCGGCGTTGATCGCCTCGATGGAGCCCTGCACGTCGCCCTTGATGACCAGCGGAAACTCCTTCAGCCCGCTCGTCTGCAACTGCGACATCATCTGCTCGAGCGAGCCGCGCTGGCCGGCATGCTTGGCCACCGCCTTGTCGCGCGCCAGGCGCTGACGGTATTCGGTGATCTCGCGGGCGCGGGCCTCGTTGTTGACGACGGCAAAGCGGTCGCCGGCCTGCGGCGTGCCCTGAAGGCCGAGCACCTCGACCGGCATCGCCGGCGGCGCTTCCGGCACGTGCTCGCCGCGGTCGTCGACAAGCGCGCGCACACGGCCCCACTCGTTGCCGGCGACAATGATGTCGCCCGGCATCAGCGTGCCGGTCTGCACCAGAACGGTGGCGACCGGACCGCGGCCCTTGTCGAGCTTGGCTTCGATCACCGCGCCTTCGGCGGTGCGGTCAGGATTGGCCTTGAGGTCGAGAACTTCGGCCTGCAGCAGGATCGCTTCGAGCAGCTTGTCGAGATTGGTGCCCTTGGTCGCCGAAACCTCGACGTCCAGCACCTCGCCGCCCATCGATTCCACGAACACCTCGTGGCGCAGCAGTTCGGTCCGTACCTTCTGCGGATCGGCGTCGCGCTTGTCGATCTTGTTGATCGCCACGATGATCGGCACGCCGGCCGCCTTGGCGTGATTGATCGATTCGATCGTCTGCGGCATCACGCTGTCATCCGCCGCCACCACCAGCACGGCGATGTCGGTGACCTGAGCGCCGCGGGCGCGCATGGCCGTGAAGGCGGCGTGGCCGGGCGTGTCGATGAAGGTGATCTTCTGACCGTTCTTCTCGATCTGGTAGGCGCCGATATGCTGGGTGATGCCGCCGGCCTCGCCGGAGACGACATTGGCGTTGCGGATGGCGTCGAGCAACGAGGTCTTGCCGTGGTCGACATGGCCCATGATGGTCACGACCGGCGGACGCGACACCAGGTCCTCCGGACGGTCGGCGATGTTGAACAGGCCTTCCTCGATGTCGGACTCTGCAACGCGGCGGACCGTGTGGCCAAATTCGGAAGCCACCAGCTCCGCCGTATCGGCGTCGATGACGTCGCCCGGCTTCAGGATCTGGCCCTGCTTCATGAAGAACTTGACCACGTCCACGGCGCGCTCTGACATGCGCTGCGCCAGTTCCTGTATGGTGATGGTTTCGGGCAGGATCACTTCGCGCATGACTTTCTCGCGCGGCTCGTTGTGGAGCGCGCGTTTGAATTTTTCCTGGCGGCGGCGCATCGACGACAGCGAGCGGCCGCGCGCATCGTCATCCGACAGCGCCGAATTGAGCGTCAGCTTGCCACGGCGGCGATCTTCCTCGCCCTTGGTCGGCTTGGCAGGACGGGCCACTTCCGGGGTCGCGAGACGGCGAGGCGGCGCACTGGCTCCGCCACCGGCGCCGGCGCGCCTCGGCTTGGCCTCTTCCTCGTCATCGGCCGTAGCGACATCCGCTGCCTGCGGCGCACGACGGCGAGCCTCTTCCTCTGCACGACGCCGCGACTCGGCCTCGGCCTGCAGGCGCGCTTCTTCCTCGGCCTGACGGCGCGCGGATTCGTCGCGCTCGCGCTTGCGGCGTTCTTCTTCCTCGGCTCGGCGCTTGGCATCTTCCTGAGCGCGCAGGCGATCCTCCGCCTCGCGGGCCTTGGAGCCCTCCAGCGCCCTGCGGCGCGCTTCCATCTCGCCACGCGACAGCTCGTTCAGGACCATGCCCGAACGTTCCGGCGGCGGAGGCGGCGCCTTCGGCGCTTCCTGCACGACAGGCGCGGCGGCGACAGGAGCGGCCGCGGCGGGCTTCGGCGTGAACACGGACGGCGCCACCGGCTCCGGCTTGTCGCCGGGCAGCGAGAACTTGCGCTTCTTGGTCTCGACGACGACCGACTTGGTGCGGCCGTGCGAGAAATTCTGGCGCACGGTGCTCTGCTCGAGGCCGGGCCGCTTCAGCGTCAAGGTCTTCTTCGGCGTAACGCTCAACGTCTTGTCGTCGCCCGATTTCGTATCGTTCATTCCATATCCTCTGCGGCATCATCTTCGTCGGCAACGGCCGCAAGCATTGCCAGATCGTTCGGGGTACCGCCCCGATATCGGTCGAGCGCAACAACGCGCTTCTCAACCGCCAGTCCCGCGTCCTGCGCGAGGACGGCAGCATGTATCACATTTGTACCCCCCAATGCCAAGCTCAACTCGGCCTCGGAGAAAAGTTTGTAGGCAAGGATGGCGGGACCGCCGAGATGGACGGTCGCCCGCCGCGCCTGACTGATCTTGCGGACACCGTCGTCCGACGCCTCTGCCGCATGCAGCACGAGCAGCGCCTGCCCGTCGCGCACCGCACCCTCGACCTTGGCGGCGCCAAGAACGACGGCGCCAGCCTTGCGGGCAAGGCCAAGCATGCCCAGAGCGGATCTGGAAAGCAGCCCATCGACCATGCCGCCGAGATCGGTCGGAACGGTCACCTGCGCCTTGAATGCGCGGGCAAACAGGTTCTTCGCCGCTGCCTTGTCGATATGTAGGCGATCGGCGGTGACCCAGCAACCGCGGCCGGGCAGATTTCTCTTGATGTCCGGAACGACGGCCGAATCCGGGCCGACGACGAAGCGGATCAGTTCATCCGCTTCGGCCTGCCTGCGCGTAACGATGCAAGTGCGATCGTTCATCTCGTCCACGGGCTTTGCGATTGGTGGTCACCTCACGCACCGACGGTTTCGCCGGCCACCGCCTCTTCGGCGGCGAGTTCTTCCTCGGTGATCCAGCCGGCCTGCTTGCGGGCGGCAAGCACCATCTGCTCGGCATCGGCGCGCGAGACGCCGTGAGAGGCGAGAACGCCCGGATAGACCTTGGTCTCGCCGTCCTTGCGCTCTTTCCAGCCGATCAGGTCGTCAGCGGCATAGCCGGCGAAATCCTCGATCGTCTTCACGCCGTCCTCGCCAAGCGTCACCATCATGGCGGTGGTGACGCCGGGGATGTCGCGCAGTTCGTCCTTGACGCCCAGCGCCTTGCGCTTTTCGTCATGCTCGGCCTCGATCTTCTCCAGATATTCGCGGGCGCGGGTCTGGATTTCCGAAGCGGTGTCCTCGTCGAAACCGTCGATGGAGGAGATTTCGCCGGAATCGACATAGGCGACTTCCTCGACGCTGGTGAAGCCTTCGGAGGCAAGCACCTGGCCGACCATCTCGTCGACGTCGAGGGCTTCCATGAACAGCGCCGAACGCTCGACGAATTCCTTCTGGCGGCGCTCGCTCTCTTCCTGCTCGGTCAGGATGTCGATATCCCAGCCGGTGAGCTGCGAGGCCAGGCGCACGTTCTGGCCGCGGCGGCCGATGGCCAGCGAGAGTTGGTCGTCCGGCACCACCACCTCGATGCGCTCGGCGTCCTCGTCGAGCACCACCTTGGCGACTTCGGCCGGCTGCAGCGCGTTGACGATGAAGGAAGCGGCCGAAGGCGACCACGGAATGATGTCGATCTTCTCGCCCTGCAATTCGCCGACCACCGCCTGGACGCGGCTGCCGCGCATACCGACGCAGGCGCCGACCGGATCGATCGAGGAATCGCGCGAAATGACGGCGATCTTGGCGCGCGAACCGGGGTCGCGGGCCACCGACTTGATCTCGATGATGCCATCATAGATTTCCGGCACTTCCATGGTGAAGAGCTTGGCCATGAACTGCGGATGGGTGCGCGACAGGAATATCTGCGGGCCGCGCTGCTCACGGCGCACGTCATAGACATAGGCGCGGACGCGGTCGCCATACTTATAGTTCTCGCGCGGGATCAGTTCGTCGCGGCGGATGATCGCCTCGCCGCGGCCGAGATCGACGATGACGTTGCCATATTCGACGCGCTTGACGGTGCCGTTGACGATCTCGCCGATGCGATCCTTGTATTCGTCATACTGGCGATCGCGTTCGGCCTCGCGCACCTTCTGCACGATGACCTGCTTGGCCGACTGGGCGGCGATACGGCCGAAATCCATCGGCGGCAGCTGCTCGGCGATGAAGTCGCCGAGCTGGGCGTCGGGGTTGCGCTCGCGCGCCGTGGAAAGCGCGATCTGCGTCGCGTAGTCCTCGACCTTCTCGACCACTTCCATCAGCCGCTGCAGCTTCATCTCGCCGGTGTTCGGGTTGATGTCGGCGCGGATGTTGGTCTCCTGGCCGTAGCGAGAGCGCGCCGCCTTCTGGATCGCATCGGCCATGGCGGCGATGACGATCGACTTGTCGATCGACTTTTCACGCGCGACCGCATCGGCGATCTGCAGCAGTTCAAGCCTGTTGGCGCTTACAACCATTGTCTTTCTCCCGATTTCGCCTCGGACCTCAGCCCGGCGGCGCTATCAACTTTCCTGTTCGGTTTCGTTTTCCTCGGCGGCGTCTTCCGCTTCGCCGCGGCGTTTCCTGGCTTCCTTGCGCGCCCGGTTGTCCTTCGACAGGGCATCGCGGATGAGATCGTCGGTCAGCACCAGCCGGGCCTCGGCGATCGCGTCGTAAGGCACACGCACCGTCGGCTCCTCGCCATAGGCAGCCTTGTCGCGTTCGATAAGGATGCCGTCGGCGTCGGCCTCGGCGATCTTGCCCTTGAAGCGCTTGCGGTCGCCGACGAGGACGGATGTCTCCAGCTTGACCAGATGGCCGGTCCAGGTGGTGAAATCCGACTTGCGCACCAGCGGCCGGTCGATGCCGGGCGAGGACACTTCGAGATGATACGCCTTTTCGATCGGATCATCGACATCGAGCGCCGGCGACACCGCGCGGCTGACCTCTTCGCAATCCTCGACGGTCATGGTGCCATCCTCGCGTTCGGCCATGATCTGCAGCGTCAGCCCGTTCTGGCCGGTCAGCTGCACCCGCACAAGGCGGAAGCCGATGGCCTTGAGCACCGGCTGCACGATCAGCGCAATGCGCGCATCGATGCCGCTTTCGCGGATGATACGGTCGTCGGCCTCGCTTGCCGCTGCAGTCATCGGATCCCTGTCGCTTCTTGGCTTCCGGCCGGCAGGTAATAAAAAAGAGCGGGACCGGGTGGACCCACTCTTCGTCATACCGACCAAGAATTTGAGGCTGATATAGACGATTGCCGCCGGTGTTTCAAGCCTGCAGGCAGGGCCTGCGGCGATGTCTACAATTGTCGCGGCCATCGCTGGGCTGCATGCATCAGGCTGAGTATCTCGATCTCGTCGCCGACAACACGGTAGGGAATTATGTATGGGATATCAGCCAAGACCAGCTCTCGTGTCCCTTTCACCCGCCCGACGCGGCCCATCGCCGGATGTTCGGCAAGATTGTCCACGGCGGAAACAATGCGGGTAACGACCCGTGCCGCGGCTGTTGGATTGTCCTTTTCGATGAAAGCGCCAATCTGGTCGAGACGGCGCACGGCGCGCTCTGTCCAGCGGATCCGCTTCATCGCCCGGAGGCCGGTTTGACGTATTTCGCTATGACGCCGGCCAGATCCTTCTCACTCGCAAATTCTCCTCGGTCGGCCTCCTCTAGGCCGGCTTCGATCTCGGCAAGTTGCCATTCTTCCCTGGCGACATAGTCTTCGATCGCTTGGGCCGCCACGTAGGAGCGGGAGCGATCCACCTTTTCGGCCAATCGGTCGAGCTTGGCCACAGTCTCATCAGGAAGCCGTATGGTAAAAGCGCTCATCATCCTGTCTCCATTCATTCTGGTTCAGGATGAACTTGGTGGAACCAAGATGGTTCGTCAATGCAGGCTTCCCCGTGGAAAATCCGGACACGTCGTGGAACTGCGGCAAGGGGTTTGGGAGCCGATAAGGCCACGGGTCAGCGCTTCGTGGTGCAGCCAGCTTCCCAGGGAGCGGGCCGCTTGGCCAATTCCACCATGTCGTGAACGGGGGCGGCCGGGGCCGACAGAACCTCCATGAACTCCGCGAACCCTTCCGGGCTCATGCGGACAAGACGGTTGTCCATCAGCACATCCTCGGCCGCGCGCACGGCGGCATCGCGAACGAAATCCGTGCGGGACCGGCCCCGCAAACTGGCGGCGCGATCGATCATCGCCACATCCGCTTCCGGCAGGCGCATCGAGATCGGATATTCCTTGCGTTCGACCGAGGCGGCCATAACTGTCTCCTTGCCGACAATACAGCGATCCGTAGCGCTAAATGCAGCACAAAGGTCCGGCTACCTATTTCCGGATAAAGGTCAGATAAGCCGGCCGCCGTCCCTCGCGTATCGCCTTGGCCTCGTAACGCGTGCCGGGCCAACCCTCATAGGGTCGATGCCAATCCGCAGCCTCTCCAGCCTGCCATGCGAAGGCGCCGTGAGCGCGGCAGGCAAGCAGCGTCCAGTTGACATAGCTGTCGATGTCGGAGGCGAAGCGGAACCTGCCGCCCGGCTTCAGGACGCGGGCGAAGCGGCCGAGATTGGCGGCGCCGACGAAGCGGCGCTTCCAATGCTTCTTCTTCGGCCATGGATCGGGATAGAGCAGGTCGATGCCGTCTAGCGAGCCTGACGGCAGCCAGTCGAGCAGGCGGGTGGCGTCGTCGTCATAGACCCTCAGATTGCTAAGCGGCGCCTTGGCAAGCGCCGTCATCATCTTGGCCATGCCGTTGACGAAGGGCTCGACGCCGATGAAGCCGGTCTCCGGCGCTTCCTTGGCGCGGTGCAGGAGATGCTCGCCGCCGCCAAAGCCGATCTCCAGCTGCAACGCCGAAACCTCGGCCTTGAACAAGGTCCTCAGATCCGCCGGCGCTTCCGCCGTCAGGTCGAGCCTGTATTCGCGCAAGCCGCTTTCGAGGGCGATCGCCTGCTGCGGGCGTATGGTCTTGCCGTGCCGGCGGCCGAAGAATCCTTCGGTCGCCCGGCTCGGCCTGTCCTTTGCGTTCGCTGGCGTCAGGCGGCGACGGCGTCCTTGAGCGCCTTGGCGAGATCGGTCTTCTCCCAGGAGAAGGAACCGTCGCGACCGGCCTTGCGGCCGAAATGGCCGTAGGACGAGGTTTTTGCGTAGATCGGCTTGTTGAGGTCGAGGTGACGGCGGATGCCCGACGGCGACAGGTCCATCACCTTGCGCAGCGCCTCTTCAAGCTTCGATTCGTCAACCTTGCCGGTGCCGTGCAGGTCGACATAGACCGACAGCGGCTGGGCGACGCCGATGGCGTAGGAGAGCTGGATGGTGCAGCGG
Source organism: Mesorhizobium sp. M2E.F.Ca.ET.209.01.1.1 (assembly GCF_004010375.2). Lineage (NCBI taxonomy): Bacteria > Pseudomonadati > Pseudomonadota > Alphaproteobacteria > Hyphomicrobiales > Phyllobacteriaceae > Mesorhizobium > Mesorhizobium sp. M2E.F.Ca.ET.209.01.1.1. Next base: position 124,352 of record NZ_SADP02000014.1, on the reverse strand, counting down.
TCGGCGAGCTTGGCCGCCACCACGTTCTTGGCAAGGTAGCGCGCCGCATAGGCCGCCGAACGGTCGACCTTGGTGGTGTCCTTGCCTGAGAAGGCACCGCCGCCATGCGGTGCCGCGCCGCCATAGGTGTCGACGATGATCTTGCGGCCGGTGAGGCCGGCATCGCCGTCAGGCCCGCCGATGACGAACTTGCCGGTCGGGTTGATGTACCAGTTGCAGTCCTCGGCGATCTTCAGCTCGCCAAGCGCCTCGCGGATATAGGGCTCGACGACCTTGCGGACCTTCTTAGAGTCCCAGCTCGCATCGAGATGCTGGGTGGAGAGCACGATCTGCGTGACTTCCGCCGCCTTGCCGTCGGCATAGCGCACGGTGACCTGGCTCTTGGCATCCGGGCCGAGCTTGCCGGCCTCGCCATTGCCTTCATGGCGCGCGGCGGCAAGCAGTTCGAGAATCTTGTGGCTGTAATAGATCGGCGCCGGCATCAGGTCGGGCGTCTCGCGGCAGGCGTAACCGAACATGATGCCCTGGTCGCCGGCACCTTCCTCGCCCTGGCGGTCGGCGGCACTGTCGACGCCCTGGCCGATGTCAGGCGACTGGCCGTGCAGCAGCACGTCGATCTTGGCGGTCTTCCAGTGGAAGCCGGACTGCTCGTAGCCGATCTCGCGGATCGCCTTGCGGGCAACCGACTTGAACTTGGTCGGATTGACCACGGGATGGCCGGACGCATCCTTGAGGACGTTGCCCGCCTTGTCCTTCTTCAAGAGTGTGTCGGGGACGCGGACTTCGCCGGCGATGACGACGCGGTTGGTGGTGGCCAGCGTTTCGCAGGCGACGCGAACCTTCCACGGATCCATGCCTGTCTTCTTGGCTTCGCGATAGACCAGATCGACGATTTCGTCGGAGATGCGGTCACAAACTTTGTCGGGATGACCCTCGGAGACGGATTCCGAGGTGAAGAGATAATTCTGCCGCGTCACGGGTGTCCCCTCTCGAAAAAAAATCGGCAGGTTGCCGATTTTTGGCGCGCCACGTGTTAGCGGTGCCGGGCGCCGCTCGTCAAGCGGGGCGACGGATCTGGCATGAATGTAGGCGAGGCCGGCTATGCCACCGGCGGCAGGGCGCTGCCGGCGGCATAGGTAAAAATCAATCGGCGTCTTCGGCGGAGAGCGCCTTCACTAGATCGATGATCCGGCGGCGCACCTTCACGTCGCCGATCTTGACGAAAGCCCGGTTGAGCTGAAGCCCTTCGGGACTGCCACAGAATTCGATGGCGAAGGCCATCGAGGAGTCTTCGGCAAATCCCCGGTTGCCGCCGCCGGTCTCCTCGCCCGGGGCGTCCTCGAAAAAGAAGGCGACAGGAACGCTCAGGATGGAGGCGATCGCCTGCAGACGGCTGGCGCCAACCCTGTTCGTGCCCTTTTCATACTTCTGGATCTGCTGAAAGGTGATGCCGAGATTTTCACCCAGCTTTTCCTGGCTCATTCCAAGCATATTGCGGCGCAGCCGAATGCGACTCCCGACATGAATGTCGATCGGATTCGGCTTCTTCTTGTTCTCTTCTGTCATTTTTTCCTCGCCGAATTTTTCCGGCTTTTTCTATTTTGTTCCGCCCATATGAAGCCGGAGCCACCTGCCCCAACAGAACCCTCCAACCGACTTCGAGAAAATTTTAGGCGTTACAGTATGAGTTTCTAATGTGCCGACTGTCAATTCACCCGTAGCCGCTGCCTTACATTCAATGTGAAGGCCGCCAGCGCAAACAGCAACATGATCAGCAATCCGTTAATTCGCCGCTGTTCGGGAGGCAGCAGGGCGCGCCCAGAGACCGGTACATGCGCGTCGATGGCGCCGCGCGCGTTGACTGCAAGCGCATCGAAGATGCGCCCGCGCGAATCGACGACCGCGGAGATGCCGTTGTTGGCCGCGCGCAACAGCGGCAATCCGTTCTCCACCGCGCGAATCTGGGCCTGCCTGAAATGCTGATACGGGCCTGGCGTGTCGCCAAACCAGGCGTCGTTGGTGACGTTCACGATCACGTCAGATGACGCAGAGTCGGCTGCGACGAGATCGGGAAAAATCACCTCGTAGCAGATGAATGGCGCGGCACGCAGGCCGCCCGGCAAGCCGATCAGATGCCGCTCGTTGCCGGCGGCGAAATTCATCGGTCCGGCAACGAGTTGGCCAATGCCGAAGCGTTGGAAAAGATCGGCGAAGGGCAGATACTCGCCGAAGGGAACCAGATGCACCTTGTCGACAGCATCGACGATCTCGCCCTTGTCGTTGATCGCCACCACGGAATTATAATAGCGGCTGTCGGCATTCGCCGATCCGCCCTCCTCGCGCACAACGCCGGCAATCAGCATCTGGCCGTCGGCCAGCATGTCGCCCATGGCCGTCAGCGCGTCCGGACGCTCGGTGAACAGGAAGGGCACCGACGTTTCCGGCCACAGGATGAGCTGCGGCTTGGCATGGCCTTCTTCCGGCGCTTTCCCCGATATCCCCAGCAACGTCGCGAAGATGCGGTCGCGCACCGAGGCGTCCCACTTTTCGCTGAGATCGACCGACGGCTGGACGATGCGAACATCGATCGAGCGGGCCGGCTTGACCGGGGCCGCGAGCCTGACATAGCCGAAGCCGACATGGCCGGCGACGAGGATGACGAACAGGGCAAGGCCGAGCCTCAGATGCCGGCGCGCCGCAACCAGCGCTGGCAGCGAGAACACGAAGACCGCGAGCGCGTTCATGCCGATCATGCCGGTCACCGACACGCTCTGCATCAGGAGCGGCACGGGCATCGCCGCGTAGCCGATAGCGTTCCAGGGAAAGCCGGTGAAAAGGAAATCGCGCAGCCATTCGGCAAGGCCGAAGCCGAAGGCAAGGGCGGCGATGCGGCCGATGTCGCTGCTCCAGAACAGCCGCGCCACCACGGTGGCAAAGCCATAGAAGAAGGCCAGCGCGAAGGGAATGCCGACAACGGCGAAGGGCAGGGCCCAGGCGAAGCTGTCGGCCTCGACCAGCAATGCCTGGCCGATCCACCACAGGCCGGCGAGGAAGTAGCCGAAGCCGAACCACCAGCCGGTGGCGAAAGCCGGCCGCAGGCGCCTGAACCAGCCATCGGAAGCATCGCCGGTGGCGCCGTCGAGCAGCCAGACCAGAACCGGGAACGAGACGAAGCAGACGGCGAAGAAATCGTAAGGCGCCTGGGCAAGCACCGCCAGCGCTCCGGCGGCAAAGGCCAGCAGCACCCGCCGCCACCCCCACAGCAGAATTATCCGGCCGGCAAAGCGCTGCATCCAGCTTCCCAAGTCGCGCGAATCAGGGAGTTAGAGGTTTAACAGGCTGGGCCGCGCGATCCAAACCCAGATAAGCGCCGCCTGATACACCGTAGCGCTATCTGTGCCAGCCCTCGATCCGCAGACCGGTCAGTTGCTCGGCCTCGTCCTTCGACACGACGCGTACGGTTCGGGTGAATGTCCAGACATGGCCTTCGGGGTCGCGGGCGCGATATTGGCGCTCGCCGTAGAAATGATCCGCGGGCTCCTCGACGATCTCCGCGCCTGCCGCGCGCGCTTTCTCGCAATGAGCGTCGATATCCTGCTGCAGACGGACATAGACGGCTTGCGTGTTCTTGCCGCCGACGGAGACGGGACTGGCGATACGCTCATCCCATTCGGAATCGACGATGATATAGCCGTCGCCGAAGCGCATTTCGGCATGCACGAGCCGACCGTCGGGATCGCTCACCAGCATGCTCGGCTCGAAACCAAAGGCCGCCTGCAGAAAGGACAAAGCCGCGCGCGGATCGCGGTAGAAGACGCCTGAGCCCAGGACCGCATGCTTGAACGGATCGTCGGTCGGCATGCCGAGACGACGTCAGGCCTGTTCGGTGCGGGCGGCGCGGCGGCGCTGCCGCTCGCCCTTCGGGCTCTGCACGATGCGCACGCGCTTGACGCGGCGCGGGTCGGCGTCGAGCACGTGGAACTCGAAGCCGGGAATGGCTTGCACGACTTCGCCCCTGGCCGGGACCCGGCCGAGCGTGTTGAAGATCATGCCGCCGATGGTGTCGACATATTCGCCATGCTCGCCGGCTGCGAAATCCTCGCCGATCATCTTGGCGACCTCGTCGATCTCGGCCTTGCCGTCGACGACGAAGACGCCCTCGCCGGTCTGGGTGATCATCGGCTCGTCGTCGTCATGCTCGTCCTCGATGTCGCCGACCACCATCTCGACGATATCTTCCAGCGAGGCGAGGCCGTCGGTGCCGCCATATTCGTCGATGACTAAGGCCATCTGCGTGCGCGTCGTCTGCATGCGGCCCATGAGGTCGGAGGCCAGCATCGAGGGCGGCACGAACAGCACCTGGCGGATCAGATTGAGATCGCCGATGGTGCGCGCGAGATCGACCTGCGCAAGGTCGAGCGCCGTCGTCACCGGCGCCTTCGCCCTGGTGCGGCCCTTCTTGACGCGGGCGACCTTGGTGATGTGGGCGAGCACATCGCGAATGTGGACCATGCCGCGCGGATCGTCCAACGTCTCGGAATAGACCGGCATGCGCGAATGGCCGGACTGCTCGAAAAGGCCGAGCAGGTCGCCAAGCGTGGTGTTGATCTCGACCGCCTCGATATCGGCGCGCGGCACCATGACGTCCTCGACCCGCACTTCGCGCAGGCGCAGGATGTTGTTGAGCATGGCGCGTTCGCCGGGCGAGAAGGATTCCGCATCGGTCGTCGTTTCGGCGAGCGCGCCGGCGATCTCCTCGCGCAGGCTGGTACCGTTGCGGTGCCGGAACAGGCCGAGCACGCGGTCGAAGAGCGAAGGACCGGTATGCGCCGGCTCCGCCGCCGCGCTGCCGGTGGGAATACTCGGACTCGAGCCCTCTTCCGTCTTTTCGGAAGGCTTGGCAGCACTGCCGGCGTCCGGGCGGGCGGCAGTTTCTGGTGTATCGTTCATCGCCATCAGGTCAATTGAGCTTTTTTGTTACGCGTAGGGATCGGGAATGGCAAGCCTCGCAAGCGCGGCGCGCTCGATCGCTTCCATCTCCTCTGCCTCGGCGTCGGTCTCGTGATCATGGCCCAAAAGATGCAGCAGGCCATGGATAACGAGATGGGTGATATGGTTCTCAAGCGGCTTGTCTCCCAGTGCGGCCTCGCTCGCCACCGTCTCGGAAGCTAGCACGATGTCGCCCAGCATCGGCGGCAGCTTGCCGCCTTTCGGAAACGGAAAAGCCGGAAAAGACAAGACGTTGGTGGGCTTGTCCTTGCCGCGCCATTCGGCGTTGAGCGTCTGGATATGGGCATCGTCGGAAAAAACGACGCTGAGCTCGGAGGCGCCGCTCGTGCCCGTCTGGGCGAAGGCGGCAGCAACGGCGCGATCGACGAGCCGCGTCAGCTCGGCTTCCGCAGGCCAATCGCCAGCCTCGACGAAAATATCGATATCGACCGGCGTCTCGCCGCTGGATGCTGGATTGTCAGCCATATAGCCTTTTGATCAGCTTTCGGCGCCCAGGCCCCGCGCCAGCTTGCCGTCGCGGTCATAGGCCTTGACGATCTCGGCGACCAGCGGGTGGCGCACCACGTCGCCTTCGTTGAAGCGGACGGTGACGATGCCGGGCACGCCGTCGAGGATGCGCAGCGCCTCGACCAGGCCCGACTTGGTGTTGGGCGGCAGGTCGATCTGGGTCGGATCGCCGGTGACGATCATGCGCGAGTTCTCGCCGAGACGGGTCAAGAACATCTTCATCTGCATCTGCGTGGTGTTCTGCGCCTCGTCGAGGATCACCGCCGCATGCGCCAGCGTGCGGCCACGCATAAAAGCGAGCGGCGCGATCTCGATGACCTCGGCCGCGATCGCCCGCTCGACCTTGTCGGCCGGCATCATGTCGTAAAGCGCGTCGTAGAGGGGCCGCAGATACGGGTCGACCTTCTCCTTCATGTCGCCAGGCAGGAAGCCAAGCCGCTCGCCGGCCTCGACGGCCGGGCGCGACAGCACGATGCGCTCGACCATGCCGCGCTCAAGCAGCATCGCCGCATGCGCCACCGCCAGATAGGTCTTGCCGGTACCGGCAGGACCAATGCCGAAGACCATCTCCGAGCGCTCCAGCGCCCGCATATAGGCGTCCTGCGTCAGCGAACGGGCATAGATCGTCTTCTTGCGCGTTGAGATCTGGGCGGCCGAAACCTTGCCCTTGCGCTCCATGGTGGGCAGCGTCAGCTGGTCGTCGGCGGCGATCGCCATGCGCACGGCGCCATCGACGTCCGACTGGCCGATGTCGACACCCTTCTGCAGGATGCCGTAGAGCGTATCCAACGCGCGGCGCGCCTGTTCGGCGGCTGAGGCCGAGCCTTTGATCGCAAGCTGGTTGCCGCGCGAGCGGATATCCACGCCGAGCTTCTGCTCGAGCCGCGCCAGGTTCTCGTCGAACTGACCATAAAGGGCGCTGGCAAGCTTGTTGTTGTCGAAGGTCAGTACGATGTGCGCCATGTCGGAAGCCCCGGACGCCTGGTTCTGGGGCGGATTCTTCAGTTCGGCAGCGCTCAACCGTCTCTCCTCATCTGCCGAGGCCCGTCAGGCCAGTTCGGCGAACAGGCTGTTGGGGCCTGTCTTCGTGATTCGCACATCGATAATGTCACCGATTCCACCGGCCTTGTCGTCAACAATCACCGGGTTCAGCCACGGCGATCGGCCAAGAATTTGACCGGGGCGGCGACCTGGCTTCTCGATCAGCGTGCTGACGGTTCGGCCGACCACGCTGGCTATGAAATTCCGCTGCTGCTCGTTGATCAGCGCCTGCAGGCGCTGCAGCCGTTCGTCCTTCACAGTTTCGGAAAGATGGCCGTCCATCTCGGCGCCCGGCGTGCCGGGACGTGTGGAATATTTGAAGCTGAAGGCCGAGGCGTAGCCCACCTCCCGCACCAGTCTCAGCGTCGCTTCGAAATCCTCTTCCGTCTCGCCGGGGAAGCCGACGATGAAATCGCCGGACATGGCGATGTCGGGACGGGCGGCGCGGATGCGCTCGATGAGCGCCAGATAGTCGCGTGCCGTGTGCCTGCGATTCATCGCCTTCAAAATCCGGTCGGAGCCCGACTGCACCGGCAAATGCAGATAGGGCATCAAGGCGGGCAGGTCACGATGCGCGGCGATCAATTCGTCGTCCATGTCGCGCGGATGGCTGGTGGTGTAGCGCAGCCGCGCCAGTCCAGGGATTTCCGCAAGGCGGAACAGCAGGCGGCCGAGCCCCCATTCCTCGCCGTTTTCGCCCACGCCATGCCAGGCATTGACGTTCTGGCCGAGCAGGGTCACCTCGCGCACGCCGGCCTCAGCCAGTCGCTCGGCCTCGGCGACGATCTGCGCCACAGGGCGCGAGACCTCCGAGCCGCGGGTATAGGGCACCACGCAGAAGGTGCAGAACTTGTCGCAGCCTTCCTGCACCGTCAGGAAAGCGGTGACGCCGCGCCTGGCAAGCTCGGCGCGCTTCGGCTGTGGCAGATGCTCGAACTTGTCCTCGATGGCATATTCGGTCTCGACGATCTTCTCGCCGCCACGGACCCTTGCCAGCACGTCGGGCAGCCGGTGATAGGTCTGCGGGCCGATGACCAGGTCGACCGCCGGAGCGCGGCGGATGATCTCGGCGCCCTCGGCCTGCGCCACGCAGCCGGCGACACCGATCAGCAATTCGCGGCCGGCCTCGGCGCGCTCGGCCTTCATGTCGCGGATGCGGCCAAGCTCGGAATAGACCTTTTCCGCCGCCTTCTCGCGGATATGGCAGGTGTTGAGCAGCACCAGATCGGCGTCCTCGACGGCGTCGGTGGCGACATAGCCGTCGGCGGCCAGCGCATCGGTCATGCGCTGGGAATCGTAGACGTTCATCTGGCAGCCATAGGTCTTGACGAAGACCTTTTTCGCCGTGCGGTCAGTGCCATCCGAGCGCTCGGCGGCAGCGCCGATACCGTGGCTTTCAATCGTGTTCAGTTCCATTGGGCGGCTTCTACCGCCTTTCCGTGACAAAAAACAGACGATTCTGCCCGAAGCGCGCCGCGCAACCCCGGACTCACCGGCTTTTGGCCGGGTCGGCGAGGATGGCCTGCATCATCTCGCGCACCTTGGCTTCCATCAGCCTTGCCGTTTCCTTGCGGTTCGAGCCCTTGGAGAACGGCACCGGCTGGCCGAAATGCACCTCGGCATCGATCGCGCCTTCGGCAAGCAGGGTTTTCAGATGCGGCGTCAGGTCCTGATCGCCGATCCAGGCGGTCATCGGCCGGTGGCGTCGCCCCATCGGCATGCCGTGCAGGCGCGTATAGGCGATCGCCACGGGCTGGATGAAGACCTGCTCCGCGGCGACCTCCGAGATCGCCATCGAGGCCGCGCCGAACAGCGTGCTCTTGAACGGCAGCACGAGATTGCCGTCGCCGGTCGAACCTTCGGCGAACAGCACCATGGCGTCGCCGTTCGCCATCCTTTTGGCGATCTCGCTCGCCTGGTCGCCGGAAGTGCGCTTGCGCTCGCGCTCGATAAAGACAGTGCGCTGCAGCTTGGACAGCATGCCGATCAGCGGCCAGCCCTCCATGTCGGCCCTGGCGATGAACTTCACATCGACGAAGGAGCCGAGCACCATGATGTCGGTCCAGGAAATGTGGTTGGCAGCCACCAGCAGAGGGCGGTCATTGGCCAGCGCGCCCTTCACATGCACCCGCATGCCCAGCGCCCGCAGGATCATGCCGTGCCAGATCTTCAGGATGAACGTTTCGGGCCAGAGCCCCGTCTTCATCGACAGGATCTGCAGCGGCACCAGCACCAGTGAACAGACGACGACATAGAAGAGCGCCAGGAAAATCCGTAATTTCTTGATCATTCGCTCCCGCCCTACCGCGCGGATTGGCTAGCGAAGATCGCGGCGCATGACAAGCGCGCCGGTCGGGCCGTGCTCGGTCGAGCGGTAATAGTTCGGGCGATGACCGACCTGGATGAAGCCAAGCCTGCGGTAAAGCCCGATCGCGGGCGCATTGGTCTCGTCGACCTCGAGAAAGAGCGCTTCGGCGCGTTGGGCATGAAGCTCGCGCAGCACGGCGTCCATCAACTGCCAGCCAAGGCCCTGGCGGCGATGGCTGCGGGCGACGGCCACCGTCAGGATCTCGCCCTCGCCGGCCGCGAGCCGCGCCAGCACAAAGCCGACCGGCGGCTTGGAGCCCTGTCCCGTCTCACGCGCGGCATAGCCGAAGACCGTGTCCTGTTCGAGGAGTGCCGCAAACTCGCCGTCAGTCCAGGGCCGCACGAAATCCTCGCGATGCAGCACCGAGACAGCGGCGCTGTCGGCGACCGTCAGCGGTTCCAGCGCATAATCCCTGCGGCGCGGCTGAAAGAACGGAATGCGCATCAGGGCTCGTTTCCCTTGCCCTGTCTTGGCAGAATGAAACCCGCCTGCGGCTTGGCGTCAGCGCCGCGCAGATAGAGCGGCTTCGGCTTCTCGCCGGGTCCCTTGGCGGCGGCCAGCCCGGCATAGGTCGCAATATCGGCGGTGGCGGCGACCGGACCGGTGTCGAAGACACGACCTGCCGACTGGGCAATTAGCGGCGCGGCGGTTCCGACAAGGACGGTGTCGGTGTTGACGGCCATGGTCACTGCCTCGGCAAGCGTGGCTACGGATGGTCCGTAAGTTTCGACTAACGCTCTATCATAGAGCGCCGCGTGGATTTCCTCGCGGCCGGCATCGAGCGCGGCAAGCACCGCGCGCCCGGGAAAGGCATGCGCACCCTCCGCGGCCAGGGCTTCCAGTGTCGTCACGCCGATCGCCGGGATTTTCAGCGCCAGGGCCAGGCCGCGCGCGGTCGAGACGCCGACACGCAGGCCGGTGAAGGAGCCCGGTCCGATCGAGACGGCAACAGCATTGAGGTCCTGATAGCCGGCCCCACTTGCTTCAAGCGCGGTCTCGAGGACGGTCATCAGATGCTCGGCATGCCCTTTGCCGAGATCGCGCACCTCTCGGCCAAGCTCCGCATCCGCGTCCGCGTCATAGATGCAGGCGGCGCAGAGATTGGCGGCGCAATCGATGGCGAGCAGCTTCATAAGGTCGACTTCATTCGGGCAGCTTCATATGGCCGGTTAAAGAACTGGATCGAAACACAATTCCCTCTGCCCGGCATGGGCCGCCACCGCAAGGGCCAGGGCGGAGAAATGTTAAGCGGCTTTGCTTACCGGCCTCCAGGGCCTCGGTTATCAGACCGGGGCCGCAATGCGCAGCATATGGTTGTCCCAGACATAATCCGGCTCGGAACGGATGTCGCCGGCAACGCCGACGATCTCGCCGGCGCCGGTCGTCGCCATGAAGCCGGCGCCGTCGGGTGCAAGGCCGCAGACCTCGGCCAGCGATCTGGTCGCGACTACGCGTCCGCTGACGGCGTCGAGGACGGCCAGCGAATTGCCCTCCGGCGAGGTGACGGCGACCGTGCCTGTCGCGGCATTGGCGGCGACCGAGCCGATATAGTTGCGGAAGCCGGAGAGCACGTCCTGCGGCATCTCGAGAAGCACGAGCTCCTTGCCGCGCGCGGCGCGGCCGACCAGCGCCGGCCGGTCGGTCGCCGGCCCGCGATATTGGCAGCCGAACCAGACGGTGCCCGCCTGGTCGCGATCCATATGCCGGATCGACAGCTGATGCAGCGCCGGCGGCAATTCATGCTTTTCGATCAGGTCGCCGGTAATGCGGTCGACCAGCGTGTAGGACGGCTTCATCGTCGCGATGTTGAGCTCGGCGCGACCATAGTCGGGATGGGTTTCGATGCCGCCATTGGCGATCGCCAACGTTCGGCCGTCGCCGAGCAGGAGCAGCTCATGCGGCCCCATGCCATAGGTCGGGAACTCGCCGATGCGGTTGAACTTAGCCTTCGCATCGTAGACGCCGACGACACCTGCCGCGTTGTCGAAGTCGTTCTCGGTCGCATAGAGCAAGGCGCCGTCGGGCGAGAACACGCCATGGCCGAAGAAGTGCCGGCCGGCGACGCTGGCAATGGTCAAAGGCTTGTCGCGGCCGGCATGGTCGAAGACGACGGCGAAGGTGCCGGGCTGGCGGGCAAATACCACCGAGCGTTTCGACACCGGATCGAAGGTGACGTCATGGCCGCGATCCGGCAGATCGATGCAGTGCAGAATTTTTCCCGCCTCGGAGAGCACGGCGGCGCCAAAACTGCCGTCGCGCTTGACGAAAGCCGTGGCAAAGACGGCGTCCGCCGCCAGCGTGTCGGCCCAGGCGCGCGGCGCCATGGCGGAGGCAAAGCTTGCGCCAGCAGCCCGCAGGAAATCGCGGCGGTCGATGAGGGCGGTTCTCACGGCATCAATCCCCGTCCAGCGACGAGAAGCCCGCGGTCAGGCCGAACTCGGCGGTCATCCTGGTGCCGATCAGGGTCGACAGGCTGGAGGTGATCAGCGCGAAATGCTCGAGCTTGTCGCGCAACGCGGGATCGGCGAGCGCCTTGTCGATCGGGCCGGCGACCGATTTCGCGGTTGTTACGCCATTGCCGAGCTGGATGTGGATGGACTCGGCCATCCATCGCGCATCGGCTGGCAGCGCGTCACCAAGCTTCGAGGCCTGGAACAGCTGGTCGATGCCGGAGAGATTTCCGGCCAGCGACGTCGCCGTGTTCCGCGAGCGCCAGTAGATCGCCTGCTTCGGCTTGTCGGCGTCCGGCTTGGCGCCGAGGAAGCCCTTGAGCCGCACGTCGCGGATCATGTCCAGCTCGTTGATGAAGACGCCGACCAGTTCCGTCACCGCTTCATTGCCGTCGCGGTAGAGCGGGTTGTTCGGTCCTGGATTGGCCCAGAGCGAGGCAAAGCCGTCGGGCTTTTGCCAGGCGTCGCGCACCTCGCCGGCCATGGTTTCGATGTTGCCGGCGACAGCCGCGCCATAGGCGCATCGATAGGGCTCGTCCTTCCCGGCAAGCGTTTCGGCGCCGTCGCCATAAAGCACGTATTCGAGCGCGCCGAGGCCCTGCATGGCGACGCTCTTTTGCGCCAGTTGCGCCGGATCGGTGGCTGACGGATCCTTGGATGCGAGCGTGGCCTGCACTTGCCGCAGGCCGATGCTCTTGCGGTCCGGCCAGTAGAGCATCCGCTCCAGCCGGTTGTTCTCCTTGATCGGCCCGAAGGCGATGATTTCGGCCACCGACCAGGCCTCCACGGTGCCGGAAAACGCCGAGCGCGCCGCTTCGAGATTCATTTCGGACGGCGCTTCGCAAAGCTGGCGCATCGCCTTGGTGAGGCCAGCCGCATGCTCGTCCAGGCTGGTATAGGCCGGGCGAACGAACCCTTCGATCGCGCGCCCGATGATGTCGGAAGCCTTGACCGCGGCCGATGCCGGCAAAGCGGCGGCCAGAAGGAACGGGAGAGCGAGAGCCAGGCTTTTCGACATCAGAGGGACTCCAGGAATTTGATCAGCGCGTCACGATCGGCGGCGGCGGCGCCGGCGAAGCGGTCACGGGCCTTCTGCCCCTCGCCGCCATGCCACAGGATCGCCTCGGCAAGCGTGCGGGCGCGACCGTCATGCAGATAGAAGGCATTGCCGTTGACCGTCGCGGTGAACCCGATGCCCCAGAGCGGCGGGGTGCGCCACTCGCTGCCGGTCGCCTCTCCGACCCGTTGCCCGTCGGCGAGGCCCTCGCCCATGTCGTGCAGCAGGAAATCGGAATATGGCCAGATCAGCTGGAAGGCCTGCGCCTTCTCGGTCGTGCCGCGCATGGTGACGAATTTCGGCGTGTGGCAGGCAATGCAGCCCATGTCGTAGAACTGCTTCTTGCCGGCAAGCACGTCCGGCTTGTCGAGATCGCGACGCGCCGGCACGGCCAGGTTCTGCGAATAGAAAGTGACAAGATCCATCACCGGCGGCGGCGCCTCGGCGGTGCCAAGGCGTTCCTGGACACCGTTCGGCATGGCAACGCAAGCCTTCTGCGCCTCGGTGCAATCGCCCCAAGGCTTCGACATTTCCGGGGTCGAGATGCCGATGTCGCCGGCAAAAGCATCGGCCGCCTGCTGGCGGATCGAGGCGGTCTGCGCCTTCCAGCCGAAGCGGCCCAAGGTCACTTCACCGCTCAACTCGTCGCGCACGATGTTCGGCCTGCCCGAAATGCCGTCACCATCGCGATCGTCCGGATCGGCATGGGCAAGGATATCGGCCGACGCGATCTGCTCGATCAGGCCGAGCCCGATCATCGGCGGCGTCAGGCGCGGCGACAGCGTGGTGCGGGGATCGAGCGGCCCATAGCCGAGATTTTCGACCGAATAGCTCGGCTTGCGCAGCGCAACGACGGTGCCGTCGCCAAGCGTCACCTTTTCCTCGGTATAGACGACGCGCATCCGGCCCTCGCCCTTGAGGCCTGGAACCGCCAGATCTTGCAGTTGCGCGCCATAGACCGGGTCCGGAAAATTCAGCACCTTGTGGTCGGCAAGGGCTGCCTTTTCCTCGGCGCTGCTCGCGTCGCGCGCGAGCCTGAGGAACATCGACGTCGATCCGGCGTCACCCTCCGGCGGGCGGCCACGGCCATCCTTCAGATGGCAGTTCTGGCAGGCGCGCTCGTTGAACAACGGCCCAAGTCCATCCGAGGCCTGGGTCGAGGAGGGCGAGGAGACCCAGTTCTTGCGGAACAGCGCATTGCCGAGCTTGAAATTGCCCTCCTCCTCGAAGGTGATGTTGGCGGAGGATTGCGAGAAGGCGTCGCGGTTGATGTCCTTCTTCGACGTGCCGGCGCCGCCCTGCATCAGCTCGAACGGCTCGGGCCTGGTGAAGTCGGTCGTTGGCCTGGTGACGGCCAGAACCCGCGCCTGATCCTTCGGCGTCAGGTCGGTGCGGCTCGTCGGCAGAGCGGTTGGCTCGCCCGCCCATACAGCCATGGAAAGCATGATCGCCAGCAAAAGCGACGCCCCGCGACCGGTCCGGTATCGCGGGCTCTTCTGGAGCGGCAGGCCGTCGATTGCGACCCGCTGCGCGCGGCGCGAAAAATCTACGGGGCGCCGCATTCCCGCATGTCCTTACTCCGCCTCGTTGGCCGGGTCGGCGTTGAGCAGGCCGTACTTTTCCTCGCCGATCGAAGCGAGCAGGTCGAGCTGCGTTTCCAGGAAGTCGATATGGCCTTCCTCGTCGGTCAAAAGGTCCTCGAACAGCTTCATCGAGACGAAATCGCCTTCGTCGTGGCAGATCTCGCGCGAGCGCTTGTAGGCGCTGCGCGCGTCATATTCGCCGGCCAGATCGGATTCGAGCACTTCCTTGACGTTCTGGCCGATGCGCAGCGGCGCGACGGACTGCAGGTTCGGGTGGCCTTCGAGGAAGATGATGCGCGCGATCAGCCGGTCGGCGTGATGCATTTCCTCGATCGATTCCGCCCGCTCCTTCTTTGCCAGCTTGGTGTAGCCCCAATCCTCAAGCAGACGGTAATGCACCCAATACTGGTTGACGGCTCCAAGCTCCAGAAACAGAGCCTCGTTAAGCCGCTCGATGATCTGGGGTTCGCCTTTCATGGGTTCTGCTCCGGTATTGGCCGCGCAAGCCCCGCACGCGATCCAGGTGTGAAACGATGTCCACGCCGCCCACCTCTGAGCGGGCGTGGTAGTTCTCGGTGACCCGAATGATCGTTTCCACCACATTTGGGAAACAGCCGCAACAGCGGCCCCGCTTGCGCATCGCGTGGTAGACCTTCGCGGGCACGATCAGTTGCCAGGGATCCTCATCCAGCAGGCCGACGATCGTCTGCTCGATCTCCTTCTCAGTGATGACGTTGCAATGGCAGATCAGCATTTGCTTGCTCTGGCTGACGGCGCCGGTCCGGCGCCGCTTGGCTAGTGGCTAAATCTAAACCCTACTTGAACACCTTGTCAGGCGCGTCGAGGCTGTCGGAACCCTCGAAGGCGATCTGGTTCAGCTTGAGCGAGCCGACGGCGCGCTCGATCGACTTGGTCTGATCGATCAGCGCGTCGATCGCCGCCTGCACGGTGGCGTTGCCCGCGGTGTTGCCCCCGGCGATCTGCTGGTCATAGGCCTCGCCGGCCAAAGCGCGCGCCTTGATCGCCTCCATCTTGGCGACGGTGGTATCGAGCTTGCCCGACAGCTCCTTGTCGATCGCCGGATCGGCGGCCTTTACCATGTCGGACACCGACGGACCTGAAACCACGGACCCGTCGAGCCGCTTGTAGCTTGCATGGTAGGCGTCGCGGATTCCGACCGCGTCATAGAGATGCGAGTTATAGGTGTTGTCCGAGAAGCAGTCGTGCTCCTCTTCCGGATCGTGCAACAAGAGGCCAAGCTTCATGCGCTCGCCCGCCAGTTCGCCATAGGAGAGCGAGCCCATGCCCGTGAAGATGGTGGAGATGCCGGCATTCACGTCGCCATCGGTCAGGTTCTTGCGCGCGGCGCCGTCTTCCTTCCAGTTGTCGACCATCTCCCGCAGGTCGGACACCAGAAGGTCGCTCGCCGATTTCAGATATTCGGCGCGGCGGTCGCAATTGCCGCCCGTGCAGTTCTTGAAGTCGTAGTCCGTATAGGGCCGCTCGCCGGCGCCCGGACCGGTGCCGTGCAGGTCCTGTCCCCAGAGCAGGAATTCGATCGCGTGATAGCCGGTCGCGACATTGGCCTCGACGCCGCCGGCTTCCTGCAGCGTGCCGGAGAGGAATTCCGGCGTCAGCTTCAAGGCGTCGACCTTCTTGCCGTTGATCTCGATTTCCTTGTTGGCGATGACGTTGGCCGTGTAGAGCGCGTTCTCATCCGACTCGGTGCCGTAGCTCTTGGCGACATAGTCGATCAGGCCCTCATCCAGCGGCCAGGAATTCACGCGGCCTTCCCAGTCGTCGACGATCTTGTTGCCGAAGCGATAGACCTCGGTCTGCTGGTAGGGGATGCGCGCCGCCTTCCAGGCTTCGCGCGCGGCGTTCAGCGTATCGGCGGAGGGATTGGCGATAAGCGCGTCCACCGCCTTGTCCAGCGCCAGCGCGGTGGTCAGCGAATCCTCGTATTTGGCCAAAGCGATGTCGGCATAGGTCTTGATCACCGCTTTGGCGTCGGTCTCGGCTTTCGCCGGCAACACGAAAACCGCTGCCGTCAGTGCAGCCGTGGCGCAGATCGCAGCCAGCCTGCCGCCATTACGTGCCGTCATCATGCTTCTCCAGTTCTTTCGGAATTTGACAAAAGGCGCATGTGTCCACCCGCGCCGAGGCATGAGCATGCCGGGAAAAATGGTGGCCGCGCCGATGCGCGGTTCGCGATAAAAAGACACTCACTTGCCTCCAATCGAAAGGGTTCAAGGCCCAGACATCAAAGGGGATGCGCTTTCCGCGCAGCTCTCCATAAAGCGATGGAAAGGCCGAAGTCAACTAGCGCCGCAGGAAAAATTCAATTGAAACAATAGTTTAGAATTATTCTAAACTATAAATGTCAACTTTAAGGCGGACCGAGGCAGGAAAAGTTCACCGACGGCTCGATTGACAGACAGCCGTTCTGGGTGCGACCCGATCGGCGGCTCTTGCGGCGGCGGCAGACAATCGCCACCTGGCGCAACAGCCTAGATTTCAAGGCAAAAAGGATTGCGATGACGAACGGGGTTGTGATTGTCGGTGCGGGCCATGCCGGCGTGCAGGCCGCAGCCAGCCTGCGCGAAGAGGGCTATGAAGGGCCCGTCGTCCTGATCGGTGACGAGCAGGAACTGCCTTATCACAAGCCGCCGCTGTCCAAGACCTTCATCAAGGATCCCGAGGCCAAGCCGCAACCCTTGCGCGGCGAAGCCTTCTACACCGGCAACACCATCGAGTACCGGCCAGGCGTGCGCATCGACAGCATCGATGCCCGCGCGGGCCAGTTGAATATCGCAGGCGGCGGAACGTTCGGATTCGACCGGCTGGTGCTTGCGACTGGCTCCCGGCCGCGTCTGCTGAAACTCGACGGCGCCGGCCTTGCCGGCGTGGTCTCGCTGCGTTCGCTGGCCGATGCGCGCCTGATCCGCGAGCTCAGCGCGCAAAGCGAGGACGTGGTCATTCTCGGCGGCGGCTTCATCGGGCTGGAGATCGCGGCGACGCTGCGGGCCGCGGGGCGCAACGTCACCGTCGTCGAGGCCGTCGACCGGCTGCTCGGCCGCGCCGTGGCGCCGGTCATCGCGGCGCATGTGCGCCAGCGCCTGGAGGCGATCGGCGTACGCATCCTGACTGGCACCACCGTCGCCCGTCTGGAGGGCGACAACGGACGCGTCTCGGCCGCGATCACATCAGGCGGCGAGCGGCTGCCGGCGCAGATGGTGATCATCGGCATCGGCGTGGTGCCCAATGTCGAGCTGGCGGAAGCCGCCGGCCTGGCCATCGGCAACGGCATCCGCGTCGACCAGCATATGCAGAGCTCTGTTCCCCAAATCCTCGCCATCGGCGATGCCGCCTCCTACCGGCACTGGTTCACCGGCGGCGACGTGCGGCTGGAATCGGTGCAGAACGCTACCGACCAGGCGCGGCTCGCCGCGCGCACCATCCTGGGGCACGTGGAGCCTTTCTCCGCCGTACCGTGGTTCTGGTCGGATATCGTCGACATGAAGCTGCAGATGGTCGGGCTGACGCAAGGCGGCGATCACCATGTCGTGCTCGGCGATCCCGCCGAGAACAAATTCTCGATCTACCACTATGCCGGCGACCGGCTGCTCGGCATCGAATCCGTCAACCGCCCCGCCGACCACATGCTTGGCCGCAAAATGCTCGGCGCGGGCTTCTCACCGACGCCGCAGACGGTGGCGGGCGGGCCGGATGCGCTGAAAGCGGCGCTTGCGGCCTTCAGCCAGGACGAACCGGCCAGGGCGATGGGCTGACCGTTCAATCCAACATGCTGGTAACAGCGCTTGGGAGTGCGAAAGACACCAAACCTTGGCAAAAGGGGCTCCGCCGACTTATCATAAATTGATAATATCGGATAAGCGAAAGGTTGTTCCATGCCTGCAAGCTACAGCATTGGCTCCCGCTACGAGGCATTCGTGCGCGAGCTTGTCGAGAGTGGCCGCTATGCCAGCGCAAGCGAGGTTGTGCGCGATAGCCTGCGTCTGCTGGAAGAACGCGAAGAGCACCGGCAGGCGAAGCTTGCCGCGCTGCGCGAAGACATCCGCAAGGGTTTGGAGAGCGGACAAGCTATTGCAGCCGACGACGTTTTTGATCGGTTGGAGAAAAGATATGCGGCTGAAAGTCGCAAATAATGGCTCTCAGTTTCGCACCCGACGTGCAGAACATTGAAGAGATTGGCGATTACATCCGGGCTGAAAATCCGGCCGCCGCCCGCCGCTTGATAGCGGCTCTTCGAGTACGATGCGACACTATCTTGGATGCACCACGTGGTGGCGCTCCCCGTGCCGAACTCTGGCCTGGGCTGCGCTCCGTCGCGTTCCAAAGATATGTCATCTTTTAAGCCTCGAGGGCGACGACGTGCGTGTTGAGCGCATCCTGCACGGCTCACGCGACATCCAGGGCATTTTCGATGAAGGGAAAATGCCCAAGGATAGTTGAAGCTGACACTCGATCAGGCCGCCCGCGCGTCGCGGATCGAGCTTTCCAGAATATCCAGCGCTTCCGTCATGACGCCGTCCTGGATGGTGATCGGCGACAGGAAGCGGATGACATTGCCGTAGACGCCGCAGGTGAGCAGGATAAGGCCTCTGTCCAGCGCTTTCAGCCTGACCGCGTTGGCGAATTCGGCCGACGGCAGGCCCTTCTTCGCGTTGTTGAACTCGACGGCGTTCATGAAGCCCGGGCCGCGGATGTCGACGATCTCCGGCACATCGTCGCGGATCGATTCCAGCCGCTGCTTCAGCCGGGCGCCCAGCGCATTGGCGCGGTCGCAGAGCTTTTCCTCCTCGATGACATCGAGCACGGCGTGCGCCGCGGCGACGCCGATCGGGCTGCCGCCATAGGTGCCGCCGAGGCCGCCGGGGCCAGGCGCGTCCATGATCTCGGCGCGGCCGGTGACCGCCGACAGCGGGAAGCCGCCGGCAAGGCTCTTCGCCATTGTGGTGAGATCGGGCGCCACGTCGTGATGGTCCATGGCGAACATCTTGCCGGTGCGGGCAAAGCCGGTCTGCACCTCGTCGGCGACAAGCAGAATGCCGTGCTGGTCGCAGATCTTGCGCAGTGCTGCCATGAAATCGCGCGGCGCTTCGTAGAAACCGCCCTCGCCCTGAACCGGCTCGACGATGATGGCGGCCACCCGGTTCGGATCGACATCGGCCTTGAACAGCTTGTCGAGCGCGGCAAGCGAATCCGCGACCGAAACGCCATGCAGCGCGACCGGGAACGGCGCATGGAAGACGTCGGCCGGCATGGCGCCGAAGCCGACCTTGTAAGGTACCACCTTGCCGGTCAGCGCCATGCCCATGAAGGTGCGGCCGTGAAAGCCTCCGGAAAAGGCGATGACGGCCTGACGGCCGGTGGCATTGCGGGCGATCTTGATGGCGTTCTCGACTGCCTCGGCGCCGGTGGTGACAAAGACCGTCTTCTTGTCGAACTTGCCGGGCAGCATGCCATTCAGCCGCTCGGCCAGGCGCACATAGCTCTCATAGGGCACGACCTGATGGCAGGTGTGGGTGAAGCGGTCGAGCTGCGCCTTGACCGCCTCGATGACCTTCGGGTGGCGGTGGCCGGTGTTGACCACGGCGATGCCGGAGGAGAAGTCGATATAGCGACGGCCTTCGACATCCCAGATTTCCGAATTCTCGGCGCGGTCGGCGTAGATCTGCGTCGTCATGCCGACGCCGCGCGAAATCGACTGGTTCTTGCGTTCGGAAATGGCTGAATTCTTCATGTCGTCCCTCAATCGGGCATCCCTGTTCGGGATCAACCCGTTCCGTTGATCGAAACCCTTCTGACCTTATTTCACGTTTTCCTCAAGTTGGCACGTTGGCCCAGTCCATTGGGCCTGCCTGAAGGGTGGGGAACGAACGCGCTTAACCGACGATATACGCCTCGGAGATAGTTTCCTTTTCTCGCCGATCGATTAATCTCATTTCATCCGCGACGTGCCGCCGTCAGGAGCGGCTCCCACGGGCTGAGGGGAACCATGAGCAGGAAAGCGACATCGTCCGCCTTGCCGTCTTCGCCGCTCCGCCTTCCTTGTCGTTCAAGAACCTTGTTGCTGCTGGCCTGCGCCGGCGCGGCGCTTCTGGCAACCGGCTGCCAGAAGCAGCAGGCGGCGGAAAAGAAATTGCCGGTGGTTGTGACCACGCAGACGGTCGCGCTCGCCGACTATGCGCCGCGGACCTCGCTGACCGGGGTGATCGCGGCCCGCACACTCAACAATCTGTCATTCCGGGTCGGCGGCCGCGTCGCCGAGCGACTGGTCGAGGTCGGACAGCATGTCGACCAGGGTGCGGTGCTTGCCCGCATCGATCCGCAGGAACAGCAATCGGACCTGCGCTCGGCGCAGGCCGACCTCGACGCGGCGCAGGCGCAGCTCACCCAGGCCGCGGCCACGTACCAGCGGCAAAAGACACTGCTTTCGCAAGGTTTCACGACGAGGCGGGATTTCGACACCGCCGACCAGACGCTGAAAGTGGCGCAAGGCAGCGTCGATGCCGCGCAGAGTGCCTTGGCCAACGCCAAGGAAAACCTGTCCTACACCGAGCTCAAGGCCGGGGCCGCCGGCGTCATCACGGCGCGCCAGGTCGAGGCCGGGCAGGTGGTGCAGGCGGCGCAGACGGTATTCACCATCGCCGAGGACGGCGACCGCGACGCCGTCTTCAACGTGCACGAGACACTGGTCGTCCAGACGCCGCCTTCGCCCGCGGTGACGATCACGCTACTGTCGGACCCGCAGGTGCGCGCGACCGGCAAGGTGCGTGAGATTTCGCCGGCGGTCGATATCCAGTCTGGATCGATCCGCGTCAAGGTCGGCATCCCCGACACGCCCGCAGGCATGCCGCTCGGCGCGGCCGTGATCGGCACGGTCAGCGCCAAGCCGGTCAAGGCCATCCTGTTGCCCTGGCAGGCGCTGACTTCGACCGGTGGCAAGTCCGCCGTCTGGATCGTCGATCCGTCGAGCAAGGCTGTAAGCACGGCTCCGGTCGAGGTGCTCGCCTTCGATTCCGGCGTGGTCGCCGTCGACAAGGGATTGCAGGAAGGCCAGAGCGTCGTCACCGCGGGCGGGCAGTTGCTCAGCCCCGGACAAACGGTCGAGATCGCTGGAGCCAGCCAATGAACCGGTTGCGGCACATCGCTCCCCTGCTCGTCCTTGCAGCGCTCGCCGCCTGCTCGCGCTCGGAAGAGAAGCCGCCGGAGGTCATCCGGCCGGTGCTGTCGGTGGTGGTGGAGCCGAAGACCGTCGAGACCTTCGGCTTTGCCGGTTCGGTCGAACCGCAATACAGCGCAGACCTTGCCTTCCGCCTGCTCGGCCGCGTCGTCTCGCGCGACGTCAAGGTCGGCGACCTCGTCACCAAGGGCACGACGATCGCTGCGCTCGATCCGACGGCGCTGGAGCTCGCTGTCCAGGCCTCGAAAGCCGATCTGTCGAACGCGCAGGCGCAGTTCATCAACGCCGCCGCCAGCGAGGATCGCCAGCGCCAGCTGCTTGCCTCGGCCAACACCTCGCAAGCCACGTTCGATGCCGCCAAACAGGCGCGGCAAGCGGCGGAAGCCGGTGTCGAGCGCGCCAATGCCGCTTTGGCCAAGTCGCAGGAACAGCTCGGCTATGCCCGGCTGTTCTCCGATTTCGACGGCGTCGTCACCGCTACCGGCGCCGAGGTCGGGCAGACCGTTTCGGCCGGACAGACCGTCGTCACCGTGGCGCGCACCGACCCGCGCGAGGCCGTGGTCGACATTCCCGACCAGTTGATCGGCGACCTCACCGTCGGCACGCCGTTCGAGATCATCCTGCAATCGCTGCCGACCATCAAAACCGACGCCAAGCTGCGCGAGATCGCGCCGCAGTCGGAAGGCGCTACCCGCACACGGCGCGTGAAGCTGACGCTGGTCGATCCGCCGACGGCGTTCCGGTTGGGCTCGACGATCACGGCAACGCGCATGACCAAGGTGGCGCCGACGATCGAACTGCCGATGTCGGCGCTGCTCGAAAAGGACGGCTCGGAGAAAGTCTGGATCGTCGATCCGCAATCCTCCAGCGTGAGCGCTCGTGAGATCAAGATCGCCTCGAAGAACGGCGGCTCCTTCATGGTGGCGGAAGGACTTGAAGCCGGCATGCGCGTGGTCACTGCCGGCGTCCACAGTTTGAGCGAAGGCCAGAAGGTCAAAGTGCCGGAGGGCGGCGTCTGATGAAGGGCTTCAACCTCTCCGACTGGGCGCTCAGCCACCGCTCCATGGTCTGGTACTTCATGCTGGTCTTCGTGGTGGCCGGCATATTCTCCTATCTCAATCTCGGCCGCGAGGAAGACCCCGCCTTCACCATCAAGACCATGATCATCCAGGCCAATTGGCCCGGCGCCTCGGTCAAGGAGACGGTGCAGCAGGTGACCGACCGCATCGAGAAGAAGCTCGAGGAACTCGACAGCCTCGACTACACCAAATCCGTCACCACCGCCGGCCAGACCGTCATCTTCGTCAACCTGAAGGACACCACCAAGGCGCGCGACGTCGTGCCGAACTGGCTTCAGGTGCGCAACATGGTCAACGACATCAAGGCGCAGCTTCCGCAAGGCGTGCAGGGACCGTTCTTCAACGACCGCTTCGGCGACGTCTTCGGCAACATCTACGCCTTCACCGCCGACGGGCTGACGCCGCGCCAATTGCGCGATTACGTGGAGGATGTCCGCACGAAGATCCTGACCGTGCCGAATGCCGGCAAGGTCGATCTGGTCGGCGCGCAGGACGAGGCGATCTATCTCGAATTCTCGAGCCGGCAGATCGCGGCGCTCGGCCTCAACCAGCAGCAGATCGTCGCCAGCCTGCAGGCGCAGAACGCGATCACGCCCTCCGGCGTCATCGAGTCCGGACCAGAGCGCATCAGCGTGCGCGTCGGCGGACAGTTCACCTCAGAGGAAAGCCTCCGGGCCATCAATCTGCGCGTCAACGATCGCTTCTTCCGGCTGAGCGATGTGGCGACGATCCGGCGCGGCTATGTCGACCCGCCGACAGCCCTGTTCCGCTTCAACGGCCAGGACGCGATCGGGCTTGCCATCGGCATGAAGCCCAATGCCAACCTGCTGAAATTCGGCGAGGCGCTGCATGAGGAGATGCAGAAGGTGCTGGCCGACCTGCCGGTCGGCGTCGGCGTGCATCTGGTCGCCGACCAGCCGGTCATCGTCGAGGAGGCGGTCTCGGGCTTCACGCGGGCGCTGTTCGAGGCCGTCGCGATCGTGCTCGCCGTCTCCTTCATCAGCCTCGGCATGCGCGCCGGCTTCGTCGTGGCGCTGTCGATCCCTCTTGTGCTGGCGATCACCTTCACAGTCATGGCCTATCTCGGCATCTCGCTGCAGCGCATCTCGCTCGGCGCGCTGATCATCGCGCTCGGGCTATTGGTCGACGATGCGATGATCGCGGTCGAGATGATGGTGGCGCGGCTGGAGGTCGGCGACAATCTGCGCAAGGCGGCGACCTATGTCTACACCTCGACCGCCTTCCCTATGCTGACGGGAACGCTGGTGACGGTCGCCGGCTTCATCCCGATCGGCCTCAACTCGAGCGCCGCCGGCGAATACACCTTCACGCTGTTTGTCGTCATCGCGGTATCGCTGCTTGTGTCATGGATCGTGGCGGTGCTGTTCGCGCCGCTGCTCGGCGTCACCATCCTGCCGGCGACGATGAAGGCGAAGCACCACGACCAGCCCGGACGCCTCACCTCGCTGTTCCGGCGCGTGCTCGTCTTTTCCGTGCGCCGCCATTGGCTGACCATCATCGTGACGGTGCTTTTGTTCGCCGGCTCGGTGGCCGGCTTCGGCCTTGTGCAGCAGCAATTCTTCCCGCCGTCCGACCGGCCGGAGCTGATCGTCGACTGGAACCTGCCGCAGAACTCCTCGATCACGGAAACGCGCGACCAGATGGAACGCTTCGAACAGCGCGCGCTGGTCGGCAATCCCGACATCGACCACTTCTCCTCCTATATCGGCGAAGGCGCCGTGCGCTTCGTGCTCTCCTATGACGTGCAGCCGGCCAATCCCTATTTCGGCCAGACCGTGATCGTCACCAAGAGCATCGAGGCGCGCAACCGGGTGAAGGCGGCGCTGGAGAAGCTGCTGCGCGAGGAATTCGTCGGCACCGACGCCTTCGTCAAATTGCTGGAGCTCGGCCCGCCGGTGGGCCGGCCGGTGCAGTACCGCGTAGGCGGTCCCGACATTCAGACGGTGCGCGAGCTCGCGCAGCAATTCGCCGGCCTGATATCGGCCAATCCGAAGCTGGCGGCCCCCACCTTCGACTGGAACGAGCCGCAGCGCGTGCTGAGGGTCGACGTGCTGCAGGACAAGGCGCGCCAGCTCGGCATCACCTCCTCCGACATCGCCAGCGCGCTGAACAGCACGGTCGGCGGCGCGACGATCACCCAGGTGCGCGACGCCACCTATCTGATCGATGTCGTGGCGCGCTCGCGCGAGGCGGACCGCAGCTCGATCTCGACGCTGCAGAATTTGCAATTGCCGACCGGCACCGGCGAGTCGATCCCGTTGGCGGCAATCGCCAACTTCCGCTACGACCTCGAACAGCCGATGGTCTGGCGGCGCAACCGCGCGCCGACCATCACCGTGCGCGCCGGCCTGGTCGGCGACGTCCTGCCGGCGACCGTCGTCAACGAGCTGAAACCGTCGGTCGACGCCTTCATCGCCAAGCTGCCGCCGGGCTATTCGGTGCAGACCGCCGGCTCGGTCGAGGAAAGCGCCAAGAGCCAGGGGCCGATCGCGGCGGTGGTGCCGCTGATGCTGTTCGTCATGGCGACCATCCTGATGATCCAACTGCAGAGCTTCCAGCGCTTGTTCCTTGTGGTGGCGGTGGCGCCGCTCGGCCTGATCGGCGTGGTGGCGGCGCTGGTGCCGAGCGGCGCGCCGCTCGGCTTCGTCGCCATACTCGGCGTCCTGGCGCTGATCGGCATCCTGATCCGCAACTCGGTGATCCTGATCGTGCAGATCGAGGACCTCGTCGCCGAGGGAAAGGACCGCTGGGCGGCCGTGATCGAAGCCACCGAGCACCGCATGCGGCCGATCGCGCTAACCGCCGCGGCTGCAAGTCTCGCGCTGATCCCGATCGCGCGCGAAGTGTTCTGGGGACCGATGGCCTACGCCATGATGGGCGGCATCATCGCCGGCACAGCGATCACGCTGCTCTTCCTGCCGGCGCTCTATGTGACGTGGTTCAGGATCAAGGAGCCGAACGATAGGGAAAGCGTGGCTGTTTCAGAGACCGGACATCTGGCGCAGACCACCCCAACCTGAGGCGTCATTCGCCATCGCGTAGGCCGAGGGGACGCGACTTGGCGCGCTGCCACGGCGATGACTTTGAGCTGCGCCAAGCGTGCCAACCCTTTGGCAAATCGGCCAATTCCAGGATGCTCTTGTCCTGGCCAACCATCTCTCGCAAGCCTACGAGCATCATGTCGCTTTCATTCCGATCCCGCGTGTCGCTGCTGTAGAACTGCCAACTGCCCCCTTCATCATTATCGTCATCGTCATTTTCATGCACAACGTATGCGATCCAGTCGCCGTGTCTGAATATGCCCTTGTCCGATAAGACCGCGACGTTCGGTGGGTCTTCGAAGTCCCATCGCTCCATGCGAAATCTCCTAAATTGGCTATGCGCCAACAGGAACCATCTCAAGCCGTCCGCACAAACCCCTCGCTGGCCCTGAGCAAATTCCGCGTATAATCCTCGCTCACCCGGTGGCCGATCAGCTGGCTCGCGGTCAGCGTCTCAACCGCCTCGCCGTTCTGCATCACCATCAGGCGCTCGCACATATGGGTGATGATGGCAAGGTCGTGGCTGACCATCAGGAAGGTCAGCTTGTGGCGCCGGCGCACCTCTTCGAGCAGGTTCAGCACCTCGGCCTGTACCGAGGCGTCGAGCGCCGAGGTCGGCTCGTCGAGCAACAGGATCGAGGGTTCAAGGATCAGCGCACGGGCGATCGCCACGCGCTGGCGCTGGCCGCCCGACAACTGGTGCGCGTAGCGGAAGCGGAAGCCCTTGCCGAGGCCAACCTCGTCCAGCGCGCGTTCGATGCGCTTCTCGCCGTCGGCAATGCCATGGATCGCGAGGGGCTCCTGCAGCAGGCGGTCGACCGTCTGGCGCGGATGCAGCGAGCCGTACGGATCCTGGAAGACCATCTGCACATCACGGTAAAAGGCCTTGTCGCGGGTCTTGCCAAGGGTCTTGCCGTTGACGGTGATGGTGCCCGAAGCAACAGGCGCGAGGCCGGTGATGGCCCTCAGCAGCGTCGACTTGCCGGAACCGCTTTCCCCGACGAGGCCGTAGGATTCGCCTTCCCTCACGTCGAGGCTGACGCCCTTCAGCGCGCGAAAACGGTCGAAGACCACTTCCAGCCCTTCGACAGTGATGGAAGCCGTCATGCCGCCCACTCCGGCTTGCGGTCGAGCACCGGCAGCGGATGGCGCTCGAAGCCGATCCTCGGCATGCAGTTGAGCAGGCCGCGCGTGTAGGGATGCTGGGCGTCGCGCAGTTCGGAAGCCTTGATCTGCTCGACCACCTTGCCGGCATACATGACGACGACCCGGTCGCAGAAGGACGAAACCAGGCGCAGATCGTGCGAGATGAAGATCAGCCCCATGCCGCGCTCGGCGACGAGCTTGTCGAGGATTTTCAGCACGTCGAGCTGCACGGTGACGTCGAGCGCCGAGGTCGGCTCGTCGGCGATCATCAGCTCCGGTCCGGTGATCAGCATCATGGCGATCATGGCGCGCTGACCCATGCCGCCCGAGACCTCGTGCGGGTAAAGGTCGAAGACGCGGGCCGGATCGCGGATCTGCACCGCCTGCAGCATGGCCAGCGCCCGCTCGCGCGCTTCGGCCTTGGAGACCCGTTCGTGCGTGCGCAGCGTCTCGACGATCTGGCGGCCGATGGTCATCACCGGATCCAGCGAATATTTCGGGTCCTGCAGGATCATGGCGATGCGGTTTCCCCGCAGCGACCGGCGCTGGCGTGGCGAGATCGAGAGCAGGTCGATGCCGTCGAAGGCGAGCTTCCTGGCCGAAACCTCGGCCTGCGGTGGGGTCAACCCCATGATGGCGCGGCCGGTCTGCGACTTGCCGGAGCCGCTTTCGCCCACGATGCCCAGACGCTCGCGGCCGAGCGAGAAGGAGACGCCGCGCACCGCCTGCACAATGCCCGTGCGAGTCGGGAAGGTGACGCGCAGGTCGTCGACTTCGAGGAGCGTGTCGCCGTTCATTGGTCGCCACTCCGGGGATCGAGCGCGTCGCGCAGACCGTCGCCGAGCAGGTTGAAGCCGAGGCTGACGATGAGGATGGCGGCACCAGGGGCCGCGGCAACCCACCACTGGTCGAGGATGAAGCGGCGACCCGATGCAATCATCGCGCCCCATTCGGGCAGCGGCGGCTGCGCACCGAGGCCTAGGAAGCCGAGGCCCGCGGCGGTGAGGATGATGCCGGCCATGTCCAGCGTCACCCGGATGATCAGCGAAGAGATGCAGAGCGGCATGATGTGGCGCAGCACGATGCGGAAGGGCGAGGCGCCCATCAGTTGCACCGCCTTGATGTAGTCGGAGTTGCGCACCGTCAGCGTCTCGGCGCGGGCGATGCGCGCATAAGGCGGCCAGGAAGTGATGGCGATCGCCAGCACGGCGTTCTCGATGCCGGGACCGAGCGCCGCGACGAAAGCCAGCGCCAGCACCAGCTTCGGAAAGGCGAGGAAGATATCGGTGATGCGCATCAGGATCGTGTCGGTCCAGCCGCCGGCATAACCGGCGACCGTGCCGACCAGCAGGCCGATGGGCGCGGCGATGATGGCGACGAGGATCACCACATAAAGCGTCCAGCGCGCGCCGTAGACGATGCGCGAATAGATGTCGCGGCCTAGGTCGTCGGTGCCGAACCAATGCGCGGCGCTCGGCGGCAGCAGGCGGGCGTTCTTCAGGTCGCCCACGGTCGCGGAATAGGGCGCCAGCACGTCGGCAAGCGCGGCGACCAGCACCAGCGCGATGATGATCAACATGCCGACCAGCGCCAGCCGGTTGGCGGAGAAGCGACGCCAGGCGACATAGGCGCGGCCTAGCCTTGCCTGCAGGCGCGATGCCGGCCGGTCGCTGAGCAGCCATTCGCGCCTGGACTGGATGGTTTCAGCACTCATCCGGTCTTCGTCCTTGGATCGAGCAGCCGGTAGAGCAGATCGGACAGGAGGTTGATGGCGATGAAGACCGAGCCGATGGCGATGGTGCCGCCGAGCACGGCGTTCATGTCGGCATTCTGCAGCGAATTGGTGATGTAGAGCCCGATGCCCGGCCAGGAGAAGACGGTCTCGGTCAGCACCGAGCCCTCGAGCAGGTTGGCGTAGGAAAGCGCGATCACCGTCACCATCGGCACAGCGGCGTTGCGCAGCGCGTGGCCCCAGATGATGCGCGTCTCCGACAGACCCTTGGCGCGCGCCGCGACGATATATTCCTGCGCCAGCTCGTTCAGCATGAAGGAGCGGGTCATGCGGCTGATATAGGCGAGCGACAGATAGCCGAGCAGCGCAGCGGGCAGGACGATGTGGCGCCAGGCGTCGTGGAAAACGTCCCACTGCCCCTGGATCGCGGCATCGAGCAGGTAGAAGCCGGTGATCGGCGTGAATGTGTATTCGTAGACGACGTCGAGCCGCGCCGGGAAGGCGATCCATTGCAGCTTGGCGTAGAACAGCACCAGGCCGAGCAGCCCAAGCCAGAAGATCGGCACGGAATAGCCGATGAGGCCGACGACGCGGGCGATCTGGTCGATCAGGCTGCCGCGCTTGACGGCGGCCAGCACGCCGAGCGGCACGCCGATGACGGCGCCGATGATCGTGCCCAGCGTCGCCAGCTCGATAGTCGCCGGGAAGACGCGGCGGATGTCGGCCATCACCGGATTGGTGGTCAGAACCGAGGTGCCGAAGTCGCCTCTCAGCGCTGCTTTGACATAGAGGTAGAACTGCTCGATCCAGGGCAGGTCGAGACCCATCTCGCGGCGCGTGCGCTCGACGACGGCGGTCGGCGCGCGATCGCCGAGGACGGCCAGCACCGGATCGATCGGGATGACGCGGCCGATGAAGAAGGTCACCGCGAGAAGACCGAGATAAGTCGTCACCGCGACGACCAGGAAGCGGCCGAGCGAGGATAGGATGGCGACAGCACGGGCGCTGCCGCGCCCCGCCGCCACCTGGTTTTCAGCTACGCTCACGAGGGGCGTCCGAGGACGCTATTCCTTCGAGACCGGACCGACGAAATTGGTGTCGAAGCTCGGGCCGAGCGCGAAGCCCTTGAGGTTCTTGCGCAGGCCCGCCACTTCCAGCTGCTGGTGGATGATGACGAAGGGGCTGGTGTCGAGAATCTTCTTCTGCAGATCCTTGTACATGTCGGCGCGCTTGGCCGAATCCTTTTCCAGAAGCGCCGCCTCGGTCTCCTTGGTCAGGTCCGGGATGTCCCAGGCGTTGCGCCAGGCCAATGTCTTGATCTTGGCCGCGTCGGAATTGTCCGGGTTGGAGGCGAAGGTCTGGGCATTTGAGTTCGGATCGAAATAATCCTGGCCCCAGTTGCCGATATAGATGTCGTGGTTGCGGGCACGGTATTTGGTAAGCGTTTGCTTACCGTCGCCCGGAATGATCTCCAGCTGGATGCCGGCCTGGCCGAGCGTCTGCTGGATCGATTCCGCCATGCCGGTGGTCGGCTGGCCGGTGCGAACGTCCATGGTCACCTTAAAGCCATCCGCCAGGCCGGCCTTGGCGAGCAATTCCTTCGCCTTGGCGACGTCGAGCTTGAAGGGATTGTCGTCGATCGCGCCAAGGTCGCCCTTCGGCAGGAAGGACTGGTGGATCTCGCCGATACCCTTGAGGATGGTGGTGCTCAGCGCGTCATAGTCGACCAGATATTTGAAGGCCTGGCGAACCTCGGGCTTGGCGAGATTCGGGTTCTTCTGGTTGAGGCTGATGTAGTAGACCGTGCCCTTCGGCGCGCTGGTGGTGGTGAGGTCCGCGTTCTTGGCGATGGCATCGAGGTCGTTCGGCTCGAGATTGCGGGCGACGTCGATGTCGCCGGCCTCCAGCGCCAGGCGCTGCGCCGAGCTTTCCTTCATGTTGCGGTAGATGACGCGGGCCAGCTTGGCCTTCTCGCCGTTGTAGTTGTCATTGCGCTCCAGGACGACGGCCTCGTTGGCGCGCCATTCGCGCAACTTGTACTGGCCCGAACCGGCATAGCCGGTCTTCAGCCAGGCATTGCCGAAGTCGTTGTCCCATTTGTAATCGGCGCTCGGCGTGACGGCGGCGACATGCTCCTTGACCAGTTTCGAGTCGACGACGGAAGCCACGGTGGCGGACAGGCAGTTGAGCACGAAGCTCGGCGCATAGGCCTTGTCGACAACGAACTGGAAGGTCGTGTCATCGACCGCCTTGGCCTTCTCGGTGACGTTGTCGCCGCTGATGCCGAACTGGTTGATGATGAAGGCCGGGCTCTTGTCGAGCTTGATAGCGCGCTCGAAGGAATAGGCGACGTCGGCCGCGGTGATCGGATTGCCGGACGCGAACTTCATGCCGGGCTTGAGCTTGAAGGTGTAGGTCAGGCCGTCATCGGAAACGGTCCAGCTCTCGGCGAGGTCAGGCTTGACCTTGGAGGTGTCCTTGAGGTCGAGACGGACCAGGAGATCATAGGTGTTGCCGGTGACTTCGGCGGTCGACAGCTCGAACGCCTCGCCCGGATCCATGGTGATGATGTCGTCGATCGCGAAGCCCTCGACCAGCGTGTCGGCGGGCGTGACCGCGAAGGCGGGCGTTGCGAGCAGCGCAGTCATCGCCACACCCGCAAGCAAGCTACGGACGGCAAACTTTTCCAGCATCATGGTGATCGTTCCCTGTTTTGTTGACCTGAGTTCCCGGCTCAGGGTTTGATTATTCTTTGCGAAGCCGGCAGCGGCTTGGACCACTTACCGTCGTGGTTTTTGTCCAGTTGGTCAACTCCCTATTCGACGGTGCCCCGCTCCGCAACATGCATTTTGCGAGACGGCATATCGGACCTAACGGACGGCGATCCGTCGACCCATTGCGCCGGCTAAATGGAGCAGCCGATCCGGAAAAATTTGCCAGAGTTCGTGGCCATGAAGCAGCCGTTATTTCAGTTGCGCGACCAAGCCTGCGTCGGGAAAACAGGTGGCAGGCTTACCGTTCTTCGCCTGCCAGACGCCGATCGAGCGGCGGGTCTTGAAGCCGGGCAGGCCGTCGGAGCTGCCGACGTCGTAGCCCTTGGCTTCCAGCGCCCGCTGCAGCGCGGCGATGTCGGAGCGGTGCAGGTCGCCGACCGGGCCCCAGCCGGCAACGAAGGTGGCGTCGCCCTTGGCGATGCGGTCGGCGGCATGGCCGATGAACAGGCCGTAGAGGTCGCTGTTGTTGTATTGCTTGATCACATAGAAATTCGGCGTGACGAGAAAAGCCGGGCCGCTGCGCCCCGCCGGCATGAGCAGGGAGCTTTCGGCCTTCATCTCGCTTGCCTGAAACGCCTTGTTGTCGACGCGCCTGATGCCCATCGCCACCCAGTCGGAAATCTTCTTGCCCTGGTCGGGTCCTTCGAGCGCACAGGAAACGTTTGCCGGCACCGTCACCTCGACGCCCCAGCCGCGCCCCCTCCCCCAGCCGTAGTGGACAAGGTAGTTGGCGATCGAAGCGAGCACGTCCGGCGTCGAATTCCAGATGTCGGGCCGGCCGTCGCCGTCGAAGTCGACGGCGTGCTTCAAGAAAGAGGTCGGCATGAATTGCGGCTGGCCGAGCGCCCCGGCCCAGGACGACTTCATCGCGTTGACCGGCGCCAGCCCGCGCTCGACGATCTCAAGCGCCGCCAGCACCTCGGTGCGAAAAAAATCCTTCTTGGTCGACATGAAGGCATCCGTCCCCAGCACCTCGAAGGCGTCGTAGGACATCTTGGCCGCGCCGAAGCCGGTCTCGCGACCCCAGATCGCCAGCACGATCTCGCCCGGCACGCCGTAGCGTTTCTCGATCAGACCGAGCACCCTCGAATTGGCGCTTTCGCGTGTGCGCCCGCCCGTGGTGACGGCGCTTACGATTTTTTCGGCGAAATAGTTGGCCGGCGGGCCGAACTCGGCCTGGTGCTGCTTCTCAGGCGTCGTGGGCTTTTCGCCGGGCAGGACAAGGTCGGGCAGCTTGAGGTTCGGTTTCACGCCGAGGAAAGCCTCGTCGAAGGTTTTTTTCGAGATGCCTTTGGATTTGGCCTCGGGCCAGAGATCGGTTTGAAGCCATGACCGGAACTGGTCGTCGATGGGAGCGGCGTGGGAGGGGATGGTGAAAAGCCCAATCAGTGCGAACAACAGAAATGCGAGAGCAAGCTTGTGAAAGCCGCGTTCCTTCGCGCCCCCCTCTGTCCTGCCGGACATCTCCCCCACTTGGGGGGAGATCAGATGTCGCGACGGCTTTCGCCAATCGCCAACGTTGCAGGAAGAGCGCCGGGAGCGAAGCTGCCAATCTCCCCCCTCGTGGGGGAGATGTCCGGCAGGACAGAGGGGGGCGCGAGGGACTGCCGTCATTTCCAGGTCGCCCCCCAATTCGCTCAAAACGCCGTCCGCGACCTGAGCGCCGCGGCCAGCGTGCCTTCGTCGAGGTAATCGAGCTCGCCGCCGACAGGCACGCCATGGGCCAGCCGCGTCACCTTGACCTCGAAGCCGGACAACTGGTCGGTCAGGTAATGCGCGGTCGTCTGCCCCTCTACGGTGGCGTTGACGGCAAGGATGACCTCCTTCACCTCGCCGCCGGCGACGCGGTCGACCAGCGAACGGATGTTGAGCTGGTCCGGACCGATGCCGTCGAGCGGCGACAGCGTGCCGCCGAGCACGTGGTAGCGCGTGTTCATGGCGGCCGCGCGCTCCAGCGCCCAGAGGTCGGAGACGTCCTCGACGACGATCAGCGTGCCCGCGTCACGGCGCGGGTCGGTGCAGATCATGCAAGGATCAGAGGTATCGACATTGCCGCAGGTCGAGCAGATGCGCACCTTGTCGACCGCCTCGCTCATGGCTGCGGCCAAAGGCTCGAGCAGCTGTTCCTTCTTCTTGATGAGATGGAGTGCGGCGCGCCTGGCCGAGCGCGGCCCAAGCCCCGGCACCTTGGCCAGGAGCTGGATCAGGCGTTCGATTTCCGGACCGGCGATTCTCTTCGACATCGCCTTGATCTAGAGCAATTCCAGGAAAAGTGCGAAGCGGTTTTCCGTCCGGAATTGCGTGAAAACGAAAAGATGGATCAGTTCGTCGTTTCGTGAAACGGCGGACTGATCCAGGATTTTTCCGAGCGGTTTGGAACAGCCGCAACGACACAGGGCCTGCCATGCTGCCATGACGGGCCCTGTGTTGGATGCAATCGGGTTCAGTTGGTTTCCAGCGGCCGGTCCTGGCTGGCGATCATCGCG
Source organism: Mesorhizobium sp. M2E.F.Ca.ET.209.01.1.1 (assembly GCF_004010375.2). Lineage (NCBI taxonomy): Bacteria > Pseudomonadati > Pseudomonadota > Alphaproteobacteria > Hyphomicrobiales > Phyllobacteriaceae > Mesorhizobium > Mesorhizobium sp. M2E.F.Ca.ET.209.01.1.1. The sequence goes on along the minus strand of NZ_SADP02000014.1, from coordinate 90,847 downwards.
CCGATGGCGTCGGTGTTCTCAGGCGTCGACTGGAAGCCCATCGACGCTTCCTGCGGCGCGTTGGGCACCGAAGTGATATAGCGGCCCTTGAGCGTGCCGCCGAAACGCGAGGCGTCCGGTTCGGCCATCGGTTCCTGCATCGCCACAACGACCTGCTTCTGCGCGAGGCGGCCGGATTTCTGCGACGGCGCCACGGCGGCCGTCACATAGGTCTGCTCGGCCGGAACGACCGCCTTGGCCGGAAGCGTCGGTTCGGCCGCATCGGTCGCGACCTGCTTGGCCGGATCCTGCCGTACGATCGTCTTGACCACCGGTTCGGCGGAAGCCATCAGCACGGGAGCGGTTGGATCAATCTTCTGCTGTTTGTCGGAGGCCATGGCCACCATCGGCTCATCCGGCAGCGGCTGCCAATTGCGGCCGCGCTTCTCATAAAAGGCGTTGCCGCCGGCCACCATCGTGTAATGCATGTTCTTGTAAGGGAAACGCAGGCCGGCGGTGTGAAAATACATCGTGTTCTTGAGCTTGGCCTTGCGCTCGCCGCGCAGCACCGCATCGGCGGCTTCCTCGACATCGGGCAACGCCCTGGAATTCATCGGCCGCGTCAGCACGCCCGGCGCGAACTGGCCCGGCTCTCCGACCACCTCGCAGATGGTGCTGCCATGCTGGCCCGAGCGCAGGCGGTTCATCACGACCGTGCCGACGGCGATCATGCCGTCCCGGCTCGACCGGTTAGACTCGAAGAACATCGCCCTTTGCAGGCATTCCTTGTCCTTCAGCGAGTGGCTTGTACGGGTGGTGAGGAAACTCGGCGTGAGGGCGTCGGTCAGACCCGACACCGACATGCCATGGGAGGAAGTGGTCTGGCTGCAGCCGGCCAGGAGCAAAGGGGAAGTGACGATGCCGATAAGCAGCAGCGGCGTCTTCCATCGCGTCGCGATCACCAAAAAAGCCTCATGTCCAGATGCCAGCCCGCCCCGAGATGTGGCAAGAATGAGACTCTTTCGGGCAAAAAGATGGCTAGAGGGTTAGCAACTTCTGGACTTGGGTAAAACTTTATGAAAGCGGCGAAATGAGCCCGTGAGCATTGCCGGTGAAATGGTTAATATTGCAGTCCGGGCTCGATTTCCGTTCATAATCAATTAACTGGCGGAGGCCGCCTCAGAACGGCAATTTCATTCCGGGGGGAATCGGCAGGCCCGCGGTCAACGCCTTGGTCTTCTCCTGCATCACCTGCTCGACCTTACTTTTGGCGTCATTGTGGGCGGCCAGGATGAGGTCCTCGAGTATCTCGGCTTCATCCGCCTTGATCAGCGACGGATCGATCTTCAGCGCCTTCATCTCGAACTTGCCGGTGAGCGTGATGCTGACCAGGCCGCCGCCGGCCTGGCCGGTGGCTTCAAGCGTGGCGATCTCGTCCTGCATGGCCTGGAACTTGGCCTGCATTTCCTTCGCCTTGCCCATCAGGCCGAGAAGATCTTTCATCGGGTGGTCCTCTAAGATTGTTTCAGATTTCGTCGTCGTCGGCCGCGGGCTCGACCGGCACTTCGGCTTCGGTCTCTTCCACGTCCGGCACATCCGGAATGCGCACATCGATGATCTTGGCGCCGGGGAAGCGAGCGAGGATGGCCGCGACAGTCGGATCCGCCTTGGCGTCGGAGAAGGCGTTCTCGCGCTTCGTCGTCTCCATCTCGGCCAGTGTCTGGCCGCCCTCCTCCTTCGACAGCGACACCAGCCAGTTGCGGCCGGTCCAGGCGCGCAGCTTGGAGGTCAGGTCGTTGAGCAGCATCTTCGGCGCGTCATCGGTCAGGGTGACGTCGATACGACCGGGCTCGATGCGCACCGGCCGCACGCAGCGTTTCAGCAGCACCTTGAACGCGATGTCGCGATTGGCGTCGGCGAGCGCGACGATGTCGGCCAGCGATTTCACCGGAACGACAGGCGCTTCGGCGACCGGCGCCGGTTGCGGAACGTAGGCCTCCGGCACAGGCTGCGCCTCGACCAGCCGCATCGTCTGCGCGCTCCCGCCGGTGGAAGCCGGCATCCGCGCCTGCGCCACAGCGCTGGCGCCGCCGCCATTGCCCGGATTTGCCGGTGCGCCATTGGCGCGCGGCGCGCCATTCGGCAGCGGGCCTGCGCCTTCGAGCGATTTCAGCGCCTCGTCCAGCGTCGGCAGGTCGGCGGCATGCGACAGCCTGATCAGCACCATCTCGGCGGCGCTGACCGGGCGATTGGAGGACTGCACCTCGGGAATGCCCTTGAGCAGCATCTGCCAGGTTCGCGACAGCACGCGCACCGAGAGCGTGCCGGCGAACTCGGCGCCGCGCCGGCGCTCATCCTCGGAAAGCGAGGCATCGTCGGCGGCCGACGGCACGAAGCGCAGGCGGGTGACGAGGTGGTTGAACTCGGCAAGGTCGGTGAGCACGGCGGCCGGATCGGCGCCGGTATCATATTGGGCGCGGAACTCGGAGAGCGCCGCCGCCACATCGCCTTTCATGACATGCTCGAACAGGTCGATGATGCGGGCGCGGTCGGCGAGGCCGAGCATTGCGCGCACCGCGTCGGCGCCGACGGTGCCGCTGCCATGGGCGATCGCCTGGTCGAGGATGGACAGCGAATCGCGCGCCGAGCCCTCGGCGGCCCGCGCGATCATCGCGAGCGCATCGTCATCGACCGAAATGCCTTCCTTGGCGGCGATCGAGGACAGATGCCCGACCAGCGCGCCGGCATCGATGCGCCTCAAGTCGAAGCGCTGGCAGCGCGACAGCACCGTGATCGGCACCTTGCGGATCTCGGTGGTGGCGAAGATGAATTTGACGTGCGGCGGCGGCTCTTCCAGCGTCTTCAACAGGCCGTTGAAAGCCTGGGTGGAGAGCATATGCACTTCGTCGATGATATAGACCTTGTAGCGGGCCGAGACGGGCGCGTAGCGCACGCGGTCGATAATGTCGCGGATATCGTCGATGCCTGTATGCGAGGCGGCGTCCATCTCGATGACGTCGACATGGCGGCCCTCCATGATCGCCTGGCAGTGCTCGCCGGGGATCGAAAGGTCGACGGAGGGTTGGTCGACGGTCGCCGTTTTGTAATTGAGAGCGCGCGCGAGGATGCGCGCGGTCGTCGTCTTGCCGACGCCGCGCACACCGGTCAGCATCCAGGCCTGGGCAATGCGGCCGGTGGCAAAGGCATTGGTCAGCGTGCGGACCATCGGCTCCTGGCCGATCAGCTCGGAGAAATTCGAGGGACGATATTTGCGCGCCAGGACGCGATAGGCGCCGGCCTTTCCTGTTTCCAGGCTTTCTGGCCCTGAATTTCCGGCTTCGCTCATTCGCCGTCAAAAGCTCCCAGGACCGCGACGGAAGGCGGCCGATTCCTGCGCATAGTCTCGCCCGCACGGCTTGGCGCCGTCAATGTCGCGGGAGAAAGGCGAAGAGGCGGGAGGCTGGAACAATGACCCGTTCCGGGCTCGTTAGGGCTGCTTCCTTCCGGACCTGACCCGGTTGGCGAGTGGATCGTCCACCACCAACCTCCCGCGCTCCATATCGGCAATTCAGCGGCGAAATGCAAGGGGAGAGCCGGAACCTGCGACCATATCGCGACCGGGAAGTCTTCAAATCGCCAAGAGCGGTCAATGAATCGCTTGCAGCCACCTTGCCGCCGCTCTAGCGTTCCTTGGTTTGAAGAATGATACAAAAAACAAAGGAAACGCCCATGCTGCCTGGCCTCAAGGCCGGTTTCACGCTGGACGCCCGTCTGGAGGCGGACAGCGAGCAGCTTATGTGGCTTGGCCTTTGCGAACTCAGATTGATGAACGACCGCCGCTGGCCGTGGCTGGTGCTGGTGCCGCAGCGTCCGGGCATCGAGGAGTTGCACGAGATGACGCCGCTCGACCAGGCGATGCTGACCTTCGAGACTAATATGGTGGCGCAGGCGCTGAAGCGGGTAACCGGCTGCACCAAGATCAACACCGCCGCCTTGGGCAACATCGTGCGCCAGCTGCATGTGCATGTCGTCGCGCGCTCCGAGGGCGATCCGGGCTGGCCGGGTCCGGTCTGGGGGCACGGCATACGCGAACCCTACCAGCGCTCCGACATCAGGCGGTTTGCCGAAACGATCAAGGCGGCGCTATAAGCTGACCAGTGTCCACCAGCATACCTGAGTCCCCATGACCTTCCGCCTGTTTGACGCGCCCTTGCGCGAGCCGAGCCAGTTTGTCGGCTTCGCCGGCAACCGGATCGACCGGCAATCCGAGAACCGCGCCGACGATGTGGTCGAAAAGGCGCTCGCCGACCAGACTGCGCGGCTGATGCTGATGCATGCCGGCCGGCTTTATCTCAAACTCGACGACGGCAAATTCGACCCCTGGTTCAATGTTGCCGGGAGCGAGTCCTTCGATGTCTCGCTCGACCGTGGCGTGCTACTCGGCTTCTCCGACGCTGGCCCGGTGCTGGCCGTGCCTGCGGGCATCGAGCCGGAAAATCTCCCCGAAACAGTCAAGGCGATCGATTATCGTTCCGTCTATATGCAAGGGCTGATCGACGAGGCGGCCGCCGGCGCGCTGGCGCAGGGTGCCGCTCTGCTTGCCTGGCACGCCAGCCACGCCTTCTGCTCGAAATGCGGCAACCGCTCGGAAATGCGCGCCGGCGGCTACCGGCGCCACTGTCCGGCCTGCGGCACCGACCATTTCCCGCGCACCGACCCGGTGGCGATCATGCTGACGGCAACGCGCGAGAAATGCCTGCTGGGGCGCGGCCGGCATTTCGCGCCGGGCATGTATTCGGCGCTTGCCGGCTTCATCGAGCCGGGCGAGACGATCGAGGCGGCGGTGCGGCGCGAGACGCTGGAAGAGGCCGGTATCCGGCTCGGACGCGTCGTCTACCATGCCAGCCAGCCTTGGCCGTTCCCCTATTCGCTGATGATCGGCTGTTTCGGCGAGCCGCTGAATGAGGATATCCAGGCCGATCTCAACGAGCTGGAGGACTGCCGCTGGTTTTTCCGCGACGAGGTGCGCGCGATGCTGGACAGGACGCATGGCGACGGCTTGATTACACCGCCGAAAGGAGCAATCGCCCATCACCTCATCCGCGCCTGGGTCGACAGCGAATAGGAGCGCAAGAATGATCCGTCACACCGTGGTGTTCACCTTGAAGCACGAGCCGCATTCGCTGGAGACAAAGCGCTTCCTCCACGACGCCAAGAAGATCCTGACCGGGATCAAGGGCGTCACGCATTTCGAGCAGCTGCGGCAGGTGAGCCCCAAGAACGATTACCAGTTCGGCTTCTCGATGGAGTTCGCCGACCAGGCGGCCTACACGCGCTACAACGAGCACCCCGACCACGTCGCCTTTGTGCGCGACCGCTGGGTGCCGGAGGTCGAGAAGTTTTTGGAGATTGATTACGTGCCGCTGGGGTTCGGCTGAGATTGGGTTGAGCGCACAGGTCGGGGCTAGCGAAGGCCGTCGTGCTTCGTCATCCACGGGCGAAGCAAGGAGCGAAGCGACGCGCGTAGACCCGAGGATCCATGCCGTGACTTCGACGCGTGGCGACGGTCCAGAATTCTGCTCCGCTGTGCCCCTCGACTGAGGTAAGGGCATGGATCCTCGGGTCTGCGCTCCGCTTCGCGTCGCTCCGCCCGTGGATGACGACTTCGCGAAGGCTCCCGCCAATCTCGAAGGTCGTGAGTTCCGAACCGCCGGTGACGGCCGCTAACCGTTCAGTCCGCCACCTTCCACTGCTCGCGCGAGGCGCTCGCCGGATAGACGCCGAGGATGCGCATCTCGCGCGAGAAGAAGCGCAGCTCGTCCAGCGCCAGCTTGACCAGCGCATCGTCCGGATGGCCTTCGATGTCGGCGTAGAACAGCGTCGCGGTGAAGGCGCCGAGCTGGTAGCTCTCGAGCTTGGTCATGTTGATGCCGTTGGTGGCGAAGCCGCCCATCGCCTTATAAAGCGCGGCCGGGACGTTGCGGACGCGGAAGATGAAGGTCGTCATCATCTTGGCGTCCGGCGTCGGCCGCTCCACCCATTGCTTGTTCTTGGTAAGCACGACGAAGCGGGTGACGTTGGAATCGGTGTCCTCGACATTCTTCTCGATGATGTCGAGGCCGTAGAGCTCGGCGGCCAGAGCCGGCGCCAACGAGGCCATGGTGCGATCCTTGACCTCCGACACCATCTTGGCCGAACCCGCCGTGTCCCCGGCGACCACCGGCTTCCAGCCGTTCTTGCGGATATATTTGCGGCACTGGCCCAGCGCGTGGATGTGGCTGTGCACGGTCTTGATCTCTTCGCGCTTCACCCCCGGCAGCACCATCAGCTGAAAATGGATCGGCAGGAAATATTCGCCGACGATGTGCAGCCTCGATTCCGGCAACAGGTGATGGATGTCGGCGACGCGCCCGGCGATCGTGTTCTCGATCGGGATCATGGCGAGCTCGGCCTTGCCGGTCTCGACCGCGTTGAAAGCGTCCTCGAAGGTCGGACAGGGCAAGGGGTCCATCGTGGGGAACATGTTGCGGCAGGCCGTGTCGGAATTGGCGCCGGGTTCACCCTGGAAGGAGATTCTGTTGGTCTTGGCGGTCATGGAGACGTCTCAGTTTGAAAGGATCTGTCTTGCGCGCTCAAGATCGTCGGGCGTGTCGACGCCAAGCGGCAGCGATTCGACGATCTCGGCGTCGATGCGCATGCCGGCTTCCAGCGCGCGCAATTGCTCCAGCCGCTCGCGACGCTCCAGCGGCGACGGCTTGAGCGCCACGAAGCGTTCGAGCGCGGCACGGCGGTAAGCGTAAAGGCCGATATGATGGTAAAGCGGCCCCTCGCCCCAGGGCGCGGTGGCGCGGGTGAAATAGAGCGCTTTCAGCCGTGTCGACGACAGCGGCGAGCCGACGATCTTGACGACATTCGGGTTGGTCTTCTCCTCGTCGCGCACGATCTCGACGCCGAGCGTGGCGATGTCGACCGATCTGTCCTCAAACGGCCGCAGCGACGCGCCGATGATCTCGGGATCGATGGTGGGCAGGTCGCCCTGGACATTGACGATCGTTTCCACCCGCTTTTCAGGATCGAGCGCCGTCAGCGCCTCGAAGATGCGGTCCGAGCCCGATTCGTGATCCATGCGGGTCATGATCGCCTCGAAACCATGCGCCCGCACGGCCTCCTCGACGGCTTGGGTGTCGGTCGCCACCACGACACGGCCAAGCCCGGCCTCCGCGGCGCGGCGGGCGACATGGACGATCATCGGCGCGCCGACAATATCGGCCAGCGGCTTGCCCGGCAGGCGCGTCGAGGCCATGCGGGCGGGGATCAGGATCAAGGTTGACATCGGATTTTGGAGCGGTCGAAAAACAGGGATAGAAAAGTGGCAAAAGGTCTCACTGGAAGCGCCCTTATAGGTGTTGCAACGCCAGAGCAAAAGACCTAGTTTCCGCCCGGTTTGACTGGCCTTTCAGGGCAGTTCGCGATACCGACGGACGGAGTGGACGGGACGGTCCGCCGGAAAAGGGAGCAAGGGGCGTATGGATTCCAACGAAGTCAACAAGCTGCTCGGCGGATTTCTGGGAACCTGCTTCATCATCTTTTCGATAGGCCTCGTCTCCGACGGGCTGTTCGCCTCGCCGGCGCCCGAAAAGCCCGGCTTCGCCATCGAGGCGCAGGAGCCGACCGAAGGCGGCGCGGCCGCGCCGGCCGCGGCTGAAAAGCCGATCGCCGACCTGCTTGCCAGCGCCAGCGCCGATGCGGGCGCCGCCATCTTCAAGAAGTGCCAGGCCTGCCATTCCGGCGAAAAGGGCGGCCCGAACAAGGTCGGCCCGGATCTTTGGGACATCGTCGACCGCCCCGTCGCCGAGCATGAGGGCTTCGCCTATTCGTCCGGCATGAAGGATTTCTCCAAGGGCGGCCAGGAGCACTGGACCTACGAGAATCTCAATCACTTCATCACCTCGCCAAAGAAGTTCGTGAAGGGCACGGCTATGGGGTTTGCCGGCCTGCCGAAGGAAGAAGACCGGGCCAATGTGATCGCCTATCTGCGCACGCTGTCGGACAATCCTAAGCCGCTGCCGCAGCCGGGTGCCGCCGCCGACGCCTCGGCGAAGCCGGCCGAAGCCGCGAAGCCGGCGGAAGGTGCGGCGCCAGCCAAGCCCGCGGCGCCCGCTCAATAAACAATTTGTAATCGAAGCATCCTCAGAAAAGCCGGGTTCGTCCCGGCTTTTCTGTTAGGAAACCTGCATGGACCGCTACAAAGCCGGCCCTTGCGGTTTCCACCGGCGTCAAATGATCTAGATTGCGGGTGAGCAAAGTTCGCGACGAGGAGAACGCATGACGGTCGGCCGCTTCCGCACGCTTTTCGCATCGGCATTCGCGCTCACCTTCGCCGCCAGCCTGCAGGCCGGGTTCGCCGACGAGTGGCGCACGACGTCGTCGCTGATCGGACCTTCCAAATACGGCGAGAATTTCCAGCGTTACGATTACGTCAATCCCGACGCGCCCAAGGGCGGCACCTACAATGCCGTCGCTATAGGGACTTTCGACAGCTTCAACCCCTATATAGTGCAAGGGTCGCCCGCCGCCGGCTTCGCCGATTTTGGTGGCGGCCTGCTTTACGACACGCTGATGGAACAGGCTACCGACGAAGGTAGCGTCAGCCATCCGCTGGTCGCAGACGCCTTTAAGTACCCTGCCGATTTTTCCTCGGCCACCTACCGTCTCGATCCGCGCGCCAAATGGCATGACGGCAAGCCGATCACCGTCGACGACGTGGTCTGGTCATTCCAGGTGCTGAAGGCCAACAGCCCCAGATACAACCGTTATTTCGAGAACGTGACCGAGGCGGTCGCGATCTCGGATCGCGAGGTCGAGTTCCATTTCAACCAGAAGGGCAATCGAGAGCTGCCCAAGATCCTCGGCGATCTCGTCGTTTTGCCGAAGCATTGGTGGGAAGGCACCGATGCAAGCGGCAAGAAGCGTGACATCACTAGGCCGACGCTGGAGCCGCCGCTGGGCTCTGCCGCCTATGAGATCGCCAGCTTCAGGCCCGGTTCGGAGATCGTCTGGCAGCGGGTGCCCTACTATTGGGGGGCCAAGCTGCCGGTGAAGATCGGCCGCGAGAATTTCGACACGCAACACTTCACCTACATCCTCGACGACAACGCCGCATGGCAGGCCTTCACCAAAGGTGGACTTGACGACACTCATCGCGAGATGAGTTCGCGCAGATGGGCGACGTTCTACAACTTCCCGGCCTTCAAGGCTGGGGACGTGATCAAGAAAACCTTCGAGAGCGAGCATGCGCAGCCGATGCAGGGCTTCGTATTCAACCAGCGGCGACCGCTTTTCCAGGACCGCAGGGTGCGTGAGGCTCTGACTCTGCCCTTCGACTTCGAGACGATGAACAGGACGTTGTTTTTCGGTTTCAACACCAGAACATCGAGCTATTTCCAGGGTACCGAACTGGCGTCAAGCGGGCTGCCGCAAGGCAAGGAGCTGGATATCCTGCAGAAGTATCGCGATAAGCTGCCCCTCGAATTGTTTACGCAGGAGTTCAAGCTGCCTGTCTACGACTCGCCTCAGGCTGAGCGGAAATACCTCAAACAGGCAGTTGATCTTCTTGCTCAGGCCGGCTGGCAGATCAAAGGCGGCAAGATGGTCAACGCGAAGACCGGCCAACCGCTTAAGTTCGAGATACTGGGTTCGAACGATACCGACCAGATCATCTCCAGCCCTTACATCGCCAACCTGCGCAAGATTGGGGTTGACGCCACCCTACGCATCATCGACCAGACCCAATACATCAACCGTATCAATCATTTCGACTTCGACGTGGTGACGACGGTACTTCAGCAATCTGAATCGCCCGGCAACGAGCAGCGCGAATTCTGGAGTTCGAAGGCAGCAGAAACCCCGGGATCGCGTAATCTGATGGGCATCAAGGACCCGGTCGTCGACGCCCTGATCGATCGGATCATTTTCGCCACCGATCGCGCCGACCTTGTCGCCGCCACCCACGCCCTCGACCGGGTGCTTTTGTGGAACTTCTACGTTCTGCCGCAGTACTATCGCTCGGCTGTCTGGTATGCCTACTGGAACAAGTTCGGCATGCCGGAAAAGCAGCCAGCGTATCTCGGCGCCGATATCGATTCCTGGTGGATCGACCCAGCGAAGGAAAAGGCGCTGGCCGCCAAATACAAGGGCCTCAATTGATGGAGCGGCGGACTTCGCTTCCTCGCCGCGACTTCTTGGCGCTCGGCATCGCGGCGACGGCTGCCGCGCTGCTTCCTGGCCGCGCCTTCGCCGACACCCCGACCGGCGTCAAGCTGCACGGCCTGTCGGCCTTCGGCGACCTGAAATACAAACCCGACTTCACGCATTTCGACTATGTCAACGTCGACGCGCCACAAGGCGGCACCTTCAACTTCTCGCCGCCCAATTGGGGCCAAAACCAGAGCCCGCAGACCTTCAACACGCTGAATTCCTTCGTCCCCAAGGGCGATTCCCCGCAGCGCATGGAAATGTGCTTCGATTCCCTGATGGTGAGGGCGCTCGACGAGCCGGACGCGGTCTATGGATTGATCTCCGACGGCGTCACGATCTCCGCTGATCGCAACGTCTTCACCTTCTCGCTGCGCCCGCAGGCACGCTTCCATGACGGCACGCCGCTCACCGCCGACGACGTCGCCTTCACCTATAAGCTGCTCAAGGACAAAGGGCATCCGGACTATGCGCTGTCGCTGACGCATCTGGATGATGCGGTGGCGAAGGATACCCACACGGTCGAGCTCAAATTCTCCGGCAAGCAGTCGGCCCGCACCATCCTCAACGTGGTCGGTTTTCCGATCCTTTCGAAGGCCTTCTTCACCGCCAATCCCTTCGACTCCTCCCAGCTCAACCCGCCGCTCGGCTCAAGCGCCTACAAGGTCGGGCGCTGGTCGGCGGGCGCCTGGATCGAATATGAGCGCGTGGCCGACTATTGGGGCAACGACCTGCCCGTCAACCGCGGCCAGAACAATTTCGGGCGCATCCGCATCGAATTCTACCAGGATCGCACGGCCGGCTTCGAGGCCTTCAAGAAGGGCGAGATCCTCTACCGCGAGGAGTTTACGTCACGAGTCTGGGCGACGGCCTACGACTTTCCGGCCTTCACCGCCGGCAAGGTGATCAAGCATGAGTTCCCGGCCGAGACCACACCTTCCATGCAGGCGACCGCGGTCAACCAGCGGCGCGAGCAATTCAAGGACCCGCGCGTGCGACAGGCGATCGCGCTCTGCTTCGATTTCGAATGGACGCGGCGCAACTTCTTCTATGGCTCCTATGAGCGCTCGCAATCCTGCTTCGAAAGATCCGACTTCCGGGCCGCGGGCATGCCAACGCCGCAGGAGCTGGCGCTGCTGGAGCCGCTGCGCGACCAACTGCCGCCGGAGACCTTCGGCGAGGCGGTGACGCAACCACCATCGGACGGGTCCGGGCGGGACCGCAAGCAACTGAGCGCAGCGCTGAAGCTGCTCGCCGAGGCTGGTTGGAAGCGCTCCGGCGATTTCGTGCTCAACGACAAGGGCGGGCGGTTGGCCGCCGAATTCCTGGTCGACGACGAAACCTTCGTGCAGGTCTATTCGCCCTGGGTCGCCAACATGAAGGCCATCGGCATCGATGCCTCGATCCGTCTGGTGGATTCGGCGCAATACCAGCTCAGGCAATCGACATTCGATTTCGACCTGCTGTCGGCCGCCTTCAATTTCAGCGCCACGCCGACCCGCGACGATCTGGAAATCTTCTTCCACTCGCGCAGCGCCACTGTGTCGGGCTCGCGCAACCTGTCGGGCGTTGCAAGTCCGGCGGTCGATGCGTTGATCGATGCCGTCGGCGCCGCCAAGGACCGTGAGAGCCTGACCACCGCCATGCGCGCGTTGGACAGGGCCTTGCGCGCGCGGCGCGATTGGATTCCAAGTTGGTATCTGGCGAATCACCGAAGCGCCTATTGGGACATGTTCGGCTTCCCCGAACAGAAACCCGATTTCGGCTTTCCGGTCGAGGCGCTGTGGTGGGTCGACAAGGGCAAGGCGGCAAAGATTGGCAAAGCGTGACATGAACCTTTGCGCGGAGTCCGACGCCTGATGGGCGCCTATATCCTGCGCCGCATTCTTCTCATGATCCCGACGCTGTTCGGCATCATGGCGATCTCCTTCGCGGTCATCCAGTTCGCGCCGGGCGGCCCGGTCGAGCAGGTGATCGCCCGGCTGACCAACCAGGGCGGCAACGACCGCCTCGGCAGCGGTGGCGGCGACGCCGGTGGCGGCGGCAATCTCGACGTTGCCGGCGACGTCGGCTCGAAATATAGAGGCGCGCAGGGGCTCGACCCCGAATTCATCAAGAAGCTGGAAAAGCAGTTCGGCTTCGACAAGCCGCCGCTCGAGCGCTTCGGCATGATGCTGTGGAACTATATCCGCTTCGATTTCGGCGACAGCTATTTCCGCGACATTTCGGTGCTGAACCTGATCCTGGAGAAGATGCCGGTCTCCATATCCATCGGCCTGTGGATCACACTGTTATCCTATCTGATCTCGATCCCGCTCGGTATCCGCAAGGCAGTGAGGGACGGCTCGACCTTCGACGTCTGGACCAGCGGCGTCGTCATCGTCGGCTATGCCATTCCCGGCTTCCTGTTCGGCATCATGCTCATGGTGCTGTTCGCCGGCGGCTCGTTCTGGGACTGGTTTCCGCTGCGCGGCATCGTTTCGGACAATTGGGATCAGCTCTCCTGGCCCGCCAAGATCGCCGACTATTTCTGGCACATGACGCTGCCGCTGACGGCGCTGGTGCTTTCGGCTTTCGCGACGACGACCCTGCTGACCAAGAACTCCTTCCTTGAGGAAATCCGCAAGCAATATGTCGTCACGGCGCGCGCCAAGGGCCTGTCGGAGCGCAAGGTGCTCTACGGCCACGTCTTCCGCAACGCCATGCTGATCGTGATTGCCGGCTTTCCCGGCGCCTTCATCTCGGCCTTCTTCACCGGCTCGCTGCTGATCGAGAACATCTTCTCGCTCGACGGCCTCGGCCTGCTCGGTTTCAAGTCGGTGATCGACCGCGACTATCCGGTGGTGTTCGCCACGCTCTACATCTTCTCGCTGCTTGGCCTGTTCGTCGGCCTGTTGTCCGACCTGATCTACACCTGGGTCGATCCGCGCATCGACTTCGAGCGGAGAGACATCTGATGGCCGAGGCTGCGATCGAAAGCGCACCGGCCAGGCCCCGCAGGCCATTTCTGTCGCCGCTCAACCAGAGGCGGTTGCAGAACTTCAAGGCCAACCGGCGCGGCTACTGGTCGCTCTGGATTTTCCTGCTCCTGTTCGTGCTGTCGCTGTTTTCCGAACTGATCGCCAACGACAAGCCGATCATCGCCTCTTACAAGGGCGAGATCCTGTTTCCGGTCCTGGTCGCCTATCCGGAGGAGAAGTTCGGCGGTTTCTATGCCGTCACCGACTATCGCGACCCGGTTATCCAGGACGAGATCAATTCCAATGGCTGGATGATCTGGCCGCCGGTCCGTTACTCCTATCAGACGGTCAACAACGCCATTCCGGAACCGGCCCCGGCGAAGCCATCCTGGCTCTACGACAAGAAAACGCGCTGCAGCCAGTATCCGAAAGGCGAGGCCGACGAGAACTGCACCGTCGGCAACTGGAACTGGCTGGGCACGGACGATCAGGCCCGCGACGTGTTGGCGCGCGTGCTTTACGGCTTCCGCATCTCGGTTCTCTTCGGGCTGATCCTGACGCTCGGGTCATCGCTGATCGGCGTCGCGGCCGGTGCGGTGCAGGGCTATTTCGGCGGCTGGACCGACCTTCTCTTCCAGCGTTTCATCGAAATCTGGTCGGCGATCCCGGTGCTCTACCTGCTGCTTATCGTCTCGGCCATCCTGCCGCCCGGCTTCTTCATCCTGCTCGGCCTGATGCTGCTGTTCTCGTGGGTGGCCTTGGTCGGCGTGGTGCGGGCCGAATTCCTGCGCGCCCGTAACTTCGAGTATGTCAATGCGGCCCGCGCGCTCGGCGTGCCAAACCTCACCATCATGTTCCGGCACCTGTTGCCGAACGCCATGGTGGCGACGCTGACCTTCCTGCCATTCCTGCTCTCAGGCTCGATCTCGACGCTGACCTCGCTCGACTATCTCGGCTTCGGCTTGCCGCCAGGCTCGGCCTCGCTCGGCGAATTGCTGAAACAGGCGCAGCGCAACCTCAACGCCCCCTGGCTCGGCATATCCGGCTTCATCGTCATCTCGCTGATGCTGTCCCTGCTAGTCTTCATCGGCGAGGCGACGCGCGATGCCTTCGATCCGCGCAAGACGTTCAAATGAGCGAAGCCCTGCTGTCCGTCCAAGATCTGAGCGTCGCCTTCGCGCAGGGCGGCAAGCAATCGATCGCCGTCGACCATATCTCGTTCGACATCGACAAGGGCGAGACGGTTGCCCTGGTCGGCGAATCCGGCTCGGGCAAATCGGTATCGGCGCTGTCGGTGCTGAAGCTTCTGCCCTATCCCGCCGCCAGCCATCCCTCGGGCAAGATCCTGTTCAGTGGCGCCGACCTGCTCGCGATGAATGAGAAGGCGTTGCGCGGCGTGCGCGGCAACAAGATCACCATGATCTTCCAGGAGCCGATGACCTCGCTCAACCCGCTGCACACGGTCGAGCAGCAGATCGTCGAGGTGTTGCAGCTGCATCAAGGCATGCGCGACGCGCCGGCCCGCGCGCGCACGCTGGAGCTGCTCAACGAGGTCGGCATCCGCGAGCCTGAAAAACGTCTCGACGCCTATCCGCACCAACTCTCCGGCGGCCAGCGCCAGCGCGTCATGATCGCCATGGCTTTAGCCAACGAGCCGGAGCTTTTGATCGCCGACGAGCCGACGACGGCGCTCGACGTCACCGTGCAGGCGCAGATCCTGCAACTGCTCGCGGAGTTGAAAAGCCGCAAGGGCATGTCGATGCTGTTCATCACCCACGACCTCGGCATCGTCAGGAAGATCGCCGACCGTGTCTGCGTGATGACCAAGGGCAAGATCGTCGAGACCGGGCCGACCAAGGAGATCTTCGCCAACCCGCAACATCCTTACACCAAGCATCTCTTGGCCGCCGAGCCGAAGGGCAAGCCGCCTGCGGCAGACCCGGGCGCCAAGGCCGTCATGACGGGCAAGGACATGAAGGTCTGGTTCCCGATCAGACGAGGCTTCTTCCGCAAGACCGTCGACCATGTGAAGGCCGTGGACGGCATCGACGTCACCGTGCGCGCCGGCCAGACGCTCGGCGTGGTCGGCGAGTCCGGTTCCGGCAAGACGACGCTAGGCCTGGCGCTGGCCCGCATGATCTCTTCGACGGGGGCGATCAATTTCAACGGACGCGACATCAACCAGCTTTCCTTCAGCGCCATGCGGCCGCTCAGGCGCGAATTGCAGATCGTCTTCCAGGATCCGTTCGGGTCGCTCAGCCCGCGCCTGTCGGTCTCGGAGATCATCGAGGAAGGCTTGAAGATCCACGAGCCGAAGCTCTCGCCCGACCAGCGCGACGACAAGGTGGTCGCCGTGCTGAACGAGGTCGGCCTCGATCCCGAAACGCGCCATCGCTACCCGCACGAGTTCTCCGGCGGCCAGCGCCAGCGCGTGGCGATCGCGCGCGCCATGGTGCTCAATCCGCGCTTCGTCATGCTCGACGAGCCGACCTCGGCGCTCGACATGAGCGTGCAGGCGCAGGTGGTCGACCTTTTGCGCAACCTGCAGGCCAAGCACAATCTCGCCTATCTCTTCATCAGCCACGACCTCAAGGTCGTCCGCGCCCTTGCCAATGACGTCATCGTCATGCGCAATGGCAAGGTCGTCGAAGCGGGACCTTCCGAACAGATCTTCGGCAGCCCGCAGACCGACTACACGCGCGCGCTGATGGCGGCGGCCTTCAAGATCGAGACGGCGCCGACCGGCGTGGTCAGCGAATAGGCTCGGCTGGATTGACGTAACAAGGACTGAATCCGCAAATGGAAAAAGGCAAAATCCTGCTTGCCGTCACGGCGTTTCATCCGCAGCGCTGGCATCAACTGCTGGCGGCCGAGCGCGAGGTGGTGCTGGAGCCGGCCGGCGCCAACGATCCCTCGATCGCCTACGCGGTGGTGTGGAAGCACAAGCCGAACCTGCTCTCCGGGCTGCCCAACCTGCGAGCCATCTTCTCGGTCGGCGCCGGGGTCGACCATATCTTTGCCGATCCCGGCCTGCCCGACGTGCCGATCGTCAGGGTCGTCGCCGACAATCTCACCCAATACATGACGGAATATGTCGTCTGGCGGGTGCTCGATCACCATCGGCACGGCATGCTCTACCGGGCACAGCAGCCGAAGAAGATCTGGCACGAGCCGCTGCAGCGCCCGGCCGGCGACATTTCCGTCGGCATCATGGGCCTCGGCCATCTCGGCCGCGCGGCGGCATCGGTGCTTTTGTCGCTCGGTTTCGCCGTGAACGGCTGGTCGCGCACAGAGCGGCCGATGAAAGGTGTTTCGACCTATGCCGGCGAAGCCGGGCTGATCCCTTTCCTCAACGCCACCGACATCCTCGTCGTACTCCTGCCGCTCACGCCGCAAACCCAGGGCATCGTGAATTATGGGCTGCTGAAGGAATTGCGCCGGCGCAACGGGCTTGGCGGCGCCGTGCTGATCAATGCCGGTCGCGGACGCCTGCAGAAGGACGCCGACATATTGCGCGCGCTGGACGACGGCACGCTGAAGGAAGCGAGCCTCGACGTGTTCGAGGTCGAGCCGTTGCCGAAGACCAGCCCGCTGTGGAGCCACCCGAAAGTCTTTATCACGCCGCATGCGGCGGCGACATCGGATCCGGCTCATCTGGTGCCAGCCATGTTGCGGCAGATGGATGCGTTCGAGCGCGGCGAAAAGCTCGAAAACCTGGTCGACCGCGAAGCCGGGTATTAATTCAGGGTCAAACCCCACTCGTGGAAGCACTGCTTGACTGCACTCACCGAGGATAGCTGCAGCTTCGGCAGGTCGAGCTCGTCAAACATGGCGCTGTAGTGCTTGCGATTTCTTGGCTGCACCACGGCGATATGGTGGATCATGTCCCATTTGACGCTGTCGCGCCCGCCTTCCAACGCGCCATGCCGCGTGGTCTCGAACAGCGTTCGGCGAAAATAACGCAACAAGCTCGTCGATGTGGAGACATCCAGCAGGATCAAGCCTGTCGCCCGCCGAAAGCGCTGCGGCATGCAGACCGAATAGTTTCCGTCCATGACCCAGCGCTTGCCGGCAATTGCGGCGTCGTGCAGGGCAATGAATTCGTCCCTTGAACGCGGCTCCCAATCTGTATTGGGCAGATGATGAAGCACGTCGAGGTGGACGGCTTCCAAGCCGCGCTTGCGCGCGATCGCGTTGGCAAGGGTGGACTTGCCGCTGTTGGATGGTCCCAGGATACAGATGCGGTCGCCGAGGTCTGAGAGTTTCATCTGTTGGTCTTTCAAGCGCGACCGAACGCTCGTCGATCCAGCAGAGCGTTAAGCCGAATACCGAATATCGAACGCTCAGGACGGCGTGGAGCCGGGCAGCCCGAACGTCTCCTTCTTCTTCGGCTTGCCGCAGTCGCGGCGCTCGATCGAGCGGTTCATGGCGTCGATCTCGCCGCTCGCCTCGTTGGTGGCGCGCTCAGCCTTGGAGCGCATATCCGGCGTGAACGGGCCGAAGCCCATCGCCGGATTGGAGAAGCTCGGCTTGGCCGTGATCGGCAGATTGTTCTGCTGCGCCAGTTGGTTGCGCTGCGCCAGCAATTGATCGCAAGGCACATCGTCATATTGCAATGAGGATCGAACGTCCTCGTCCTGGCGCTCGGCCATCGACGTGCCGCCGACACAGCCGGCGACCGTCAGGCCGGCAATCATCAGGCAAGACGCCAACACAACCACGGTCCAGCGCATGGATTTCTCCTTGTGATGTCTGCCCCGCGCCACCCCGACCATGCCATTCAGGCTTTTTCGCAGCAAGGTCGGGTTCATGCGGGTGCCGGATTGCTCACCTCGGCAAATGCGGCGGGGAAGCCGGCCACGATGGCCAGGCCTTCGACCGGATCGCGCCGGTCGTGCCGGATAACCATGCTTTCCAGAGACAGCACCGCCAGCCCGCTGGCAGAGAGCACGCGCCGCGCATAGGCCTCGGAATGGGCGTAGCGCCGTGACGGCCGCAGGGCGAAATCGCCGCCGGCAAGCGTCTCGAGCGAGAAGGCAAACAGGCCGTCCTCGGCAAGCGTGCCCGCCACCGCGCCGACGATGCGTTCGAGGGCGCCCAGATAGATGAACACGTCGGCCGCGACCACGAGGTCGGCCCCGTCGCCGGAGTGGCAGAAATGCTGAAGGTCGACCTTGGCCAGCAGGTCGTAGATGCCCTTGGCTTTCGCCTTCCTCAGCATGGCGGCCGAGATGTCGTAGCCCTCCAGCCGGTCGACGAACGGGCGCAGCCTTTCGCCCATCAGGCCGGTGCCGCAGCCGATGTCGATGGCCAGCCGGAACCGGCCGGGCCTTGCCTTGCGGATGGCCTGGCTCAGAAAATTCGGCAGCCGATAGCCCAGCTTCCCGACAAGCGAGTCCTCGAAACTGTCGGCGTAGTGATCGAACAAGGTCTCGACAAGGCGCTGGGAGGCGCCGGAGCCGCGGGCGCCTTGCCGATCAGTTGAAGCTTGAGCGCGGCGCCAAGGCGATCCGTGGGATCCAGCTTCAGCGTCATGGCCCAGGCCTGCGCAGCTTGATCGAGCCGGCCGGCCGCCTCCTGCATTTCGCCGAGGCGAAACCAGCCGGCGGCCCATCGCGGCGCCAGCTCCAGCGCGCCGAGCAGGAGCTCCGCCGCCTGCGCCGGCTCGCCCGAGGCGAGCAGCATCTCGGCGAAATCGGCGCGACGGTCGGCGTTCAAATCACCGGACGAGGCCTGAAGCGGTTTCATTGCGCAAATATCCAGCCGGCGCGGGCCGCCGGCGGCTGGCTTTAAGATGAGTCAGCAGTCTCTTGCAACGGGCTTCCCGCGCTGAATTTAGCCACTATCTTGGAGCGATGCGCGCCAGCGACCTGCTCAAATCCCGGCCGGAGGGCCTCTATTGCCCGTCCGGCGATTTCTTCATCGATCCGGTGCGGCCCGTGGAGCGGGCGCTGATCACGCATGGCCATTCCGACCATGCGCGCTCCGGCCACCGCTCGGTGCTCGCCACACAGGAAACGCTCGACATCATGGGGCTGCGCTATGGCGAGGATTTCGCCGGAACGACGCAGGCCGCAGCGCTTGGCGAAACGCTCGACATCAACGGCGTCGCCGTCACCTTCCATCCGGCCGGGCATGTGCTGGGCTCGGCGCAGATCTGCGTCGAACACAAAGGCATGCGCATCGTCGCTTCCGGCGACTACAAGCGGCAGAAGGACGCCACCTGCCTGCCGTTCGAGCCCATCCGCTGCGATGTCTTCATCACCGAGGCGACCTTCGGCCTGCCGGTGTTCCGGCATCCGCCGGACCATGAGGAGATCGCGCGCGTGCTCAAATCGGCGGCGCAGTTTCCCGAACGTTCGCACCTGATCGGCGCCTACGCGCTCGGCAAGGCGCAGCGCGTGATGCGGCTGCTGCGCGACGCCGGCTACGACAGGCCGATCTATATCCACGGCGCGCTGGCCAAGCTCAGCGAATATTATCAAAGCCAGGGCATCGATCTCGGCGTGTTGGAGCCGGCGACGGTGGAAACCGGCAGCAAGGCCGATTTCGCCGGCGCCATCGTCGTCGGCCCGCCCTCGGCTTTCGCCGATCGCTGGGCGCGGCGTTTTCCGGACCCGATCTCCTGCTTCGCCTCGGGCTGGATGCGCATCCGCCAGCGGGCAAAGCAAGGCGGCGTCGAGCTGCCGCTGATCATTTCCGACCACGCCGACTGGGACGAGCTGATCATCACGATCAAGGAAACGGGTGCTGCAGAAATCTGGGTCACGCATGGCCGCGAAGAAGCACTGGTGCGCTGGTGCGAACTGGAGGGGATCGCGGCAAGGCCGTTGCATCTGGTCGGGTATGAGGACGAGGGCGATTGATGGCCGAAGTGGTTTCGACAATCGCTAGCGTCGCGCTCTACGGCGCCCCCCTCTGGCCTGCCGGCCATCTCCCCCACAAGGGGGGAGATCAGACGTCACACGAGCCTTCGCCAATCTCCAACATTGGAGCGATGAGCGAGGCGCCGAAACTGCCAATCTCCCCCCTTGTGGGGGAGATGTCCGGCAGGACAGAGGGGGGCGCGAAGGAACGCAAACCTCGCCTATTTGCATTGCGCGCACCATCATGAACCGCTTCGCCGAGCTCCTCGACCGTCTGGTGCTGACGCCGTCGCGCAACGGCAAGCTGACGCTGCTCACCGATTATTTCCGAAGCGTCGAGGACCCCGATCGCGGGCTGGCGCTGGCGGCGATCACGGGCGATCTCAACATCGCGGCGGTGAAGCCGGCGATGCTGCGCGCGCTGGTGGTCGAGCGCATGGATCCGGTGCTGTTCGGCTATTCCTACGACTATGTCGGCGACCTCGCCGAGACCGTGTCGCTGGTCTGGCCGCAGCCGCAAGGCCACATCCCCAACCAGGTGCCGACACTTGCCGAGGTGGTTGGCAAATTGCAGGCCGCCAGCCGCTCCGACGGGCCGAAGGTGCTGGCGCGGCTGCTCGACGACGCCAGCATTTCGGCGCGCTTCGCCATCATCAAGCTGGTGACCGGCGGCCTGCGCATCGGAGTGTCGGCGCGGCTCGCCAAACAGGCTCTGGCCGATCTTGGCAAGGTCGATGTCGCCGAGATCGAGGAACTCTGGCACGGGCTCGCGCCGCCTTACACTGAACTGTTCGCCTGGCTGGAAGGCCGGGCGGAAAAACCGAAGAGCGCGGCACTTGCACTGTTCCGGCCGGTGATGCTCTCCAACGCCGTTGACGATGGCGACCTCGAAAAGCTCGACCCGGCCGATTATGCGGCGGAGTGGAAGTGGGACGGCATCCGTGTGCAGGCAGTGTGCGAGGGTGGCGTGCGCCGGCTCTATTCGCGCACCGGCGACGACGTGTCCGGCGCCTTCCCGGACCTTGCCGCGGCGATGACTTTCGAAGCGGCGCTGGACGGCGAGTTGCTGGTCGGCGATCCGCGCGAGGCGACCAGGACCTTCTCCGACCTGCAGCAGCGGCTGAACCGCAAGAGCGTGTCGCCAAAGATCCAGCAGCAATATCCGGCCTTCATGCGCTGCTACGACGCGCTGCAGATCAATGGCGAGGATTTGCGTACGCTGCCCTTCGCCGAGCGCCGCAAGCATCTGGAGGCGTTCGTCAAGACACTCGATCCCAGCCGCTTCGATCTCTCGCCGCTGGTCGCGTTCCCCGATTGGGAGACGCTGGAACGGCTGCGCCAGGCGCCGCCGCATCCGATCATCGAAGGGGTGATGCTGAAGCGCTGGGATTCGCCCTACCTTGCCGGCCGGCCGAAGGGCCCGTGGTTCAAGTGGAAGCGCGACCCGCACACCATCGACGCGGTGCTGATGTATGCGCAACGCGGCCACGGCAAGCGTTCCAGCTTCTATTCAGACTACACGTTCGGCGTCTGGTCCGGCCCCGAGGGCTCGGAAGAGCTGGTGCCGGTCGGCAAGGCCTATTTCGGCTTCACCGACGAGGAGCTGAGAGAGATCGACAAATATGTTCGCGACAACACGATCGAGCGTTTCGGACCGGTGCGCTCGGTGCGCGCCGACCGCCGGAACGGGCTGGTGCTGGAAGTGGCGTTCGAAGGCCTTAACCGCTCGACCCGGCATAAATCGGGTGTCGCGATGCGCTTTCCCCGCATCTCGCGGCTGCGCTGGGACAAGCCGGCCGCCGAGGCCGACCGCATCGAGACGCTGCAGGCGCTGTTGGATGGCTAAGGGCTAAAATTCCGACGTCGGCGCTGTCACCCCGCCCGCGCCTGCGGCGCGACCTCCCATCGAGGGAAGGTAGGGGTTGGCGCGACTTTCTACCTCCCCTCGATGGGGAGGTCGGCGCGAAGCGCCGGGTGGGGTGCGGCGCCAGCGTTGATAGGTAGAGCGCACGGATCACTGCGCGATCGAAACGCGTATCTCGTAGATATCGACCGACTTGCCCTGCTTGTCGAAATCGGAGTTGATGGCGATGGTGCCGGCGGCGCCCGGATGCTTATCCGGGAACTGCACGTCGAACAGATATTCATTGCGCTCGTGGCCGACGGCGTAGCGCTTCCGGCCGCAATCGCCGAGATCGCCGAAATTGCAGTCGACCGATATCTGCGTCTCCTTGCCCTCTTCCGAGCGGGCGACGACGTCGAACATGGCGTGCTTGCCGACAAGCTTCTCCAGCACGCCCTGGCCGACATCGAAGGCAATGGCCGAACCGGAAGCGCCCGAGCGGATGCGCAGGAACTGGCCGGTGTCGTCCTTCATCACCTCGGCGCCGGCATCGGATGGCGCGCTGACATGGGTCGGGTCGGCGGGCGAGAAGACGTTGATCCAGTTCTTCGACTGGTCCGCCTCGCCCGGCTTCTGCGGCGAGCCGGTGTCAGCGGGCTCCGAGGAGTCCTCATCGTCCAGCGTCGGCGTCGGTTCGGGCGGGCCGGTGTTGAGCTCGGCCGCCGTCTTGAAGACACCGGTCTGCTTGGCGAAGTAGAGACCGATGCCGGCGGCGGCGAGCAGTGTGGCGACGACGAAGATCGCGGTGAGCGGCAAGCGCCGGCCCCTGATCCGCCGCTCATCGCGATCGGGCGCGACCTCGGCGCCGTTGCCGACGGGAGCGCCCGGCGAATCATCGAGCGACGGCGCATCGGGGAGCGCCGTCTCGTCCGGCATGATGTCGGGCACGCGCGGCAGCACGCGCGAACGCGGCTGGTCCGAGGCATCTGGCTGCACCGGTCCGTCGACGGTGATCGAGGGTGAGCTTGCTGATGGCGACGGCGGCAGCGGCGCGTCGACCGAAGGCGCGGCCGAAACGGCAGGCGCTTCGACGCGGGGCGCCGGCGCGCCATTGCCGGCCGGCACGACATTTTCCGGCGGCAGCGTCACATCGGGGACGGCCGGCAGGAACTCGGATTCGATCTCGGTGATCTTGGCCTGCACCGCCTTGCGGCGGCTGATGGCGGCCTCCACCGTGATGTTCGGATTGGCCTGCAGGACGCGGTCGAGCGCGGCAAAAGCCGATCGATAGACCTTCTCTCGGAACGCCCGGTCTTCGGCATTGCCTTTCTCGAAGGCATTGCGGATAGCTTTCTCGATGGGGTCCAAGCGAGCTCCCTCTGCGCGTTCGCTCACGGTTCCCTGATCGTTAGCCGCAGGCGGCCAATCGATCAACGGGCGAGCGGCTGCCTTGCCGGCGTATCCAACGCCATTTCGGGGTTTTTTGCTGGAGAATCAACATTTTTCGTCACGAGCACCACGGGCGATGCAGCCGCAGAGCAGCCGGCTTGCACGCCACCGCGCGCTGCGGCCGCTGCCGTTGCGCGGTAACCCTAGATGGGAATTGCCGGCAAAGAGGCCGGAATTCGCCGCTGCCCATCTTGAATTAGCGAGCGGTTGAGTCTATCACGCAGCCCATTCTGGAAGCCTGACGCTTCCCGGGCCGCTTTAGCTCAGTTGGTAGAGCACATCATTCGTAATGATGGGGTCGCGTGTTCGAGTCACGCAAGCGGCACCAAATATTCAAGCACTTAGCTCCTCGCCTCTCCCGGCTTGTCCAACGGGGAACATCTGGCCGTATCTGGGATGACGAGCCAGGTTTGTCATACTTCCCTTCCCCAGTCGCTGGTCATTCAGCCGGTGTAGTCACGGCGCGGCGCGAAAGCGTGGCCGCATAAACGAACAAGCCGGCGGCGGTCAGCACGAATCCGGCAAGCGGTGAGAAAAGGACACTGTATCCCGCTGCGATAACCAGTGCGCCGCCCCAAGCCCCGAGGGCATTCGCCACGTTAAGGGCGGCAAGGTTCATCGCCCCCATAAGCGTTGGACCTTCGGGGGCGAAGTGCGTCATGCGCACTTGAATGGTTGGAATTGCTGCCATCATTGCGGCACCCACGGCAAATAGGCAGGGAAAGAAAACCCATGCGTGGCTTCCAAGACTCGACAAAACAACCAGCACCGCGAGCGTGAGCGCATATCCGAGGACCAGACCGCGGAATGCAAAATTGTCTGCCAGATACCCGCCGGCCAAATTGCCGGCCGTCATACCGACACCAAAGACGCCGAGCGCCAATGGTATCGTGGATGGATCGAGCTGCACCACATCGGTGACCAGCGGCCCGATAAATGCATAGACCGCGAAAATGCTCGATATCCCCAAGGCCGCGACGATGATCATCGCCCAGACATCCCACCGCCGCAGCGCCGACAGCTCGTGCACGACCGAGCCTCCGCGAAGGGCTTCGGAGCTCGGAACGAAGAGGAACAGTGCAAGGAATGCGACGGCGCCCAGTGCAGCCACCGCGAGATAGGTGTTCCGCCAGCCGAGCGCCTGACCCAGGAACGTTGCCAACGGCGATCCAAAGATCGTTGCTACCGTCAGTCCGGTCATGACGAGCGAAAAGGCCTTTCCTGCTCGTTCCGCGCCGAAGAAGTAGGCTGCCAAAACTGCTCCCGCTCCAAAGTAAGCGCCTTGCGGCATGCCGCTTATGAACCGGGCAACCGTAAACAGGCCGATATTGCTCGCCATCGACGAGAGGACGTTTCCAACGACCCAAAGTCCCATCAGACAGAGCAAGAGAGTGCGCCGATTTAGCTTGGCTGCGACGAGCGTAACGAGTGGCGCCCCAAGCACGACCCCGAAGGCGTAGCCGGTGACCGCGTTCGTAGCGGTCGGAATATCGATCCCAAGATCGGCAGCATACAGTTGGATGATGCCCATGCTCGCGAACTCGGCCGTGCCGATGCAGAAGCTGCCCAGCGTCAGCGCGAGAAGGGCGAGTGTCTGGTTCTCACGCGGCACACTGGAGGGAGCAAGTTTCGTTGCCCTGCATTGAGCCTCATAGGCCTTCTAAAACATAGATCCACCTCATCGGTCTTAGCCGGCCGAAATGACGGCAACGGCAGCCTTTCGTCCGCACCAAGCAGCCTCATTCCGGGCATGGCTGCCCGGCGGCTCCCCATTCGGCCATGTCCTTCACGTGGTCCTCGAAGGTTCCGGGTGGCGTGCTGCGACCCTCCCCAGGCTCCCAGCCTCGCGGAATAAACCCGCTTAACGATGCATCGTGCCGAAGATGATCGAGCAGGGCGACGGCGTCGCGGCCGCCATTACGGGCCGGATCTCGCAGCTGTTTGCAAATCTCGGTGCCGCTCTGGCCGTACCAAAGGAATTCAACGGGAGCCAATTGCCAAGGGATTCCTGCTCGTGGCGGCGCAGGCGCCGGGTCGTTCGGCAGGGTAGAGGTCATATGGCAGGTCGAGCACGCTATGGCTTCGGCACCAGTCCGACTTATGCCGCCATGGATATTCATGCCATGGACACGATCCTTCCTTTCACCGGCAGGCGTCCAAATCGGAATACCACCGGCGTTGACATGGCAATTTGCGCAGCGCGGATGGGTAACAACCGCCTCGATCCGCTTCCATGCTTCCAGACCTGCCGCACGGCTGACGCTGCCCGACGGCAGCGCATCCCGCGAACCTTCACCTTTTGCGTAGACCATCACCGTAAGAGGGGCCATTATCGAAACAGCAACTGCGACGGCAATCAAAGCTCTGTCCATGACCGCCCCCTCTCAAACAAAGTCGATGAATTTGTTGAACGGCATTTCGCGGATGCGCTTGCCGGTCGCGGCGAAGATGGCGTTAGCGAGCGCCGGCGCCGCCGGCGGTACCGGCGGTTCGCCGATGCCCCGCACCGTGTAGTCGTTCTCCAGCCCGCGCACCTCGATCACCGGACACTGATACATCCGCATGGCTTCGTGGTGATTGTAGTTGGTTTGCTGGACTGACCCGTTTGCATAGGTGAGTTCGCAGTTCATGGCGTGGCCGAGACCCCAGACAACGCCGCCCTGCACCTGGTTCTCGAAATTGACGGGATCGACGATCTTGCCGACATCGGCTGCCACCCAGACCTTGTCGATCCTGATGCCGGAATCCGTCATGGTCACTTCGACGATCTCGGCAACTGCCGTGCCGAAGGCCTCGACGAAGGCGACGCCGCGGCCCTTTCCGTTGCCGAGCGGTCCCTTCCAGCCGGCCATGTCGCCGACCGTTTGCAGGAGCGTCCGGTAGATGGGAATCTTGCACATATCGATGCGCGCCTGGAGCGGATCGAGCCCGGCCGCATGGATCAGTTCGTCGATGAAGCTCTCGGTGAAAAAACCATTGGCCGAAGCGCCAACCGACCGCCAGGTGGTAGTCGGCGACACACCCTGCACCTCGAAACTCGCCGCACGGTAGTTCGGGATGTCGTAGTACACGTTCCAGATGCCCACGGCCAATTGGCCGTCCGGGGCATTCGGCGGCATATCCATCCGCTCCAGCAGCTGCTTGAAGGGAGGCGTTGACGCCACCTGGACATCGGCAGCCACGATCTTGCCGTCCTTGACGCTGCCTCGATACCTGCCCATCGCGATCTGCCGCGGGATATCCTGAAGGAAGTCCTGCTCGCGCGAGAAGACGATCTTCACCGGCGTTCCGCGCAGCTGGTTCGCGATCTCGGCAAGCGCTCTGACGTTTTCGAATTCCAGGCGGTGGCCGAAGCTTCCGCCCGACCACTCATTGTGGAAGGTGACCTGTTCGGGCTTCATGCCAATTGCCTTGGCCGCAATGTACTGCACCGATTGCGGCGACTGGTGGCCAACCCAGATTTCCATCCTGTCGTCGGTCACGATGCCAATGCCGTTGAGCGGTTCCAGCGGCTGGTGGCCAACATAGGGCGCTCGATATTCCGCCTCGAGCAACGTCCCCTCTTTTAAACCGGCATCGACATCGCCGTCGTTGCGCCACTGCTTGGCGAGGAATTCCGGCGTGAAGGAGGAACGCACGATGTCCCAGTGCCCCGCTTGCTCGGCCGGGTACTTCGATGGTTCCCAAATGCACTCGACACGGTCCACCGCTTGCATCGCATACCAGCTGTTGGTCGCGATGACCGCTACGCCGTTCGACAGCTTGAGTATCTGTCGAACACCGGGCATCGATTGCGCTTTGCCCGCGTCATACGACCGGATCGGTTGGCCCTTGTGGGGATTGAGCTTGACCGCCGCATAGACCATGCCGTCCATCTTGCGATCGATGCCGAAAACAATTTCGCCCGTCACCTTGGCGCGGATGTCGAGCCGCTCCATCGGTTTGCCGATCAGGCGCCACTGCGATGGGTCGCGCAGCTTGACGTTTGTGACCGGCGGTATTTTCGCCGCTTCGGCCGAAAGCGCGCCATATGGGATCCTCGTCCCGTCCGGCAGGATGACGTGGCCGGCCTCGGTGCGAATGTCGGCGACGGCGGCGCCGCTGCGCCTGGCCGCGGCAGCCTTCAGCGTCTCGCGTGCAACCGCGCCGGCGACGCGCAGCTTTTCGTAGGTATCTGGGATCGCGCTCGAGCCTCCGGTCATCTGCAGGCCCGACTGCCTCAGCCATTCCAGCGCAGCCGCGCGCCCCTTCTCGGCCTCAAGGCTCTGGTCCGCCGCCATGAAGGGGGCGAGCTCGTGCGCGAATCCGGTGTTGAAGTAGGCGGGGCTGGGCCCGGCGAAACGGACCTCGAACTGACCGATGTCCAGATCCAGTTCCTCCGCGATCATCACCGGCTGGATGGAACCAACGCCTTGTCCGATGTCGGCATGCTGCGCAATGAGCGTGATCCTGTCGGGGCTGATCTCGACCCATGGATTGAAAGCGACCGAGTCCGGGCCGAGGTTCGCGGCCAGAGGATTCACCGCGGCGGGAGAGGCGGAGGTCTCCTCGGCGCGACCATAGGACCCGAAGGCCACGCCACCGGCAAAGGCGGCGGAGCCGAATATGACGGCGCGACGGGATAGCTTTGGCGTGGCGCCCATCTCACTTCCCTCCGATCTTTTCGGCGGCCGCGTGGATCGCAAGGCGGATGCGTTCATAGGTGCCGCAGCGGCAGAGATTCCCCGACATGATCTCGTTGATATCCTCATCGGTCGGTTTGGGCTTCGATTCGAGCAACGAGATCGCCTGGATAATCTGGCCGGCCTGGCAGTAGCCGCACTGTGGCACTTGATGCTCGATCCAGGCCTCCTGCACCGGGTGAAGCTTACCCTTGCCGACGGCTTCGATCGTGGTGATTTCCTTGCCCGCGACATCGGCGATACGCGCCTGACAGGAGCGGACGGCTGCTCCGTCGACTTGCACCGTGCAGGCGCCGCATTGGGCTATTCCGCAGCCGTACTTCGGACCTGTGATGCCAAGCTCATCGCGCAATACCCAAAGCAAAGGCATCTCGGGCACCACGTCGACTTGGTGTCTCAAGCCGTTGACAACTATATCAAACATCGTGTGCCTTCCTTATTTTGCTGGTACTTAGCGAAGCGCACCTTTTTCACAAATGTCTCCCAGTCACGCGTTGGCTGGAGCAATTGCTGCGACCGCCGCCTGTGCGACCGAAATGTCCTGCTCGACGGTGCCGGCGCTCGCGCCCACCGCACCAATGATTTCACCGGCGACACGCACCGGAACTCCACCGCCGAAGATGACGACCCGCCCACCATTGCTTTGCTGTATGCCGAAGAGCGGCGCGCCGGGCTGTGCCAGCTGGCTCAGAGAGGCGGTGGTCTTGTCGAACAGACGGGCAGTCAATGCCTTGCCGATGGCGAGATCGATGCTTCCGATCAGGGCACCGTCCTGACGCGCAAATGCTACAAGCGCGCCACCCTGATCCACGACGGCTATGTTGTAGGCAATGCCGAAGCTTGCAGCTTCGGCTTCGCCCGCCGCCAGCATCCGTTTCGCATCGGAGAGAGTGAGGGTGGTGCAAGAACAGGGCATCGTCTTTATCGCCTCGGGTTGCTCTTCAGCGGTGATCGAATGTCTCCCAAGCTACACGCGGGTGGACGGCGCCGAGGTAAAAAGAGGTAAATTCGATGGCAAGCTGAGCCTGGAGGCGGGACTCGTGCCTATCGAACATGGGAGCCTTTGCTCGAACCATTCCAATGGAACAACGTTTGGGGTGCGGTGAGGTGCGATGTGAGCGAATGATGGCGAGCACCGCGCCCGCCATCATTCAAGCGGCTCAGACAGGTATCGGACCTGGCTTGAGAGGATTGCGAGCCGCGAAAAGCTTCGATTCACTGCTGCAAATCAATTCGGGGAAGCCTACCGCGGAGGATTGCGCAATAGCGGCGACACTCGTTTTGATTCCACCAAGATCGCCCGTGGCTGTCCTTGGCGTTTGCCGCGCAGGTAATGCAGCTCCGGCCTGTAGCTCGGCGCCACAAACTCCCGAAGCGCCGCCGAGCATTTTGCCAGGATGGCAAAGACTTTCATCATTGTGTTCCTTCCCGTTCAGCGTGAACCCGGTTGCTCGCATCTTCGGAGATGGCAGGCAGCCAAAGATCGATCGTGGTGCCATGTCGGAGCGTGCTGGTTATTGAGAGCACGCCGTTCAAACTCTCCACGATCCGCCTTACGACGGCGAGCCCAAGGCCGCTTCCGTTCGCCTTTGTCGAAAAATTCGGCCGGCCAGCCATTTTGAGCGTCCAGTCATCCATCCCAACGCCGTTGTCGCTGACGGATAGGCGGATCATCCGCTGGACCAAGCCAGGTTTGCTTGACGGCGGAAACTCTAAAGCCGCAGAAATGGTGACAGCGCCGCCAGCAGGCATCGCATCGCGCGCGTTCAGGACAAGGCTGAGAAGTGCGCGTTCGACGAGCATTCGGTCGATGAGGGCCAGCGAAAGGCTGCGCGCGACGTGCAAGGTCAGCTTGACGTTTGGCGAGAGGACGTTCGCAAGAACGACCTGAAACTGCTCGAGCAACTGGCCAATATCCGTCGGCTCCGGTCGTGCCGGTCGCGAATTCGCAAGTTCGAGAAGTTGCCGGGCGAGGACTTTCGCGCGAAACGCGCAATAGATCGCAGCATCGATCTTTCCGAGTTCTCTCGTCGTGCCTGCGCGACGGCGCTGCAAGTCCTCCAGAGCAATCACGACCGGCGTGAGCAGGTTGTTGAAATCATGAACGACCGATGACAGCAGCCAAGTGTCCATATACGGAGGCACCGACCCATCTGGATCGTTGTGACTGAATTGCGAGGACGTATATGCTCGCATGGCTGTCTCCCTGAAGCCGTTCGTAACCGCTCCAACGGCAATCAGCTAACAACAGGCAAGCCCTGCGCGCTATTATGCCGAGGTATGAAACGGGCACCCTTTCGGACGCAGCTACTGACCAGAATCGACGTCTAGGAGATCCACTGGGTTGAGCAGTCGCTCCCCTCCCCCTAATGGGCCTCAAGCAACCCGTCGCGGTCGGAGAAGAAGTCTGCCGCACACCTATGCAAGGTCCATTGCTGACTTGACGAATACCCGTCGCGCGCCTCAAGCTTGCAAGTCCCACGCCGGGCTACGCGCGGCTTCTGTGTCCAAGTTGCTTGCCGCGTGCGTAACCGCGGCAACCGCGTCCCTGCCCGGAATCAAGCTTAATCAGGGCGGCCACGTGCGAAAACGCGGCCTCATTTTACTTTCCGTTCTGCTGCCTCAACCAGGGGGCCGGAATAACAGACCCATACCATTATTTACCTCGTTTTACTGCTCAGTCGAAACTGGCTTCCTTATGGTTTTGCGATGGCGGCCCTTCGAGACTGCGAGACGCCGGGCTGCCAAAGGACGAACATCGCCGAACGTGCAGCCTCAATGCTTCCGCGTCCCGCGACGTTGACGATGCTGCCTTTCACTCTAGGACGCCCGTGCCGAAACCCAGGATTCGACCCTATAGATCGCCGGCCGGCGGCTGGGGCGCATTGGAGGCCACGGCTAAGGCACTGAGTAAGCAAGAAATACTGCTGAGCGGTGCCGTCACCCTCATGCGCATGAACCAGCCTCAAGGCTTCGATTGCCCTGGCTGCGCCTGGCCTGAGCCGAAACAAGCCGAGCCAATCCAGTATTGCGAGAACGGCGCCAAGGCGCTGGCCTGGGAGGGCACAGCCAAGCGCTGCACCCCTGATTTCTTCGCAGAGCATACCGTCTCCGAGCTGGAGACTTGGGACGACTATGACCTGGAGATGGTCGGGCGGCTCACGCACCCGATGGCTTACGACGCGGCCTCAGACAAATACCTGCCCGTTTCCTGGGAGAATGCCTTCGCCCGTATCGGCGCAATCATGCGGGGCCCGGACGATCCCAATAGCGTGGAATTCTACACGTCAGGCCGCGCGTCGAACGAGGCGGCGTTTCTGTTCCAGCTCTTCGGCCGCGCCTTGGGCACCAACAACTTCCCCGATTGTTCCAACATGTGCCATGAGGCGACGAGTGTCGGCATGCCGCAAAGCATAGGGGTTGGCAAGGGCACGGTGCTGCTCGATGACTTCGATCTCGCGGACTGTATCCTAATCATCGGCCAAAACCCGGGCACGAACAGCCCCCGCATGATGACCAGCTTGCGCAATGCCTCGCGTCGAGGCTGCACCATCATCAGCTTCAATCCCTTCAGCGAACGCGCGCTTGAGCGATTCCAGGCGCCCCAGAACCCCATCGAAATGGCCACGTTGACGTCGACTCCGATTTCCTCGCGCGTGTTTCAGCTTCGGGTCGGCGGCGACGTTGCAGCACTGAAGGGTATCATGAAGGCCTGTATCGAGGCTGATGATGCGGCGATTGCGGCCGACGAGGCGCGTGTGCTCGATGCTGATTTCATTCACGGACATACAGTTGGATTTGAAGCTCTGGCGACGGATCTTCGCAGAACATCCTGGGAGGCGATCGAGCGCCAGTCTGGCCTCAGCCGATCGGATCTGCACATCGCCGCCGACGCCTACCTCAAGTCGGAAAAGACGATCCTTGTTTACGGGATGGGCATCACCCAGCACCGGCGGGGCACTGAGAATGTCCGCCAGATCTGCAACCTCGCATTGTTGTGCGGCAACATTGGCCGGCCAGGTGCCGGCATCTGTCCGGTTCGGGGTCATTCCAACGTGCAAGGAAACCGGACAGTCGGCATCACTGAAAAGCCACCCGCCGAGATGCTCGACCGCATCCGGGATCTGTTTGGCTTCGAGCCGCCGCGCGCCAATGGGCATGATACGGTGCTTGCGCTTGAAGCGATGCTGCGCGGCGAAGCCAGGGTACTGATCGCGCTTGGCGGCAATCTCGCCGCGGCGGCGCCGGACACCTTGGCGGCGCACCGCGCGTTGCGCGGACTCGATCTCACTGTGACTATCTCCACCAAACTCAATCGCACTCACATGGTGCACGCCAAAGATGCTTTCATCCTGCCCTGCCTGTCGCGCAGCGAAATCGATGTCCAGTCGAGCGGGCCGCAGTCGATTACGGTCGAGGATTCCATGTCCATGGTGCATGCGTCCGCGGGCCAAAACGCGCCCGCCTCCGAACACCTGCGAAGCGAGACCGCCATTGTTGCAGGACTCGCCCGCGCCGTTCTGGGTGAGTCTTCTTCCGTCCCTTGGGAGAACTTCGCAGCTGACTACGACAAGATCAGAGACGCGATCGAACGCGTCTTCCCAATATTCCAGGGTTACAATGCTCGCGTCCGTATTCCCGGTGGGTTCCACCTAACTTCACTTGCCCGAGAGCGGATTTGGGCGACCTCGTCAGGAAGGGCCGAGTTTGCGGTATTCGAGGGCCTTGAGGAGGATCCACACCAGGATGATCCGACCGCGCTTTGGCTCACCACGATGCGCAGCCACGATCAGTACAACACGACGCTCTACAGCCGCTCCGACCGCTATCGTGGCGTATTCCACCAGCGCATGGTCGTGTTTCTGAACGGCCGCGAAATGGCTCGTCAGGGGGTCAGGCCAGGGGATACCGTAGCACTCGAAACGATCTCCACCGATGGCGTCACACGCAGGGTCGACGGGTTCAAGGTGATTGCTTACCGGCTGCCCGACGGATGCTGTGGCGCATACTACCCGGAGGCCAATCCGCTCGTCCCGCTCTATGCCCGCGATCCGCAGTGCCACACCCCCTCATACAAGGCCGTGCCGGTGCGCATCCGTCGTTTGGAGGCCTAGGAGGGTTGACTATGGACGCCACGACGCTGTCGCGTATTCAATTCGGCTTTACCATCGGATTTCACATTCTGTGGCCCGCCTTCACGATTGGTATCGCTTCCTTCGTGGCCTTCTTGAGCTTCATGTGGTGGCGGACCCAGAATCCTGTCTACGGCAGCCTTATGCGGTTCTGGATTCGCATTTTCGCGCTCGGATTTGGTATGGGCGTGGTGACCGGTGTGGTGCTCTCCTATGAGATCGGCACCAACTGGAGCGGCTTCTCCCGCGCCGTGAGCAATGTGCTCGGCCCCTTCTTCATGTACGAGGTGATGACTGCCTTTTTCCTTGAGGCGGGCTTTATCGGCATCGTGTTGTTCGGCGAGAACCGTGTTGGCCGTGGCATGCACTTCTTTGCCTGCCTCATGGTTGCATCGGGAACCTTGTTCAGCGCCAGCTGGATACTGGCCTCGAACAGTTGGATGCAGACCCCGGCCGGATACTCGATCGACGCCAGCGGCGTCTTCACGTCGTCGACTGGTGGGCGGCCGTATTCAATCCATCGTTCCCGTATCGTTTCCTGCATATGGTCTGCGCAAGCTATCTGACCGGCAGTTTCGTGGTCGCGGGGGTGTCGGCCTATCATCTCTGGCGTGACCAACATATTGCCGCGTCGCGCAAGGCGTTCTCACTTGCGCTGTGGGCGGCGATCGTTCTGGCGCCTCTGCAGATTGCGCTCGGCGACGCTCAGGGGCGCAATACGCTTCAGTATCAGCCCACAAAAATCGCAGCGATGGAGGGCCTGTGGGACTCCGGCGACGGCGTGCCGGCTACCTTGTTGGCCTGGCCCGACATGACCGCGGAGAAGAACCGTTTCGCGATTGCCATTCCGCATTTTGCAAGCGTCTATCTAACCCATTCGTGGAACGGACACGTTCAGGGTCTGAAAGCAGTGCCGTCCGCTGACCGGCCTTATGTTCCGCTCGTCTTCTTCGCATTTCGGATCATGGTCGGTTGCGGGCTGCTCCTCCTCGCGATGGCGATAACGGGCGGGGTCCTCCGCTGGCGTGGGCGGCTGTTCACCACCCGCTGGTTCCAACTCGCCGCCATGGCGACGACGCCGCTCGGATTCGTCGCGGTAATCGCTGGCTGGACTGTGACTGAGACAGGGCGCCAGCCCTACGTGGTCTATGGCCATCTGCGCACCCTGGATGCAGCCTCGCCTATCGCGGCGAGTTCCGTAGTCGTTTCGCTGCTGCTGTTTGTGGTGGTCTATAACCTTCTGCTGCTCGCCTTCTTCTGGTACGGCGCGCGGATCGTCATGCGCGGCCCGGAAGACGTAAGCGTCCACCCGAATGCGGTGCGACCCGGGCTTGAACAGGCGGGCCCGACTGTGGTGGGCGGTTTCCTCAACAAAAGTCCGTCGCTGGCGGGAGAATGACCATGGATCTTCCGCTGATCTTCGCGCTGGTGGCGGCCGGGGCGGTCGGACTCTATGTCCTGGCGGACGGCTTCGATCTCGGCATCGGCCTCCTGTTTCTTCTCGCGCCGCGCGAGCAGGACCGGGATCTGATGATGGAGAGCATCTCGCCGATTTGGGATGGCCGAAACCTGGCTCGTCTTCGGAGGGGCGCTTCTCTGGACGGCTTTCCCTATCGCCTACTACGTCCTTCTTCCTGCGTTCTACTTGCCTCTGATGACCATGCTTTTCGCGTTGATCTTTCGAGGCATTGCCTTCGAGTTCCGTTTTCAGGCCAGGCTATTCCGGCGAGGCTGGGATTATGCATTTGCCGCCGGCTCGCTTCTTGCGGTGTTGGCCCAAGGCCTCGTGCTCGGGGGCTTCATTGGCGGAGTACCGGTCGAGAGCGGGATGTTTTCCGGTGGACCATTCAGTTGCTCTACGTTCCTGGGGTTGCTCTGCGCGGTGGGCCTTGTCGGCGGCTATGCGCTGCTCGGCGCGGGCTGGCTTATCTGGAAAACGGATGGCCCGACCCAGATCTTCGGCCGGGAGGTCGGGCATGCGGCGGTGATCCTGACGGCGGCCTCCATGGCCCTGGTTAGCGCCTGGACGGCTTTTACGGTGCCTGAGGTGGCGGAGCGCTGGTTCGCCTGGCCGCGCATACTGCCGCTGGCCCTCATGCCCCTGGCGGCGGTGGTCGCCATCGTGCTGATCTGGCGCTCGCTTTGGGGTTCCAACGATGGTCGGCCATTCGTGTTGACGATTGTGCTGTTCCTGCTTGGCTTTGGCGGGCTCGCGGTCAGCCTGTGGCCCTATGTTGTGCCGCGCCATGCCACCGTGTGGAGCGCCGCTTCAGATCCAGCGACCCTGCGTTTTGTCGGCACGGGCGTGCTCATCATCCTTCCCATCATCATAGCCTACCTCGGCCATGCTTACTGGGTGTTCCGCGGCAAGACGGTGCTCGGAGCCGGCTACGGCAGTCGGAGTGCCGAGCTGCATGTTGGACGTCGCACGGCGGCGAGCCGCAATGAACTCCATCTGAGCTGAGCGATCGGCGTTGACTGGCGGCCATGGAGGGAAGAGCCGAGGTGAGCGCGTCATTGGCAACAACTCACGAAGGCTGTCAGTTCCGCTTCTGGGATTGCCGTGGAGCGCATGGAGCTTCGCATTCCGCACGTGGATCGCGATGATGGCAGCGCTCCATGTAGCCTTCTGGCTGCAGCTTGAGAGCCCCTCGGCGGTCGATCGCCCATAAACGGCAAAGAGCACTTTAGTGCGGCCGTGCTGGCAAGGGGTCCGTGATTTGGCTCAAGGTGCTCATTCTTCTTCCATTTGCGGCAAGGTGAACTGGAAAATGGCGCCGCGCGGCTTGTTTGCGCTTGCCCACATTTTTCCGCCATGAGCCTCTATGATGGTGCGACAAATCGGAAGCCCCATCCCGAGGCCCGTTGGCTTAGTCGTATAGAGAGCTTCGAAGACGTCCTCGGCACTCTTCAGAGTTAAGCCCGGTCCAGTGTCGCGAACCGTAACGATCACGCCATCCGGCGTATGCTGCGCGGTGGTGATGTGTAGATCGCGAGCTTTGTCCTCAATCTCACTCATCGCCTCGATCGCATTGGCGATCAGGTTGAGGACGACTTGCTGGAGCTGAACCCGGTCCGCTCGAACAACCGGCAAGCCCCCTTCGAGTTCCGCACGTACTGTGACCCCGTTCTTGAGCGCTTCGCCTTGGGTGAGAGCGACGATCTCTCCTACCACTTCATTGATGTCCAGGTCCGCCTTGGACGGCGGTGCCTTTCCGAAGAGCGCGCGCATCCTGTCTATGATCTCGCCCGCTCGCGTGCCGTCCTTCACGATGCGCTCCAGTGCCTGCTGGACTTCCATCAAATCGGGCGGCTGCTTGCTGAGCCAACGCAAGGCGGCTTGGCCATTGGTAAGTGCCGCGGCGATCGGCTGATTGACTTCGTGCGCAATCGAGGCCGTCAGTTGACCCATTGTCGCGACGCGGTTGGCACGGGCTAGCCGCGACTGAATCTCTCGATACCGCCGCTCGTTCTCGCGCGCTTCAGCCTCCGCCCGCTTGAGGCCGGTCAAATCGAGCACGAAGGCAACGCCCTCGCCGCCGCTCTCCTCGAAGCTCGCCACACCGATAAGAACGGGCAACCGGGTTCCGTCCTTCCGGAAGTACTCTTTCTCGAAGGGTGGCAGGCTGCCCGCCATCTTCAGTTCTGGCACAAACCGCTGCAGGTCGCGATCAAGCCATTCGGCCGGTGTCAGGTCCGTCCATCGCAGGTTACCTGAGGCAAGATCGTCACGGTCATAGCCCACCATCCGCAGAAGTGCCTCGTTGGCCTCGGTGATCCGGCCTTCGATGTCCCAAAAAAAGATACCAATGATATTGGCGTCGACCAAACGCCTGATTTTCGTCTCCCGCTCTGTCAGGTCCATATATAGTCGCGTGTTTTCCAGCGAGATCGCTGCCTGCGACGCAAGCAGCTTCAGCACCGGAATTCGCGTCGGCGCGAACACACCGGGAGCAAGGTTGTTCTCCAGGTAGAGCACACCGATGAGCTTGGATTGGTTGAGCAACGGTAGGCAAAGGACGGAACAGGCCTGAACTGCACGGAAGTAAGAATCTTCCGAGAATGGATTGTCTGCCCTAGCCTGATCGATGACCACGCTTTCCCGCATTTGCTCGACATAGCGTAGAACCGAGGCCGGCAGCCTGTCCGGTGACATCGCCTCGTCCAACAACTGGACAGTTACTGTATCTCCATCGGTAATTGCCTCGACGACGATCCGTTGCTCTGCTCCTCGCGAGATCAGCAGCACTCCCCGTTGCGCACCGGCCTGTTCGATGGCCGTGCGCATGATCGTGTCGAGCAGCTTTTCCAGGATAATCTCGCCGGACACGGATTGCGAAACCTTGAGCACCGTCGCGAGGTCGAGGTGCTCGACGGGTGCCTGGATCGTTGTTGTGGGATTGGGCGTCGAGCGCTCGTCATCCCCGAGATGAGGGTAGAGTTGATCGAGCTGACGCACCTTGCCGTCGGCGCCCCAGTTCAAATAACAGCGCCTGGCGTTCCGAAAATAGAGATGCGATATCTCATCGAAGCCGCGCGCTCGATAAAAGCGGGCGGCCCCTTCGTAGGCCAGCCCCTCGTTCTGCATGAAACCCTGCTCGCGTGCCGAGCCCACGGCGCGTTCGTAGAGCCGCTCGGCCTCCAGTTCCCGACCTTGCAGGCGAGCGATCTCCGCTTCGACCAGGGCTGCTCGATTTTCGAAGTTCTCGGGGCAATTCCCCGCCCAGAACACGAGCTTCTTGTGATGTTCGCCCAACGCCATGAGATGCTCGCGCTGTTCGACCGGCGTCGCGTCATCAAATGCAGCAGCCCGCGCAAGCGCGTCGTAGAAATGGTATTCAGCCGCTTCGATGAACGGGCCATCCGTCCAAAAAAACTGTTGCACATGGCGGCCGGCTTCCAAGGCCTCATCATAGCGACCGGAGAGAACGAGAGCCTGGAGTTTTCGGATCCAATACCAACATGCTGGCAGCGCCAGATAGCGGTCGGCGAGCAGATATTTTTCGAAGCGGCTCTCGTCAAATTGGTCGTCGGAAAACGATCCGAAGTCAGGCGTGAGGCCTCTGAGCGTCTTGATGATCCCCAACTGGCCAACAATGACGGCGGTGGTTACATCGAAACCCAGTTTTTGCGCGAATTGAAGGCCATGCTCGGCCGTGCGCTGTACCTCCGTAAGCGGCGTACCCAGCGATAGGAGTTGCGTGACAGTCGCGTCGTACAAATAGCCGGCGTAAGTCAATTCGCCCGCTTCCAAAACCATCTCAAACGCACGCCGGATCACTGGCTGGGCGTCACGGAATGGCCGAATCCAGGGTAGAACCATCACCCCGAAAGCCGAGTGCACACGAACCTTGTAGCGTTCAAAGCCCTCTTTCCCGACTAGATCCAAGCTGAGCTGGCTGAAGCGTTTCGTCGATTCATAGTCACCGAAGCGGACGCCAAGTGCCAGGTTGAGGCTCGCATAAGCATGGGCAGACGCATCGCAATTGCCGTGGTCTATGCTCAGATTTACCATCCGCAATACGAGCAGGCTTTCTAGGTTCTCATTGGCGTACAGGCCCGGCGACAGAAGCTCGAGGAGCACATCCATCGTGGCGCGCCGTTGCGGATCCGACATTAGCGGCAAATCGTACAGCGCCTCGATACTGCGGCCTTCGAGCCGTCGCCACATGCTCTCGAGCTCGTCGCCGACTTCCTCATCCGTCGGGGCAGCGGACCACTCAATGCCAACCTCGCGCAAATATTGGAGGCCCACCTCAATGGCACGATCCGGGCGCCCCGACAGCATGTGGAGAAGAACCTGCATACGTGTAGTTGCAGCTCTGTCCAGAACGCTCGCAGCGCGCCGTTGCAGCATCGACAGCCGCTCCTCCGCACCGGCCAGATTGCCGGTCAGCAACTCGCATTCGGCATTGTTGATGTCGATTGCAAAGGCGATGTCATAGCAGCGCGTCCACGGCTCAACGGGCAGAAGCGTCCCGCCGAGGACGAAGTAGTTCAACGCTGAAGCGTAAGCGGTCGCCGCCTTGGCGCGCTTACCGGCTATCAGGTTCAATTCGGCCAGCTGTAAACGCTCGCCCTCAGCCGTGATCAGGGCAGCGCCGCGGTTGAGCTGATTGACGATCTCGAAAATGACCTCGTCCCGCTTGTGGGGTGGCGTGTTGGCCGCAAGCAGCCTGCCAATCCTGAGATGGACCGCCGCTCGCAAATCTTCGGGAATCAGCGAATACGCAGCTTCCTGGACACGGTCATGGAGGAAGCGGTAGGCGTCTTCCGAACGGAGCACGAGACCCGCACGAACTGCTTCCCAGAGGTCGCTGTGAATGTCCTCCATCGATGTGTCGTAGACCGTAGTCAGCAAACCTAGTTCAGCACTGGCACCCAAGCAGGCAAGCTTCTGCAACGCTCTCTGGGTTCCGACCGGCAGCCGGCTCAATTTTTCCAACAAGAGGTCAACGACATTGTCGGTGTAGCCCTTGGCGTGAATGCGATCGATGTCCCATGACCATTGCGCCTCGCGGTGGTCGAAAGCGAGCAGCCCCTCTTCCGCGAGCGAGGAAGTGAATTGAATGGCGAAGAATGGATTGCCGGCCGTCTTCTCGTGGATCAGTTGCGCCAGCGGTCGAACGCGCTCCGGCTCGTGGCGAAGAGAATCTCCGGTCAGGCGCTCCAGATCTTCCGGGGCGAGCGGCGCAAGCACGATCTCGTTGACCACCGAGCCCGACTTGCGGATGGCGTTGAGCTTGTGCATCAGCGGATGCGCGAGGCTCACCTCGTTGTCGCGGTAGGCGCCAACCAGCATCAGATGCCGAACGTCCTGTTGGATCAATATGTCCTCGATGAGATCGAGCGTCGCCAAGTCGAGCCACTGCAGATCGTCCAGAAAAAGCGCAAGCGGATGCTCCGGCCTCGCAAAGACGCCAATAAAGCGGCGGAACACGAGCTGAAAGCGGATTTGCGCCTGTCGCGGCTCAAGCTCAAGCACCGGCGGTTGCCCGCCGATGATGAGCTTCAGCTCCGGCACCAGATCAACCACCAGGCGTCCATTAGGACCCAGCGCCTCCAGAAGATCATGACGCCAGGCAACCAGTTCGGCCTCGCTCTTCCCGAGAAGCGGCCGCACAAGGCCCTGGACGGCTTGGACAAGCGTCCCGTAGGGGATATCGCGCTTGTACTGGTCGAATTTTCCAAATGCGAAAAGGCCTCGGGGCGGAACGAGCACCTTGTGAAGCTCATGGACGACTGACGTTTTGCCGATCCCCGAATATCCGGAAATCAGCACAAGTTCCGGCCTGCCGCTCCCAACAACCCGATCGAAAGCGGTGAGAAGGGTCTCGACCTCGCGCCCCCTCCCGTACAACTTTTCGGGGATCAACAAGCGATCAGGCGAGTCTTGCCTGGCGAGCGGAAACGGCTCGATGCGCTGCACAAGTTCCCACTCGACAAGGCATCGCCGAAGATCATTCTCGACGCCAAGGGCGGTCTGGTAGCGCTCCTCCGCCGTTTTGGCGAGCAGCTTCATAATGATTTGCGAGACCGGCGGCGGGACATTCGGCGTGCGTTCCGAGGGGGCAAGCGGCCTTCTCGCAATATGGCAATGCACCCATTCCAAGGGTTCGGATGCGGCGAATGGCAGCGCGCCGGTTACCATCTGATAGAGGGTGACGCCGAAAGCGTACAGATCACTGCGGGAATCGATTGATCGGTTCATTCGCCCGGTTTGCTCTGGAGCCATGTAAGCAAGCGTCCCAGCGATTGCCTCGGGCGCATCGGGCGCCGGCCGCTCGCGAGGCAGCCGCGACGCAAGACCGAATCCGGTGAGCCGCACCAGGCCATCGTTACATCCCACCATGATGTTGGCCGGCTTGATGTCTTTATGGACGAGTCCGCATTCGTGCAGGCTTCCCAACGCCTTCGCGATGCCGACCGCGAGGCTCAAGAACGAGCTCAAATCCATGGGGCCATCGAACAGCCGGGCCAGCGGCTCGCCACCCGGGTCCTTGAGAAGCAGCATCGTCCGCCCACGCTCGTGCACCAGCTGCAGCGGCCGCACGGCCCAAGTCTCGTCCAGTTCGTCCTTCAGGGAGTATTCGTGCGCGAGGCGCTGGAGGCTGGTCGAAGGCGAGTGCTTGGCGGTCGGCAGCAAGGCCAGCACGCTCTGATCATCGTCGGTGTCCCCGCGTTCAGTCCTACAGAGGACGTATTCCCCGTCGGCCCACAGCACCTGCAGGCTACGATCTTGATCAGCGCCGAGCCCGAGGGATGGGCTCACGTGCTGAACTCCGCCGTCACGCCCGTGCTCGGGCTGCGGCCATGGAATTGATTTACTGCTCGAACGTTCCGCCTCCAGGAAATGGCCAGAGTGAGTTCAAACATAGGTTTATGACGGTGTCCTTCCCGTGAGCGCAAAACCAGCCCTGCTTCCTCGTTTCAAACAGGCGCGGATACCGTCGCTCGCGCTTTCAGTGAACCCACCCGTAACGTTCGATGATAGCTGGGGCCTTGGCGTGAACCAAGACCCAGCCAGTCCAAGTTCCTGATCGACGTCGGAAAGATCAAGCCCGACGCCATCGCGCTTGCCCGAATAACCACCTCGTTGGCAACATCGGAATCAGGTTGTCGGGCGAGATCAATGTTCGAAGGTCGTGGAGGTCAGCTTCATGCGATAACTGAACAGGATGAGCGCTACGATAGTCACCACGAAAGGGATCATTCGGATGAGCTCCGCCGGGATCCAGTTGAACAGGCCGGGCATGACTACCGAAAGCGCGTCGAACATACCGAAGAGCAACGCTGCGAGCAGCGCACCGACTGGGTGACGCGCACCAAGCAGCACAGCGCCGAGCGCGATGAAGCCACGACCCGCAGTCATGTCGCGGGTGAAGCCGACATAATTGAACATCGAGAGCTGCGCTCCGGCGAGACCGGCGAGCGCACCGGACGCCACAAGACTCCAACCTCTGAGGGCATTGGCGGAAACGCCTGCAGCCTCGAGCGCGCTCGGATGTTCGCCGACGCTCCGCAGCTGTAAGCCCCAGGACGTCCGGTACAGAAAATACCACAAGACAAAAACGAGAAGACCTGCAAGCCAGGACAACACGGAATGTCCGGAGAGAGTTCTCACAAGCAGGCCTCCCACGCCGGGGACCATGCCAAGGAAGGAGAGGTCGAGCGCCGGCACCGGCTTCGATATCAAGTTGGTCGAACTGCCCTTGTCTCCGCCGGTGGCGAGTGTGAGTGCAAACACCGTAGCGCCGGAGGCGAAGATGTTGATGGCGAAGCCGACGAGCACGATGTCGGCCTTGAGACGCAGATGAAAAAAGGCCATCACGCTGCCGAGGAAAGCGCCGGCAAGCAACGCCGCGATCACCGCGACGTACCACGGGGCATACACCGAGACGACGACCGCAGTCAGGCAGCTGACCAGCATTATACCTTCAAGCGCGACGTTGAGCGCGCCCGAAAGGTCCGCGATCAGTCCGCCAAGCGTCGCAAGCAACAGTGGCGTCGAGGTGCGGATCACCGTCACGAAGAACGCCGCGGAAAACACGGTCGCCAGTAGCTCTATCATTTTACCGCTTCGGCATGGGTCCTGGCCGGCCGACTGC
The DNA here is from genome assembly GCF_004010375.2 of Mesorhizobium sp. M2E.F.Ca.ET.209.01.1.1. NCBI lineage: Bacteria > Pseudomonadati > Pseudomonadota > Alphaproteobacteria > Hyphomicrobiales > Phyllobacteriaceae > Mesorhizobium > Mesorhizobium sp. M2E.F.Ca.ET.209.01.1.1. Next base: position 48,074 of record NZ_SADP02000014.1, on the reverse strand, counting down.
TACGCCTGATCGCGGCAAGCATGGCGAGCGGCTTGACAGAGTAGGAGGACGCGACGAGGAGGATGATAACAGCGGTGACGATGACAATTATCTCCGAAGGCACATCGGTTCGGATACTCATGAGCTGCGCGCCTTGGCGCAGATAGCCATAGAAAAGCGCCGCAACGGGCACGGCAAGCGGTCGGTTGCGCGCAACGATGGCGATCAAGAGGCCCTCAAAGGCTAGGTTGCCCTCAAATGACACAGCAAGCTTACCGAAGGAGCGGCCTTCAACGAACATGGCGCCTAGCAGCCCTCCCAACGCGCCGGAAGCGGCCATCGCCGACACTATGATGAAGGCCTCCTTGATGCCAGCATACTGCGCGAAGCGGCTGTTATGGCCAACCAGCCTGAGCTTCAGGCCCCAGCTCGTACGATAGAGAGCGAACCATACTGCGACGACCGAAGTCAGCGCGAAGATCAGGCCGATGTCGATACGCGTATTGGGGATGAGCGCCGGGAAGACGGCAGTCGACGGGAACGGAGCGGTGGAAAGCAAGCGGCTGTTCGGCGTCGTGAGATCGACGCGGATCAGGTAGTTGGCGAGCTCGATCGCTACATAGTTCAGCATCAGCGACGAGACGATCTCGTTGGCGCCGAGTCGCGCCTTGGCGATCCCAGGCAGAAAGCCCCACAAGGCGCCTCCCGCCATGGCGCAGACGATGCCGAGTGGGATCGCACACCACGTCTGGCCCAGCGGCGAGAGCGCGATATAGCTCGCTGCGAGCGCGCCGACATAGACCTGACCCTGGACGCCGAGCGCGAACTGGCGCGCCTGGAAGACCAGGCTGTAAGCAAGCCCCGCGACCGTCAGCTTGGCAACGTCGTCGATCCAAAGTCCGACGGTGCGCACCTTGGTGATCGGTGCGGTAGTCAGCGTAGCGAAAGCTTGCAGCGGAGTCTTGGACGAAAAGAGAATGATGAGAAACGCGACGGCTAGGGCGATGATCGCCGCGCCGAGCGCCCGTCCCGTTTCGCGGCGCAATACGGCCCAGCGGCGGGTGGTCGCCGCTTCGCTCATGCCAGCGCAGCCCGCATTTCCTCAGGCGACTGTCTCGACAATCCCAGCATGCAGGCGCCAAGCATCTCGGTTGTCAGTTCATCGGAGTTGCGGAAGGCGGCGACGATCCGGCCTCGATAGAACACCATAAGCCGGTCCGACAGAGCCAGCAACTCGGACAAGTCCGCGGAGCTGAGCAGCACCGCCGCTCCGGCATTGCGCGTCTCGGTCAGGATGCGCCAGATAGACTGTGTCGAGGCAAGATCGACGCCGCGTGTCGGCTGGCTGACCAGCAGTAGCCTAGGTTGCTCCGACAGCTCGCGCGCCACGACGACCTTCTGCATGTTGCCACCCGAGAGCGTAGCGGCGAGTGCGTTGGGGCCGTCGATCCGAATCGAAAAGCGTTCGATCAAGCGCTCGGCATTGGCGCGCATCTCGCCGAGATCGAGCAACCCGCCGCGGGCGAATAGTCGATCGTCAAGCCGCGTCGCAACGAGATTTTCGGCCACGCTGGCGCCTAGCGCCAGCCCTTGTGAGATGCGATCCTCTGGAATACTGGCCATGCCTTTGCCGCGCCGCGCCCGCACGCCGAGTGGCAAGATGCTCTCCCCGCCGATCGCAATGTCGCCACCCGCAACGGATCTCAGTCCGGCGATCGCTTCGATCAACTCGGCCTGGCCGTTGCCTGCGACGCCGGCGAGGCCAACGATTTCGCCGGAGCGCACGGTCAGGCTGACATCGTCGCAGACCGTGGCGCGCAGTTCGTTCATCAGGCTCAAACTGTTCACCGCGAGCGTGACCTTGCCGTTATACGGCTTGCGCTGGACGCGTAGCGTCACCTCGCGGCCGACCATCATGTTGGCGAGCTTCTGCTCGGTCGCGTCCTTGGTTTCGATTTCGCCTATCGTCTTGCCCCCTCGCATGACCGTTATGCGGCTGGATATCTCCAGCACCTCCGGTAGCTTGTGGGCGATAAAGATGACCGTCCGGCCCTGCGCGACAAGCGCGCGGATCGCGGAGAACAACTCGGTCACCTCCTGAGGTGTGAGCACGGCAGTTGGCTCGTCCAGGATCAAGATACGCCCGCCGCGGTAGAGCGCCTTGAGTATCTCGACGCGCTGCTGCTGGCCGACCGGCAGCTGCCTGACCGGCTGCAACGGATCCACATGTAGGCGAAAACGCGCCGAGAGCGCTCTCACCTCCTCAATCGCCTTCCTGCGGTCGAAGCGTATACCGGAACGCGGCTCTGACCCGAGCACGACATTCTCGTAAGCCGAGAAGGAAGGCACCAGCGAGAAATGCTGGAAAACCATGCCGATGCCGGCGTTGATCGCGGCTCGAGGGCTCCCAAAGCGGACCTGCTCGCCAGCCAACCTCAACTCACCGCTGTCGGCCTGCTCGACGCCGAACAGTATCTTCATGAGCGTCGATTTGCCGGCGCCGTTTTCGCCGACGACCGCGTGGACCTCTCCAGCATTGACCGCGATGTTCACGTTGTCATTGGCGACTACCCCGCCGGGGTAGGTCTTGCTGATCCCGATCGCCTGCAGGAGCGGTGCCATATTTTCTGTCGTCATTCCGCCCTGGCCGACATGTCAACACCATTCGGCGCTTAGCGCTTCCGATCACTTCAATAGCGTCTCTGGGACAATCTCGCCCTTGGATATCTTTTGCTCCACAGCATCGATCTCGGCCCGAAGGCCGGCGGGCACAAGCTTCTCGTAGTAAGCGTTGCGCGATATGCCGACCGCACCTTCAGGCAGGCCGAGCAGCAGGCGCGTGCCGTACTTCGCCTTGCCTTCGATCGTATCCTTGAGAGCGATGTAGAGGGACCGGCCGATCCTCTTCTCGACGGAAGTGAAAATCACGTCGGCTTGCGCCTGATCAGTAGCAGCGAAGATCGTCGCCTGATCGCTATCTACGCCGACCGCGAGCTTGTGTGCATCTCGCACCGCCTGTAGCGCGCCGATACCGGTGGCTCCTGCTATCGGGAAAATCACATCAGCACCCTGATCGAGCTGAGCCCGCGCTATCTCTTTGCCCTTGGCAGGATCGTCAAATGTGCCCGCGACTTGACTTAGGATCTTAATGTCGGGCCTTGCGGCTTTAGCCCCCTCGTCGAATCCTACCTTGAAGTTCGTCACAGTTGGGAACTCCATCCCACTGATCGTGCCAAGTGTCCCCGTCTTGCTGAGCTCGGCCGCGGCATAGCCGGCGAGATATGCCGCGGACGAAGTCTGATACTCGATTGCGAGCACATTCGAGCAGGAGCATTTCGAGAAATCCGGTGCATCGTCGAAGATAATGAACTTGGTCTCGGGATTTTGGGGAGCAAGGTCGACAATGAAGCCGGTCATGTCGAAAGTGCCGGCGATGACAACGTCATAGCCGGCATCGGTGGCGTCGGCGAGCGCCGGCTGCCAGCGGCTGGGATCGTTACCGGCCTCGATGATCTTCACGTCAACCGGAAGCTCGGCCTTTGCTTTTTCCAGGCCAGCTGCCGCCGAATCCATGAAGCTCTTATCGCCGAGGAAGCCGTGGACGACGAGCGCCACCTTGAGCGGATGTTCTTTCGAGTAATCCGCGGCTTGCGCTACCGGCAGGGCCGCCGATGCCCATAGGTTTGCGGCGAGAAATAGGGCGACGAAGGTTTGACCGACTGAAAATCTTGGCATCACAGTTCCCCTCAAATCCTTGGTAGCTATGTTGTTGCTAATTTATGCCCAGTGCAATGGCGAGACATGTCGTGTCGCTACGGTGGCGCAGCTGAAACGCACCATCCTATCGGACCGATCCCAGTTCCTGGAGGCGCTCGGCAACACGAACGAGGTCCGCCAATGTGTGGACGGTCATCTTTCGCATCACATGACCGCGATGGATTTTGACCGTAATCTCGCTCAGTCCCAACTCGCCCGCTATCTGCTTGTTCATGAGGCCTTTGGTCACGAGAGACATGACTTCTTTTTCTCTTGACGTCAGTGTTTGATAAAGAGCTGAAATTGCATCGTTGTATGGCTCCTCTTCCCGCCTCTCGCGGTCGCGCGCCAAAGCCGCGAAAACCGCTTCGAGCATATCCTGATCGCGAAACGGCTTGGTGAGAAAGTCGATAGCCCCTGCCTTCATGGCACGGACCGACATCGGGATGTCGGCATGGCCAGTTACGAAGATAACCGGAATGTTGATGCCCGACTTGCCTAACTGCCCCTGAAAGTCGAGGCCGCTGATCCCGGGAAGCCGGATATCAAGAACAATGCAGCTTGGCACTTTGCGCAATTGGCTGCTTTGGAACTCTGCCGCCGACGCGAACAACTCTACTTCCAGGCCGACGGACCGAAATAGCGTGCTCAGGGCATCTCGCAAGGACGCATCGTCGTCGATGACATACACGACCGAGGTGTCCGAGCTCGAGTTCCCGCTGTCGTGTTTCATGGAACCACCTTTTGCAGAACGGCCAGACGGATGGCCAAGCACTCGCCTAGTTCTAGACTCGACTTGGCGCAAATGCGACCTCTGTCCCCGCGTTTGGCAGACCGGCACATCGTAATGCAATGAAGGCCTCGAGGCGGATCGCCGAAGTGCTCGAGGGACCTATCGTTGTTGCGCGATCTCAACTCGGCTGGCTCAAAACTGCATCGACACAATCGAGCAATGCGCCAGGGTCATACGGCTTGATGAAAAACCCAACTGCGCCTGCGCTCGTGGCTTGCTTTAAAGTACGTTTCTCCGGATAGGCGGTGATGAAGACGACCGGCGTCGTGTAGCCGCGCAAACGCAGCACATCCAAAAGTTCAAGTCCTGTCATCCCCGGCATCTGCAGATCGGTAATTATTACGGCGGCTTCGTTCAGCTTTGCTGAATCGAGCAAGTCCGCGGCCGAGGCGAAAGGCGCCGCGTCATAGCCGGCGGATCGCATGAGACTGGCGATGGAGACCCGAACGTCCATGTCGTCATCGACTATGGCAACCATTGGAATTCGCGGCATTGGCACTACTGGCAATCCCCCCGGGAGACCCTTTTCTTAGCAACGAATTTTTTCCCCCCACCCAACATACAAGAGTGCCTACACGGCCGAAACCATACAGAGGTTTACCTAGGCGGCTTGCGACCCGCCGGCACTCATCTTTCTCGGCCTTCGATCAATCGCGCCAACAATCAATGATGGGCCGCCCGATCAATCGAGTTGGGAAGCACGCGTAAGATACCAAGGTATGCTTCTGGCACCCCTGCAGATACCCGTGATTAAACCCGCATACGATTGATCGAACCCCTAGCCTCCCTAAACTCTCATCAGCATCAGCCGGAGCGATCGACCCAGCCTTTGTCCGGCCTTGCTGCCTAGCCTAGCCTCGCCAGCGATGGTGCAACGCTGGCTTCTTGGGGCCAATGCAACCGAACGTTCGAGCCGATGGGCAACTCGGCGACGTTGGGGGCAGTGGCGCTGGTCCGGAGGACATCGGAATATGCTAAGCGATTCAGGATATCGGTTCGGCGCATTTGAGCTATTCGTTCGCCGGCAGCTTCTAATGCACGCCGGCACTCCGGTCCGCGTGGGCAGCAGGGCGATTGCCATCCTGACTGCGCTTGTCGCAGCCGCAGGCGACATTGTTACCAAGCAAGAACTGATCGCCGCAGCTTGGCCGACTACCTTCGTCGACGACAGCAATCTGAAAGTCAATGTCGCCAGTCTTCGACGGGCCCTTGAGGTGATCGATCCGGGGCAGGATTACATCGCGACCGTACCAGGTCGCGGTTATCGCTTCATCGCTCCTGTCCGCCGTATTTCGACCGGGACTGTTGGGTTGCCAGCCAAGATCCGACTCATAGGAAGGGTCGATGAATCGAGGGACGTTCAGGAAAGGCTGACCAGGAACTCCGTCGTTACGGTTTCCGGAACCGGTGGCATTGGAAAAACCGCACTTGCGACCAATGTGGCGCATGCGGTCGCAGCACAATTCCCCGACGGCGTGATGTTCGTCGACCTCGCTCAAATTTCCGATCCTCAGTTGATCCCGGCCGCGCTAGCGTTGGCACTAGGGCTAGCCGCGGGAGGCAGCGAGCCGCTCGCAGGGATAGTCCACGCCCTTGAGGGACAGCGCAGATTGTTGCTGATTGACAATTGCGAGCACCTTTTGCCCGCTGCTGCGAGCGTGATCGACCGGCTCTCGGCCAGCCTAGAATGCTTGCGGATCCTGGCGACGAGCCGGGAGCCGCTGCGGATCCGGGGTGAATGTGTATATCGTTTGGATCCGCTCAAGACCGATCCACGATCAAGCCCTACTCTATCCGAGGCTATGGCATATCCGGCGGTGGAGCTCTTCGCGACAAGGGTATGTGGCCAAACAGGAAACGAGCTTCAGGATGCGGACGCCCCAAGCGTCGCGGAGATATGTCGGCGGCTCGACGGCATTCCGCTGGCGATCGAGCTCGCTGCAACACGGATCGGCGCCATGACGCCCGCGAGATTGCTGGAAATGCTACCAGGTCGCTTCGAGGTTCTCGCATACGAATGCCGTAAGACACCAGCGCGGCAGCAGACGCTTCAAGCGACCCTCGATTGGGGCTACCGCTTGCTATCCGATGGGGAGGCTGTCTTTGTGCGGGCGCTCTCCGTGTTCGCAGGCGCTTTTGATCTCGAGGGCGCAGTGGCGCTATCTCCAAGTGGCACGCTACCCAAAACAGCTGCGGACATTCTTTCATCGCTAGCCGCCAAGTCCTTCATCGAAACAGACTGGCAGGATTGCGGAGTGACTTACCGTCTCCTTGCAACGACACGTGCCTATCTTGCGGAACGGTTGCGGTTCAATGGCGAGGACAAGGAAGCCCGGCACAGTCATGCAGCATTCATGTGCGCATTTCTTGAGCGCGGAATTGATCCGTCAGCAGTCGTTGCAATTCAGGAGCGGCGACGAAAATTTGAGCGCTGCCTGAACGACGTCCGCTCCGCCTTGGCATGGACGCTTGGTTCGGGTGAAGACGTGGCGCTAGGTATTCGCCTGGCTTTTGCATCGCTACCCCTGTGGAGGGACTTGTCGCTGATGGACGAGTGTCGCGACATTTTGGGGCGTGCGCTGGCCCGGCTGGATGCGATGCCTCTGCCAGATCAACGGTTGAGTGCTCGCTCTCAGCTCGGCCTGGCAATTGCCGGCGGTTGGGCCTCCGAAGATGATCGCTCACACCGCCGCGCTTTGGAAAGCGCTTTGCAGGCAGCGCAGAAAACCGACCCTGATCCTCTGTCGCAAGTGTTGAGCTGCGCGGCGTGAGCAGCCAGATGCTTGCCGGGCGACAGTCGCGACATGACCACACTGCCGGCAGAGGCGGAGGTGCGCCCACCATTCGTCGCCCGCCGGTGGCCATTTCATGGCCAGTGGACGTAGCGCTCGTGTCGGACGCGCAGAGTGGAACCCGGAGCAAACGAAGGGGCGCACGCCTCGCGCGCTCACAACTCACTGGACGGAATATCTCGCGAAGCCCGCTCAGCCGGGCGCACCGATGGTTCGGGATCGAACCGAGCAATAACAGCAGAAGCAACGCATCATCTTTCATTCAAAGGAGAAGACCGTGACTCAACATGTCCTGTTCATCGTCACCAACGCCGCCGTGCTCGGTCCGCACAACCGCAAGACAGGTTTCTTTTTCGCCGAGGTCGCTCATCCTTTCGGCGAGCTCGATAAAGCGGGAATCGCGGTTGAGTTCGCCTCGCCTGCTGGGGGATGGACACCCTACGACGCGTATGACGAGAAAGATCCCGCTCAGAAGGAGTTTTTCGAGAGCAAGGCATTTCGTCGATTGAATCATAGCCGCAGGTTGTCCGAAGTGGACGTCGCCGACTACGATGCCATCCTGGTGCCTGGGGGGCTCGGGCCGATGGTCGACATCCAGCGAAATGCGGACGTCCAGAGGGCCGTCGTGCGCGCCTGGACCACGGGCAAGCTCGTGGCTGCTGTTTGCCACGGTCCGTGCGCGCTGCTCGGGGTCGACGTTGGTGACGGCGCACCGTTCGTACGCGGTAAGAAGCTTACATCATTCTCTAAGAAGGAAGAGTACGACTACGCCCGCGAAGACGTCCCCTACGAACTCGAGGACGCTCTAAGGGCGGAGGGCGCCGAGTACTCGTCTGCATCCAACTGGGAACCTCATGTCATCGTTGATGGTCGGCTTATCACCGGTCAGAACCCCGCCTCGGCGGGGCCGCTTGGGAAAAAGTTGGTCGCCGCCCTCAAACGGGCTGGCGTTCCAGCGTGAATAGAACACAGCCTGAGACATCTATGCGGGCTTGCACGCTGTGATCTCACCTCCGTAGCCTTTAGCCCGCCCATTCCAAACGAGCGCAGGTGCGCATATCGTCGGGAGCCGTTCGCATGACTCAGTCACCAGCCAAGATTACTGCAATCCTAACCCCCCATCCCGGCAAGGCCGCTGACCTGGAGGCATTACTCGTTGCCATGGCACCGCATTGCAGAGCCGAACCGGGCAATCTGCGCTGGGATGTCTGGCGCAATCAGGCCAACCCGGAATGCTATATTCTCGACGAGCTTTATCGCGACAGGGATGCGGTGGAGGCGCACCGGGGGACGCCGCACTACCAGGATTATCTGGCGCGTATTCCTTCGCTGGCAGACCGGTCAGCTTTCGTACTCGAGGCGGTGTCGGTGTCCTGAGGCCGTCGAGGCTGGCGAACATTCATGATAGAGGTCGTTCAAGCCCTTTGGAGACGGACTGGCGGGAGCCTCACGCGGTCGGCTGCACGGCCTAACGACCAGAGCTGGCACGCGCCGGCGTCACCGCCTCCTCGACACGGCCTTCAAACATAACGAGACATAGGTCCCGGTTGCGGTGTCGAGACAACACCATCCATAGCCTTCCGGCGAATCGTAACCCTTGATGATCGGACGGCGGCTGCGCTGAGTGGCGAAGTGCGGCTACGGCTGCGTCCGCAACTGAAACGTCCTGCTCGATCGTCTCGGCGCTCGCCTCAACGGCGCCAACGATGTTGCCGCCAATGGTGACGGTATGCCAGCGTCGAAGATGACAACTTTGCCGGCATCGCTTTCCTGAATGCCGAACGACGGTTTGCCCGACTGGGCCTGGCTCGCCGGCCCGTCAAACATTCTCGCTGTCACTGCCTTGTTGATGGCGAGGTCGATACTGCCCATGAGGGCTCCATCCTGACGGATGAAAGCGATCAGGAGGCCAACGGCATCGACGACCGTAACGTCGAGCGTAAGGCTATCGTATGATCGCGGCACACAAGCCTCAATGCCGATTGACTTACCTTACTTCCGCTTAGAGGCAATGGGGCACTTTGTTTGCCACGAGATTGCAGCGCGCCCCGGAAGGCCGTCAAATGATGACGGCTTCCGGTTCCTCACCAAACGCTTCGGCGTTATCGATCGTTATTTTCCCCACGACCGCGTCTGCGAGAGCCGAGCGTTCGGCAGGTTGCGTCGCAAAAGGCCGCTTTCCCGCGCCTCGGCGTGGCGTCGGCAATTTCGCTACTCTGCCGCCTTGATTATCAGATCAGCGACTTGCTTTGGATGGGACAGCATAGCGACGTGGCTGGCCGGCAGTTCGATCGCCTTGGCGTTGGCGGCCTTGACCTGATCCTTTTCCATCTGAGGCGGAATGATCGCATCGTTCGTCGCAACAACCATGAAGGTAGGCTTCTCGCGCCATGCGGCGTGGGTCACTGGTGCCGATAGTGTCCGGATATGGAATGGTCCCTGCGTCGCCGCCACGACGGCCTGTTCCGTAGGCGAAAGGTCGGCGGCGAAGTATTTCTTGATGCCTTCGTCACTGATGGTGAGGTAGCCATTCGGATCCTTGTTGAAGGCCTTCAGGCTTTCCGGTGGCGGATATTTCGAAGTAGCGGTCTCCACCGATTGGCCTGTGTCCGGAGCATAAGCGGCAACATAGACGAGCGATTTGACCTTTTCGTCATTCCCCGCCTCCGTGATGACGGCGCCGCCCCAGGAATGGGCGACCAGGACGACCGGACCTTCCGCATTTTGAATGGCCCGTTTCGTGGCGGCGACGTCATTGTCCAGAGAGTCGAGCGGGTTCTGAACCGCAATGACCTTGAGACCAGCCTTTTCCAGATATGGAATGACTTTGGCCCAACTCGATCCGTCGGCAAACGCGCCATGGACCAGGACCGCAGTTTTGGCTTTCAGCTCGGCGGCCGAGGCTGGCAGGCTTGCTGCTCCAGCAGCGCTCAGCAGGATGCTCAAGCCAATAATGCTTTCGTACATTTTCATCGCCAAATTCCTTTATTGATGGAGATCTTGATCGTTGACGCTCTCGCCAATCCGACCTTGCTTTGCATTGGCGAATCTATGCGCGACCGCCATTTTCCACCCGTAAAAAAAGGTTAAATGGCTGCCGTCGGTCGGGGCTGGGACCCAAGCTGGAACCAATCCCATTTCTTTCCACGGCGGCGTTCACAGAACGGATGGTCTAACACCTATGGATCGCCTTGCGGCGGTCGCGCCTTGCCTCAGACGGTCGATCGCTACAGACCGTGCGGGATAGGTCCGCCCGGGGAACTCCCTACCTCCGCCGCGCGCCGCGATGGTTCGAATTCACCTCGTTTAACCACCACTTCAAACGGCAACAGAATATGTTGTTCGGAGCGCTTCCGGCGCCGGCCACAGCTTCTCCGGCAAACCGCAAACGCAATGCCGAAAATCCGAGGAAACAGCCCGAACGCGGACGAGTTCCCCCTGCAACACCAGGAGACTGTCTCATGGACGCTACTGATAATTCACCCGTAGCTTACGACCTGAAGACCCCGACCGGCTTGGGCGCAGACGCGGCAAGGGACATCGGCGCCGCCGCAAGAGTGCTGCTCGCCGACATCTTTGCACTCTATCTGAAGACCAAGAATTTCCATTGGCATATGTCGGGTCCCCATTTCCGCGACTACCACCTTCTGCTCGACGATCAGAGCGCCGAAATCTTGGCTATGACCGATCCGCTGGCGGAGCGGGGTCGCGCGCTCGGCGCCGGCACCATCAAGTCGGTCGGAGACATTTCTCGCAGGCAGCGGCTCCTGGACAACGACACGGATTTCATCCGCCCGCACGAGATGCTCGCCGAACTTCGCGAGGACAACCTGGCGCTCGTCGCGAGCATGCGCTCGACGCACGATGTCTGCGACGAATATGGCGACGTGGCCACAGCCAGCCTTCTGGAAAACTGGATCGACGAGACCGAGAAGCGCGTCTGGTTCCTGTTCGAAACGCTGCGCGGCATATGAGCTGCCGGAACGGTCCCAACCTCAGTAAATTGTGTCGTTGATGAACAAAGGAGAAGTCAACATGGCAATCAAAACTATAGTGCTCGTCCATGGGGCGTTTGCAGATGGTTCCTGTTGGGCAAAAGTCATTCCTCTTCTGGCGAAACGAGGTCTCAAGGCAGTAGCTGTTCAGAACCCACTGAGTTCGCTGGCCGACGACGTGACGGCGACGCATCGCGTCATAGGAATGCAGGAAGGGCCGGTCCTTTTGGTCGGTCATTCATGGGGCGGCGCGGTGATCACCGAGGCCGGCAACCATGCGCAGGTAAAGGCACTTGTATATATCGCAGCGGGTGCGCCGGACAGTGGCCAGTCGTTCGGCGAGTGGTGGAAAGACTATCCGCCGGCCCCCGCTGCGGCCGAGATCAAACCCTATGGCGAGGGCTATGTGGCGCTGACGCCCGAAGGTGTCCGCAAGCATTTCGTCCAGGACCTCCCGGCGGAAGAGGCCGACATCGTCTACGCCACGCAGGGCCCGCTGGCCGCACGGTGCTTCAGCGACAAGGTGTCAGTAGCCGCATGGCGCTCCAAACGGTCCTGGTACATTGTCGCGGCACACGACGAAACCATTCCTCCGGCCGTCGAACGGGACTCCGCTGACCGCATGGGTGCCGAAACTATGGTCCTCCAGAGCAGCCATGTTCCGATGCTTTCGCAGCCGGAGACGGTGGCAGAATTCATCGCCAGCGCCGCGACGAAGGTTGCGGGTTAGACGTCGAGGCGCCGGGGGTTCGAGTCCACCGGAAGACCTTGGAACGCGTGCGGCCGAAGCGCATCGGGCGTTGCTTCTCGGTTGGCGCCTCAACCAGTTGACGATTGAAGAGACGCATTGATTTTAGCCGATTAGTTCATCAACAGCACCAGGGCGGGATGCAGCTTCTTCAGATTCGGCAATGATTTCGATTGCCAGGGTATGTCGGGCGTTCCGCGCACGACGAGACGAACATCGGGATGCTTGCGCACCTCGATCGTAAATTTCGCCAGCAGATTGATGCCGGAAGAGTTGAGAAAATGCAGGTCCTTCAAATTGAGCGTAATAGTTGAAGGATTTGAGGCAAGGACACTGTTTGCCAGAGCCATGACGGGCGCACCTGCCTCGGAACTGGCAAGCCGCATTGCACCGTCGAAAAAAATATCGCTTCCTTCAACCCAAACCCGGTAGTCGTCCGTCTTGATTTCCATTGCTTGGCTTCGTTTCATCTAGTTGTGCGTTTGCGATATCGGAATGGAGGCATACGTCTCCAGGCAAATCCGATCGCTTTCATCGGCGGAGCTGAATATCCAGGCCAGGCGCGCGCCATAGTCGCTCATCAACGTCAGCAATCCCAGTCCGGAGCGCGCCACGTCAGGATTCGCGGCATTCGCTTCAATTCGCTGTATCAGCAGGTCTTGGGGGTCGCCAACCGTGATGGCCGCCAGGAGACTTTGGAACTCAGACGCGTTCTCGCCGTCGACGTCGTTCGACACCTTGAGCTTGAAGCACTCCGAATCCATCGACGCTTCGATCACGATCTCACCCGGTGCGCGAAACTTGACCGCATTTTCGATGAGCTCGTTGACCAGATATCCGATGCTATGTCGCACTTCCATGTAGTCATTGCGGGACGACTGAAAGCGCAACGCGAAAAGATCGGCAATGAAGTCCGAGGTCGTGGCACAATGGCGCCAACTCAAGTCGAGAGGTCCGTCGAATAGCCGCAGGCGACTGACATTCTCCTTCATCCCGATTGCAATGTCAGGGGTACCGAACAGCGCTGTCATCTCATGTATGCCTTATGATCACGAGGGTGATGTCGTCGTGGATCTTCTGGATGCCGATATGGGCCATCAGGTCATCGATGATCCCGGTCTTGATGTCCTCGGCGGTCCTGCCGTGACGTTTTTGCACGCTCTCGCAGAGGCGCTCGAACCCGAACAGTCTCTTGTCTTCATCCTCCGCCTCGGTCACACCGTCGGTGTGCAGCACGATCACGTCACCGCTCGCGAACGCAATGTCACGCGTGTCAATGAACGGCGAGATGTCATTCTCCAGACCAACCGGAAGACCCAGATCAAGCGTATCGATGCGCTCGACTTCCCCGCCAGCGCGCATGACGAGAACGTCCTCATGCTGGCCGGATAGCGTTACCCGCTCATCCTCAAAGTCAAGAAAGGCCAGCGAGAGATGCTTGCCGGTGTTCGTCCGCTCGATGTTCTTGTAGATTGCTCTGTTCAGCCGATCGAGAAACTGGTGCGGATTCCCTTCGTTGGTCTCCTGCAGCGCGCGAGCGACCGATTGGACCATCAGCATCAGCACGCCGCTCTCGAGACCGTGACCTGTCACGTCGCCGATGCCGATCTTGACCCGTGACCCGTTCTGCAGAACGTCGTAGTAATCGCCACCGACCTCGTCGGCCGGCCGCATATAGGCCGCGATCTCAAGCCCCGGAATCGCTTCGAGTTCGAACGGTTTCGGCAGAACCATCATCTGGATGTGCCTGGCAACCGCGAGCTCGGCGCCGAGCCGGATGTTCTCATCCCGCAGCTTTTCGTTGAGCGCCGAAATCTCTTGATTTGCGTCACCGAGCTCCCTGGTTCGTTCGTCGACGAGTTGCTCGAGGTTTTCCGTGTGAAAGCTGATCTGCTCGGCCATTCGGTTGAAGGCGACGCCTACCGCTCCAACCTCGTCGCGCGTTGGAATGCTCACGCGGACGGAATAGTCCTTGGACTGGAGCCTCTGGGCCGCGCTGGCAAGCGCCCTGAGGCCGGCCGTGATCCGCTTCGAGATCCCGAGCACTGCCGCAAAAACAATCAGAAGCGAAACGACGATGGCGCCGATCTGAAAGAGCAGGATGCGATTGGTCGCGAGGGAGATACTCTTCTGCGCGGCGAACAGAGACGCATAGATCTCGCGTTCGGGAACGACGATACCGACCGACATCGCTTCGGACTTGATCGGTCCCGAACTCCACAGGTTGGTCGGCTTCAATCTCTTGAGGACGACTATGTAGGGTACGCGTTCGCCCTTGTTGTCGAGCATGATATGCTGAATGACACCGTCATTGTTCTGGTCGAGTGGCAGCGACGCGATAGCCGGCTGCGTACTTCCCCGCAGCGACCTCTCCAGGCCGGTGACGCCCTGCGTGCCCGCGTCATTGGATGAAGTCAGGCCGATGATCGCCTCGCCCGATGGATTGATCGCCACCACATTGCCGGTCGACATGGTGAGGAAGCCGAACCCGGTCTCGGCGATTTTCACGCGCTCGACGACTTCTGCGAGTTGATCGAGAGTGATGTCCGCACCCGCTACACCGGCGACACCAGTGCGATCGCGCGTCCACAGCGGGTGGAAAAAGCTGACGATCAGCTTTCCCGTGATCGCATCGGTGTAAGGCGCTGTCTGAGTGATGTCGTCGGCGACCGGACGCAAGGCCGGGTCCCTGGCCCATTGCTGCCATGACCCATAGATCCCCGGAAAGAAGAACTCCCAGAACTCCGCCTTGTTGTGACCCGGATAGAGTCGGTCGAAGGTTTGCGCCTGGTCCGTATAGGGTACCGTCCTGAAGATCGGCCGTTCCTTTGGACCAATATAGTACATCTGGAGTTTTGGCGATCCGCTGGCCATGAGGGTCGGTGCGACGAGATCGATCACGGTACTGTCTTCTATTTCCCGCTGAACGCTGGGCAGCGGAGTGTGGTCGGCGCCCAGCAGGTAGCCCCAGACGCTTATCACCGAAGGCGCGCCCGGCAGGTTCTGCGCCCAATCGCCCTGCGCGTCATAGACGACCTTCACCGACCCCGGTGCTTGATGCGAAAGGGTTGCTCCGACCTGTTGCTGCCTGCTCGGATCGTTGATCTGTGCCTGCAGAACGCCGGCCAGCGCCTTCACGTCGCCATGAACTCGATCGAGCAGGAGGTCGACGCTTAACGCTGTCGAGTCGGCATACGAACGAATGTATTCCTGGTTTGCGGTGGTCAGGCCCTCACCGACTTCCGATGTGGCGTCGCGCGACAGCTTTTGAACGTTCCAAAGCGCGAGACCACCGCTCAGCAAGAGGTCGAACAGTACCGCGCCGCCAACGACCAATACGAATTTTGCTCGAAAGGAGCGCAGGCCGAAGCGCGGTGTAGGCTGATCGTCGGCTTTCATTGCGGCCGCCGCCCCGATGCGACCCAGATCGGCCAACCCGCATAACCCTTGGGGTGCAGCGCAGCGAAAATGTGATCCTGAAAGCCCTGCTGGAATCGTGCAATGAACTCAGCCCCATCGCCGCGTCTGGTGGCCATATCGCCCGCGTAGACATCCGCCCACGCCACAATGACATCGGCGAAGTCCTGCGGATCTCCGTCCAGGTTGGTGACCATGAAGGTCTCGACACGTATGTCCTCGAATCCGGCTTCAATCAGGTACCGCCGACTCTTGGGCCCAAGCTCGACGTCCATCTCGAAATGCGCGAACAGCTTCGCCACCTCGTTGTAGGTCCACCGGATGCTTTCGGCGCGCGGCTCGCCGAGGCAATGCGAATTCTTCTCGTTGGTGACGTAAACCCGCCCGCCTGGCTTGCATATGCGGTAGAGTTCCTTGAGGATCAGTTCCGGTCGATTGAAGATTTGAAGCGAATGTCGGCAGGTGACCAAATCGAACTGCGCTTCGTCGAGCAGCATTTCCGACGCATCGCCATAAGTATATTCGATGCCCCGGATATCGAACTCCCGCATCACTCGTCGAGCATAGTCCAGGCTCGACATGGAGTGGTCGAGCGCGACGATTCGCGATGGCTGGAACTCCTTGTGCACGAGCACGGCAAAATCGCCGATCCCGCAACAGATGTCGGCCATGACGATCCCGGGCCTCATGCCGTGTCGCGGCAAGATTGTACGCTCGTGGCGCCAGGTCATCTTTGTCTGTGTGCGCAGGATTGGAACGAACCGGCCTTCCTCGAGGAAGCCCTGCCCCGGATAGAATTCGCTGTCATACTCCTCGACCGTGATGTTCGGTTCGATTCCGCTCAAGCGACCGAATTTTCGTGAGGTCCATCCGACGACGCTTGACGTGATGACGACGAACCTGAGATCGGGTCGCGCGCGACAGGCGTCAATAATGATCCTCGAAAAGGCGTGGAATGCAGCGTTGTTCATCTGCGTCAGGCGTCTGACGTTGACATAGAGAACGCCGCGTACACGGCCGATCGCGTCGCGTAGCAATGCCAGGCTAGGCCCAAGCTCATCGATCGCCTGCGGCCGGACCACCCCAGATATGGAGAACTCCTGGTTGTTCGCGTCGTATTGCGCCTTGAAGCGCGGGAGAAGGTTGTAAGGGCTCAATGCTGCAGGCCCTCAAGTGGAAGATCCACGACAAGCTTGATCGCATCGCTTGCGGCTTCCTCGACCCTGAGTGTCGCGTTGTAGTCGACGGCCAGTTCCAGGAGTACCACCTCCCGGCTGGGCGCCAGATCTCCAGACACGGAATTGAGATATCGCTCCCTGGCCTCAAATCCGGCGACTTGCGACACGGCCTCCTGATAGAACTGGCGTTCCTCGGGCACGCAAGGAAATGTCAGCTCGATTCTATCTGTCGCGCCGTGGCGGGACACCCTGCATGCCAGTTCACCATCGGCGTGGCGCGTACGAAAAGCGACCTCCAGCAACTCGTTGAAGGCAGAGGAAAACAGATTCGAATGCCGGACCGAGTCAGATCGGTTTTGACTGATCATCCGCGCCATGTATGTCGAGACATAGTCGCAGTGTTTCCAAGCGGAGACAAAAGTTTTGATCTCCATGTCGATCTGGATCATCGGCTCAAAAGTCGGCTCGCCAGCCGGTTCGTGACGAACAGATCCCATCAGCATCCTCCTGACCTCCGAGACAGAAATTTGACCGCCTCGTGATGAGTTTCCGCATTGCGCGGTATCTAGCTCGATCGTTTTTTTCAGCCCTCAACAAAGAGTGCAGGGCTAGAGCGCCCGATTTGATTCCTCCATCGCTCGCACCTCTTTCGATGGCGACCGCCTGATGAAATCGCTGGTTGCCTCGGCTCCAAGCGGCCGTCCCAGGAAATTACCTTGCAGGCAATCGCAATTCTCCTTGACCAGCCACCGTGCCTGTGCCGACGTCTCGACCCCCTCGGCGGTGACGCTAATACCCAGGCCGTGCGCCAGGTTGATGATCGATTGCACGATCGTTTGGCTCTTGCGATCGGTTTCCAAGTCCGCGATGAAGTATTGATCTATCTTCAACGTGTCGAATGGAAAGTTCTTAAGGTAGCTCAACGATGAGTAATATGTTCCAAAATCGTCCAGCGAAATTCTTATTCCCAAGACATTCAAAGTATTTAATGTATCTATATTATCGATTGTCTTCTCAAGAAGAACCGTTTCGGTTATCTCAAGTTCAAGTCTTTCGGCTCGAATTCCAACTGCGTCGATGATCTGAGCGACCGTATCTGTCAACGAACCGCTCAGAAACTGAGCCGGAGACAGGTTCACTGCGACAGTCAGCGACGAAGGCCACGTCAATGCCTGACGACAGGCTTGCTCGAGCACCCATCGTCCAATCTCGTCCATCAGACCGTCGGCCTCGGCGATCGGAATGAATACACCGGGCGGGATGATGCCGATCTCGGGGTGTCGCCAACGCAGCAGCGCTTCAAAACCGATCACCGATGAAGGAGGCCGGATGAGCGGCTGATACTCAATATAGAGTTCGCCCCGCTCCAGTGCGGTTCGAAGGCTGCGCCTGAGATTCTCGCGTTGCTCAAGCAAGAGCAGCATCGAGCGATTGAACGTTCGGGCGCAGCCGCGTCCATCCGTCTTGGCTGCATAAAGAGCGATGTCGGCGGCTTTCATCAACTGCTCGCCATCGGTCCCGTGCTCCGGCCCGAAAGCTATTCCGATACTTGAACCGACGAAAACGGGAATGCCGTTGATGACGAACGGTTCCTTGAAGGCATTGACCAGGGATCCGGCGAGGCGCTCTGCTTCCACGGGCTGCTCCTTGCCCAGTTGGATGACAGCGAACTCATCGCCGGCATACCGGTATGCAGATTCGCCATCCTGCAGCGCGTCGCGGATTCGACCTGCCGCGAGTTGCAGGAGCGTGTCGCCTGCTCCATGGCCGAGCGTGTCGTTGACCGACTTGAAATCGTCAAGGTCGATTTGGAGCAGGGCGGCTTTCGGTTTTGGGCCGCCGATTGCCGCCAGCGCTTCCTGTAGTCGCTCTCCGAATTGCCGTCGATTCTGCAGTCCGGTCAGCACGTCGTGGGTCGCCTGATGGAGCAGGATCACATGCTCCTGCTCCTCCGCGGCGCTGCGCCCTCCCTGTCCCTGTGATTCGATGATTCCGACACCATCTGCGGTGCCGAAGACGAAAACGGACCTGGGCGCTTCGCCCGATGATCGCGGCAAGTCGATGCTTGCCGCAGACCCGCCCTGAAATACCCGAAGAAATTCGTCGCGACACCTGGTATCCAGGAAGCTCGGGTAGATCTCCCAAATGGCGGCCCCCAGCGCCACCGCGCCTCCGTACAAGCCTTTGAGCCTGGCTGCGTAGTGCGTTAGGCGAAAATCGCGATCATAGAGCGACAAAAGTTCAGTCGTATTCGCCAAAAGGTCAGCGAGAAGCGCTTCGCCGGCACGTGAAACATCGATCGAGGAAGACTTCTCATTCTCTGTGCCGACGCCTGATGCCTCTGGGCGCAAAAGCCACCTCCATAGGCGGTGTAAATTAGCGTCCCCCAGATTAGAAATAGCATAAGTAACAAGCTTGGCAAACTTTCAACTCGCCGTTTCAACAGGCGCCGCGTGCCACATTGCAAAGACATGCTTCACCGCTATTGTCGGCAGGTTATCCACATGCTGAACAGCCTATATTTATTAACAAAACGTAAATTAGCAGATATTAAAATAGCGCCGCACGTTATTCGAACCATTGCAGCACCGTAGGGGCGACGTCGCTGTGCGGGGCTGTCCTAGCAACTCAAAACCGGCTTTCACGGATATTCGGTCTTCAGCCATGTTTTCGATGGTCCGCTCCTGTAGGGGCTGTCGGAACGCTTCGAGATAATGCCACGAGGGCCTATCTTCTCAGTGACGCCAAAGACCGCCAGCGCACTGCGCTCAAAATGCTCGCTATATTGGATCTTGCCGAGGCCAGGTTCAACCAGTTGCCGCAGAGCGCGCTTGCGCAGCAACAAAGGTAGGGGGGTAAGATTGCGACCGTCGAGATGAAGGAGATCGAACGCGACGAACACCAGTCCGCTTGGCTCGTTCCAAATCGCGGCTTCCAGCGCAGCAGAATCGGGCGTGCCCTGCTCGCCTGACACAATGACCTCGCCGTCGAGAATGGCAGCCCGACATGGCAGGTCGACCACCAGTGCGATGGGCCAGTATTTTGTCGTCCAGTCACGGCCATTCTTGCTGTAGAGCCGCACGCCGCCCTTATCGATGATGATCTGCGTCCGGTAGCCGTCGAGCTTGACCTCGTGGACCCACCCGTCATCTTCGGGCGGCTGCTCGACAAGAGTTGGCATCTGCGGCGGAATGAACCCCAGCCGTTCGCCATCCACCTTGTCACGCTTACCCAACAACGCCACCATCTTTGACGGATAGCGGTGGCGCGAGCGGCACAGACGATCCGGTATCCCCAACTTGGACACCTGCCGCCTGTGCCGAGCCCCCACTAAGCCATTCTGCGACGGATTGAACCCCGGCCATTGGCACGCTTACTCAATACGCCACCACGTTTGACGGACAGAGGTGGCGCGAGCGGCACAGGCGATCTGATGTCCCAACTTTGGACACCTGCCGCCTGTGCCGAGCCCCCACTAAGCCGTCGAGCCCCCACGAAGCCATCTTGCGGCGGAATGAACACCAGCCGGCCGTCCCCCGGCCTTGGCACGCTAACTCGATTACGCCACCACCTTTGACGAATAGCGGCGGCGCGGTCGGCACAGGCGGTGCGATATCCCCCCAACTTGGAAACCTGCCGCCTGCGCCGAGCCCCCCGCTAAAGTCATCGCCAACATCTTCGAATAGTGTCGCGCTGTCGTTAGCTGCGCATCCAGATACTTGTCCGGGCGTACATATCTCGATATCGACGCTGCATCTCTCGCCCAGGGCTGTTGCCATTTGGTGCTGAGCCCACGCAGTCTTTTGCCCGGCAGGGGATTGCCGCTCGGCACCCAGCACAACACGCGGGGCATTCTGATGAAAAGTCGCCGATCTCAACCGGCGTCGCGTCTGTGCTCAGCTTCCGAGCGCCTTGAGCCATCCTTCAAAGGAGGAGGCCTTCCCATGCTCGCCAGGCGAAACAGAGTGGGCGGTGCGCGGCAACACTGTGGTCCTGCGCCCTTCGCGTGGGCTGTAACCGAACTCCTTGCTGAATGCTCGGCTGAAATTTGCTGCCGAACTGAAGCCGAAGGCTTCCGCAATTTGAACGATCCGCCGGCTGTCCGCCGGATCGCTGAGCGCAACATGGGCTGCCAAAAGTCGGCGACTTTGAATGTAATGGAGCACTCCACCGCTCGGTTCGAACAACTGATAGAGACGAGATCGCGAAACCCCGAGCGCCCGGCACATTGAATCCGGCGTCAAGCGAGTCGCGTCCAGGTTGTTTTGGACGTATCGACGCGCCCGTTCCATTAGCGCGATACTCGCCAGTTGTTCGGCCGCAGCCGCGTTTTCGGCCGGCGGTGCGAGGCACGCAATGATCATGCTGCGCGTTGCGTGTACGATGCGAGGCAGGTCGTCCGCAGTGAGACTTCGCAATCTTGTCACGATGCTGTCGATGTAGTCGATCAGAAGGTTAGCAAAGTTGCCGGAAAGAACGGTATTGTTGTTCGCGTCGAGGGTTGCCGCCGCGTCGGCGAACAAATCACGCGGCAAATAGAGAATGAGACTTTCCGAATCCGTTGTCCTGCCGCGAAACGGGTAGCCCAGCGATCTGATCTCAAGTTTGCCCGGTTGTCCCTCCGCGACGCGGCGATCGACCTCCGTCCATGACCGACCAGTATGTGGCAAGACGACATACCAGTGATCGATCGAGCTGGAGCGAAGTTTTGCGGCGGAACGGACATAACTGTGTGCCGGCGTCCGCTGTTCAACGATCAGCATGCCACCAAGATTCCAAGCCGTGTGGGCGGCGGGGAAGCCATCGTCCAGCGATTTGTTGTCCGGCAGCCTGAGCTCGACAAGCGTTGCCGCATGCGCTTGCCAAGCGGGAAATTGGTCCTTCGGTGCCAGGTCCAGCGTTGAAAAGGACAGTGGCTCCAGCGCCGGCGCGGTTGGCGGAGCCGCCGTGTTGTCGGGTTGAACGTCGCGGGGCCAACGGCGTCGCTCACGCTCCGGCGCCTGCCTCGTATGCGCCTCGTCCTGCTTGTCGGCGTCCATCGTGCGTGGTGCCATATCCGATTCCGGCATGCCCATGCCCCCGCAATCATGTGGTGTATTCCAGGTGTCTGGCAAGCCTGTTGGCCGGATCATCGATCACGCTGAGTTACAGCAAGAAATGCATCCTGAGATAAGTTTCTGGATGCAAGGCTAACGACACACTTCAGAGTGGTGCCTATAGATTCCGACATCGTGAAAGCGATGTGAGGAGACCACGAAATGAACGAAAAGGTTAAAGGAGAAGCTCGCCGCAAGATAATTCTTGATGGATACGTCAATAACGAACCATTGAAAGACATCGCGGCAAAGCTCGGATGCTCGCTGGCGAGCTTGAAAGTCAGCGCCAGCAAACTTGGCTGCACTCGATCTCCAAAAGAGGCGGCTGAATTTCGGCGCGGCTTTCGTATACCGGAAAATAAACGGCAAGACTATTACCAGCTGATGACGGCCGGGCAATATAGGTCTCGCGAGTGCGCGCAGATTTTGGGATTATTGACAACGCAATCGCCGAGTATGGAGTAACGTTGCTAGAAAGCTGTAGGCAACATCGTTCAAGTCTCGGTGATACAAGCCCGCCGCAAAGCACTGGCGGCGGGCCCTGAAAAGGTTCGCTCACATGCTGCGTCGGCGTTTCAACCGTACCTGTCTTAGCCCTCTCGATCTGGCTGTTTGCGAACGCGTGTTCAATCAGGTCTGCGCGGATGAACGCCTCGATCCCTTGGACCCGAACGCTGAAATTTTGGCGGTATTGGTTGTGGCCATTTTTCGGAATGCTCATACGAACGAGCGCGAACTGCTGGAGGCAGTCAAATCTCGCCGGCAAAAGGTTACGGGAACCGGCCAATAGTGCATGTCGCTCGCATATGCTCAGCGAACCTATTGGCGAATCTCGTGGCGAACCACCCTATAAAGCATTGATAAATAACGATAATGGTAGGCCCGGAGGGTCGTCGTTCTCTACAGGAAATCAATATGTTAGCGGCTGGTTCGCCAACCCGTTTCCTTCGTATTCTCTCGTATGGTCTGGCGAACCCACGGATCAGGAGGACTAGTAGTTTAATGCAATCGCTATCTCTCCCTTAAGCCCACAAGAATGCGGCGATGATTGCTTGTTGACCAAAGGGGATGAGCGCGTCTGGTTTGGGGACGGAAGGGGAACGTCCCCTTTTAGACGGTTAAGCTAGAAACCGACTATGCCGATCACAAGGCCGTCGTTCAAGTTCATTCCTAGACTTGTTTCCACTCTGCGGCTTCGTGAGTAACCTCGCGTACTCAGGTCAGCCCGGTCGTGACGATCTGTGTTGTCGTCCACATATGCGATGCTATCGCAGCACAGGCGCGGGCGACATCGCGGGCAATAACTGCATCCGCGATGTTCCTATGCTCTTGCGCCACATCGCGCTCGGCTCTGGCAAGAGGCACGGAGAGCTGACGGTAGCGTTCGCTCTGATCGTATAGCTGCCCACGAATTCGAAGCAGCCAGCGGTTGCCGCAAGCCGAAACCAAAGCACGGTGAAATTCACGATGGGCCTTGACCCAGCGCTGGTCCAGAACGGCGGGGTCATCGGGCATCGTATAGGGCGTGTGGCTGAGACGGTGGAGGGCGGCCACGATATCCGTCTCCCACTCGAGCCCGCCTTTCTCGATCGCCAGCTTGAGGCACTCCTGTTCGATGCGGACGCGAGCATCGGTCAATTCAGCGAGGTCCTCCGGAGACACGTCGGAAACCGTGTAGCCTCGCTGCGCCCTTGCGTCGACAAGGCCCTCGGCCGAGAGTTTCGACAGCGCTTCGCGGACAGCGCCCAAACTCACCTCATACTTCTGAACGAGGGCCTGGATGTTGATCTTGGATCCCGGTGGCATGCGGCACGAAATGATATCGTGGCGCAGCTGCTCGTAAACGTCATTGGCAATCGTGCGGGCTACCGAGTCCATGTCAATATCGCTTGTCTGGGCGGAGAAGTGATTCAAATGCATCAGTCATCGTGCCGCTTCTTGGCCGACTTGAGTCGAATGTCAAAGCTGCAGAGGTCATTCCGCCGTCCAGCCGCCATCGATCTTGATAGAAGTGCCCGTCATCAACGCAGCGGCGTCCGAACCGAGAAAGACAATCGCCCCCATGAGATCCTCGACCCGACCGAGTCGGCCAAGCTTGATTTTGGACAATACCTCATCTCGAAAAGCCTTGCTTTCAAAGTAAGGAGCCGTCATCGGGGTCTCGATGAAGGTGGGGGCAATGCTGTTGACCCGGATGCCGTGCGGGGCGAGCTCGACAGCCATGGCCTTCACCAGTCCTTCCACCGCGTGCTTGGATGCGCAATAGAGGGTTCGCGTTGCCATTGCGACGTGACCCATCTGGGAAGTCGTGAAAATAATCGAGCCCCGTATCTGCTCCGCCAGCATTTTGCGCACAACCGCCTGAGCCGAGAAATAGGCTGCCTTAACGTTGAGGTCGAGGACGATGTCATAATCCTCCTCAGTAACCTGGGCCATCAGCTTGGGCCTATTTGTGCCGGCATTGATCACCGCTATGTCGAAAACCGGCTGTCGCGCGATCAATTCGCCGGCTCCGGCAATGTCGGTAACGTCCAGAACAAGCGCTTCCGCTTTGCCACCGCGAGCCCTCAGCGCCGTCGCGGCCTCCTCCACCTCGCTCCTGGTCCGCGCGGCCAGCACCGTGTCGGCCCCGGCCTCCGAAAGCGCCGTGGCCAAGGCCAGTCCGATTCCGCGACCGGCACCCGTCACCAACGCGCGGCGCCCGTCCAGCCGGAAGGAGGGCGGCTTCGGCAGCGTAACGGGCGAGGTGTTCATTCAGCAGCCTCGGCATAAGGGATATTGCGCGCGCCGTAGCGCCGCAGCCTCACATTCGCCTGCTCGGCATGGCCCAGGAACCCCTCGAGGATGCAAAGCCGCGAGCAATATTCCCCGATCATCACCGAGGCCTCGTCCGTGAGAACCTTTTGATAGGTGCAGGTCTTCAGGAACTTGCCGACCCAAAGCCCGCCCGTGAAACGCGCCGTTCCCAAGGTCGGAAGGGTGTGGTTCGTGCCGATCACCTTGTCGCCATAGGCGACGTTCGTCCTCGATCCGAGAAAAAGCGCGCCATAGTTGGTCATACGCTGCAGAAAGTAATCGGGATCGCGCGTCATGACCTGCACATGCTCGGAAGCGATGCGGTCCGCCTCGCTCACCATCTCGTCGTCGGTGTCGCAAACGATCACCTGGCCGAAATCGGCCCATGCCTGCTTCGCGATGGATGCGGTCGGCAAGATGCCGAGAAGCCGCTCGACCTCGGCCATCGTCTGCGTCGCGAGTTGCTCCGACGTGGTCAGCAAGATGGCCGGCGAATTCGGGCCGTGCTCTGCCTGCCCGAGCAGATCCGTGGCGCAAAGCTCGGCATCGGCCGTGTCGTCCGCAATCACCAGCGTTTCCGTCGGCCCGGCGAGCAGGTCTATGCCGACGCGGCCGAAGAGCTGCCGCTTGGCTTCAGCGACATAGGCATTTCCCGGGCCGACCAGGAAATCAACCGGCGCTATCGTCTCGGTGCCGATCGCCATCGCGGCCACCGCCTGAATGCCGCCCAGCACATAAATCTCGTCGGCGCCCGCCAGCGCCATGGCTGCGATGACGGCCGGGGCTGGTCGCCCCTGGAACGGCGGCGTCATGGCGATAACGCGCCTCACGCCGGCCACCTTGGCGGTGACGATCCCCATATGAGCGGATGCCACAAGCGGATACTTGCCTCCCGGCACGTAGCAGCCGACCGAGTTCATGGGAATGTTGCGGTGGCCGAGCACCACACCGGGCAGAGTCTCGGCCTCGACATCCTTGAGCGCGGCCTTCTGGACTTCCGCAAAGCGGCGAATCTGCGCCTGCGCGAAGCGGATATCGTCCAGCTGGCGGGAAGATAGCGCCCCAACGCATGCATCGATCTCGTCCTGCGAAAGACGAAAGGACGGCGGCGCCCACCGGTCGAACTTCTGCGACAGTTCCCGCAACGCCGCGTCGCCACGTGCCTCGACGTCGACGAGAACACTCTCGACCGCGCTGCGCACGGCGCTGGCATCGGTTGCCTTGGCTTCCGCGGATCGACCCGACTTCAGTATTCTGATCATGCAATTTCCTTCGCTCTGCTACTGCCGCCGGTGCCTTGTCCATCCCGGCGGACTGCAATGGTGTCGAAAAGCGCGTACACGTTTACTCAGCCTCGTAATTGCGGGCGAAGTCGTCCGGCGGGGTCGGCCCCCAGATGTAAAATGAATCCTCCGGATCGTGATCCTTGGACTCCCAATCCATCTCGGCCGGGATGTAGTCGATGTCGCAAGAGTACTCGGCGTAGCTGCCCCAGGGGTCGCGGATGTAGTGGAAGAAATTCGAACCCAGCACATGCCGCCCCAGTCCCCAGCCTCTCGAAAAACCATTGTCGGCCATCTGCATCGCACCTTGCCCGACATTGTCGATCAGCGGCACATCCCAGCTTGTATGGTGCAGGCCAGGCGCCGACGATTTCACGAAGGCGAGCATGTGGTGGTCGCTGCCGTGGCGGCCATGCAGGAACGCGATGTTGTCGCCCGAGCGGTCGGACAGCCCCATGCCCAGGACGCCGGTGTAAAAGTCGATCGCCTTCTGGACGTCACGGGTGAAGATCAGAATGTGGGCGAGCCGGGTCGGACGAACCTTCGCCGCCTTGCTGCGCAGCGGCGCGGCGACAACGCCCGCTGGCGTTGAGGCATGCCCCGACTGCGCCTTGAAGTCCGGCGACGTCTTGGCGCTGACTACCAACTCGATGAGATTGCCGTCATGGTCGCGGAACCACAATCCGTTGGACTCGAAGCCCTTGGGCGGAGACAGAAGCTCCATCCCTTTGGCCTCCAGATGCAGTTTGAAGCGTTGGAAATCGTCGTCGAAGACGCCGAAGGACAAATGCTGCAGCTGCTTGCGCGAGCCTTGGACAAAGAAGCCCCAGTCGTGATCTATCCCCTCGGTGCGGACCGCATAGCCGGAGCGGTGGTTCACCACGTCGAGACCGAAAGCCTGATGGAAGCGCTCGGCCTCCTTGAGGTCGGGAACGGCCAGCACGAAATGATTGACCGAGTGGATGCCGAGGATGCCCTCGCCGCTTGCTTCGAGCGGCCGCTTGCGAATTGCCGTCATTGTTCATCCTCCTCCCGTCGTTTCCACGTCCTCACCCCGTCGAACACCAGATATCGTTACAAAAAATATATTTTTAAGTCAATGATGCGATCTAACTACTTCCGCATGGGTGTCGGCTGATAGGCAATCAGACGCCACCGGTCCCTGCTTTTTCCCCAGACCGCCATGCAGGAATTGTCGATCTCACGGATGGCGGCTCCAACGGTCGCCTTCGCGCGCATGGTGCCGGCGACGACGGCCAAGCTTTCACGCACGATGATGCGATCGCTACTGTGATGGATTTCATGATAGACGAAGAACCGACTTTCGACCTTTTTCAAGTACCCCGCCTTGTCGTCACGTTCTCCGAAGGAGTGCGTGTAGACCAGTTCGTCATCGAGAATGTCCGCAAGCGTCGCGACATCGGACGCCAGCATTGCCGAATAGCGTCTCTGCTCGAGGTCCTCGATGACGCGGCGAACCTCATCGGCAGGGTCGGGGTTTTGCAAATCCATGGCCTTTCCTCGCGATTTCAGGCAGCGATTGGCGCTGCGAACGGCATGAAATGCTCCGTCCAGAGGCGGGGCGGCAGCGCGCCCCAGCGGTTCACGACCTTGGGATTTGATAGGTTCTCGCCCGGGTCGGCAATCCTTGCCTCATGGTTCTCGTCCTCGATCACCTCCATTTCGGCGATGCATTCCACCATGAACCCGGACCGGTCGATGTAGTAGGCGAACAGATTGTCGCCGGCACCATGGCGGCCAGGTCCCCAGACGAGGAAGCGTCCCTGTGCGTCAAGCATATCCCCCAGCCGCTTGAAATCGTCGAAGCTGGCGAACTCCCAGCTGAAGTGGTGCAATCCGCTCGGTCCTTTGACGGTCGCGACCGTGTGGTGCCGGTTGTCAGCCGCCCGCATCCACACGATTTCATGGCCGGTGGTCCGCTCGGACTGTCGAAGCCCCAGAACGGCCTCGAGCTCCCGGCTGATCGCCTCCGAATTCCTGCTCGACAGGTTCACGTGATCGAGGCAGCGGGGACGGATGCCCGGGCCCGTGTGACGGACCGGCTGCGTCAGCGGCATTGGCGTGTGGACCTCAAAGACATGGCCCTCGCTGGTCGCGAACGTGACGGAGCGCTCGATGCATGCAAGCGACGGACGCTCGGACAGAATTTTGAGGCCTGCCTGTTCGGCGCGCATGCGCACCGCGGCGACCGCCTCGCCATCGTGGGCCTGCAGCCCGATTGATCGAACGCTGTCGCTATCGCCAGCATGCAGGACGAGTTCAGCGTGACGCTGGTTCGAGGTCAGCAAGGCTCGACCGCGCTCCCGTTCGACGACGCGAGCGCCTGCAATCGTGCAAGCGTCGTCTATCGCAGCTTCGATATCCGCCACGTTGAGGGCGACATAGCCCAGCCGCTGAACCATCGGTCTCATCAAATCCTCCCGAGATATGCTTTTGCCGCCGCCCGGATCACTTGACGATGCCGATCTTGGTCCTGTCCGTCGTGACGGCGACCGCGACCAGAATGATGATGCCGAAGGCGACGTCCTGCGCGGCGCCCGGCAGGCCCGCGATCGTGGCGCCGACACGGACCATCACTGCCGTCAGCCCGCCTATCAGGCTTGCCGAAAGGCCGCCTACCCCGCCCGAGATTGCAGTCCCGCCAGCCACCACGCCGACCAGCGCAGGCAAGAGCAGGTTGCTCGCCATCGTCGGCGCACTGTAGAGGGTCTGCGACAGGAGCATCATCCCTCCCAGGGCGGCGCAGACCGATGAGATCGCGAACGCGCAGCTCCGGATCAGGTCGCGCCGGACGCCGGACATATAGGCAGCAAGCTCGCTCGCTCCGAAGGCATAGATATCCCGGCCGACACGCGTGAAACGCAGTAAAAGAGACAGGAATATCCACACCCCCACCACCACAAGGAAGGCGTTGGGCACGCCATGCGTCCTGCCGCCGAGAAAGTCGAGCGGCGCAATTCCAGGACCGAGGGCGACGGTCGAGGCGTTGCTGAGATAAAGGGCAAGGCCGGAAAACAGACCAAGCGTCCCAAGGGTCATCACGAAAGAAGGAATCTGAAGCCGCCCGATCAGCCACCCCTGGGCGCCCCCGATCCCCGCCGCTCCAACAAGCACCATCGGCACGGCGGCCGAGCCTAATTCTGGAACGAGCAGCGCCACGACCACCGCTGAAAACGACGCCATGGCGGCTGCCGACAGATCGATGCAGCCGAGCAGCACCGGAAGCGTGCTGCCGATGACCAGGATCAGCAGCGGCGCCGCATCGAAAAGCAGCGCGTTGATCGCACGCCATTTGAGGATGCCCGGCGCAATCCAGATCACAGCCGCGAACACCAGCATGAGGACAATGGCCGGCCCGCAGGCGCGCAGCAGGTCGCCAGCTGATCGGATGGATGGGAACATTCGGGCGAGTACGGGGGGCATGAACGACTCCGATGGGTCCACTAGGTGCAGTGTCGGTCGAGAGGGTCGCGGTGCCTGCTCATACCATCGCTCTCACGATGTCTTCCTCCGACGGCCGTTTGGCTTGCACGTCGTCGAAACGCTGGCTGAGCCTCCCGTCCCGCAACACCAGGATCGTGTCCGAGAGCGTCACCATCTCATCCAGCGTGTCGCCGACAAAGACGATCGACAGACCTTCTTCGGCCAGCCGACGGATCGCGTTGAAAAGGTCGGCGCGCGCTCCGGGATCGAGACCGCGGGTTGGATGATCGAGCACTAGGAGCCGCAGCGAGCGACCCAGAAGCCATTTGCTGAGCACCGCCTTCTGCTGATTTCCACCCGAAAGCTGGTCGATGCGGTGGTCGAGCGACGGCGTTTTGATCTTGAGCCGCTCAACCCAGTTCGCAGCCTCGCGCCGTTCGCGCCGTTTCGACAGTAAGAGCCCGCCATAGCCATAGTCCGACCCGAAGGTAACGGTCATGTTCTGGCAGACACTCATGCCTTTCATCATCGCTTCGGCCTTACGCTCGGCGGGGACATAGCCTATTCCCAGGCCGACGGCGCCGCTCGGACAGCTGACACGCACCGGCCGGCCCTCATATTCTATGTGGCCGCTGTGGCTGTCCTCGACGCCAAAGATCGCGCGGCAGACCGATTCGGCGCCGGAGCCCTGGACGCCGATCAAGCCGACGATCTCCCCGGACGCGACATCGAAGCTCACATCCTCGACTTTGCCCGGCACCGTCAGGTCGCGCACTGCCAGCCGCTTAGGCGCGTTCTTGTCCGGCGGGTTGCTTCGCGGCAGCACCGAGCCCGCGCGCTGGCGTCCGACCATCAGCTCGTACAACTCGTCAGGGTCGGTCTCGCCTTTCACCCTTTCGGCGACATTGCGTCCGTCGGAAAGCACATAGACCCGGTCGGAGATCGCCAGCACCTCGTCCATGCGATGCGAGATAAAGACGACCGATGAGCGCATCTTCAATCGCCGCACCTGCCGAAAAAGCGCCTGGATCTCGGTTGGCGTCAGGACCGAGGTCGGCTCGTCGAACAGGACGACGAGATGGCCCTCCACCAGTTCCTCGAGCGACAGCACTTTGGCCAGTTCGACCATCTGGCGCTGCGCAAAGGTCAGCTGGTCGACGGGTGTATCCGGCGCGACATCCAGTTCGACCTTGTCCAGCTGGATCCGGGCCGCATCGTTCATCCGGCTGCGCCGATAGAATCCGAAGCGGCTGAAGTCGGTCGGCTTGTCGATGAAAAGGTTCTCGGCGACGGTGAGATTGCCGATGAGCGACTGCTCCTGATGGACAAGCCCAATGCCCGCTCGCGCGGCCTCCAGGGGAGAGCCGAAGCGCACGGGCGAACCGCGCAGACGCATTTCTCCGGCGCTGGGTTGATGGAGGCCGCCGATGATCTTCATCAAAGTCGACTTGCCCGATCCGTTCTGGCCGATCAGGCCGAGAACCTCGTGCTGGCGCAGTTCCATGTCGATGTCATCGAGAGCGAGCACGCCAGGAAAGCGCTTCGAGATGCTTTGCAGTGACAGCAGCGCGCTCATTTTACCACCCGGGTCTTGCGCCGCAGGTGCCAGGTGGACGCGGCAACGGCGACGACGATCACCACCCCTTCGATGGCTTTCTGCAGCAGCGGGTTGGCTCCCGTCTGCACGAGCCCGTTGCGCAGCGTGACGAGAACAAGGACGCCGACCAGCGAATGCAGCACGCCGCCCCGGCCGCCGGACAGCAACGTGCCGCCGATCACGCAAGCGGCAATACCGGGAAAGAGCAGCCCCTCCCCCGCCAGGGGATTGCCGACACCGATCTGCGCTGCGGTCAAGATGCCGGCCAGCCCGGTCAGGCATCCGCAGATGGCAAAGGCGCCGACCTTGTAGGCGTTCACGTTCACGCCGGCCAAACGGACAAGCGCTTCGTCGGCGCCGATGGCAAAGCCGATACGGCCAAGCTTGGCGCGCCGCTCGACGATGAAGGCGACGAAAGCGAGCGCCACGGCAAGGTACACCAGCGCGCTCAGGCCCAGATGTTTGTGCAGGGCCAGCCCGACAAAGCCGCTGTCGAGAATCTGGGGTTGCCTCGAGGGGAAGAGTAAAGCCGCCAGGCCGAGCGTGATCAACCACATCGCAAGCGTGACGATGAGCGACGGCATCCGCAGATAGGCATAGAGTGTCCCGTTGAGGGCGCCGATGGTCAGACCCGCGGCCAGCGCCACCACGATAGCGCCCGCGCCAAGATCATGCGCGGTGACGCTATTGGCGATCAGGATTGAAAGCAGGATGTTGGCGAGCGAAGCCACTCCCTCGGCCGACAGGTCGATCGAGCCTTGCACCAACACGAAAGTCATCCCGATCGCGACTACGGCGGGAACCGCCGCCGACTCCAAGATCGCCTGCAAATTGGCCATCGAAACGAAATTCGGGGTCAGGCCGGCGAACACCAGAACCATCAAAAGCAGCGACACTATGGGGCCGGCCGACTTCAAGACACCGAGCCCGATGTGCCAGTATCGTCGCTGCGTTCCGGCTTCCCCGCGACGCGGGGAAGCCATTGCGCTGGGGTCGTGGGCGTGCAATTGCGCCTGGGTCATGATGCGGCTCAGTTCACGCCGACTGGAATCTGGCCCTTTGACCGGGCCCAGAAATTCTTCTTCAACGCGTCGTAGGAGAAGTCGGCCGGATTCGGCTGGGCCGAGAGCATCGCATCGACATTGTCCTTGGTCGCAAGCGTTTGCACCAGGTAGAAGTCGCGCTGCGCTTGCGCCAGGTCGCCGATCTTGAGGTCTCCCGAGGCCACCGCGTAGGCAAGAGCTGCCGCCACGGCTCCGTGCAATTGCGAGCTGATGCGCATGCTGGACAGCATCTCGCCGGACTTGATCAGCTTCAGCACGTCGCTCGATCCGTCGGAGCCGGTGACCGGAACCTTGCCCGCCAAGCCCTTCTCGCGCAACGCCGCGACCGCGCCGAGCGCCATGCCGTCATTTTGCGCGAAGACGCCCTTCAACTGGTCCCCGTAGCGCGCAATCCACGTACGGGTGATGTTCTGGCCTTCCGTCTGCCCCCAATTGCCGATCTGGGTGTCGAGGATCGTCATCCCCGGACATTCCGATACCGCCTTCAGGAGGCCGATCTCGCGCTGCTTCGACGGCGGATTGTCCGGTGTCCCCTTGAGGACCGCGATGCCGCCCTTGCCGCCGATCGCCTTGCACAGGGCCATGCCGTTCTGATAGCCGGAATCGACACCGTCGAAGGAGATGTTGGCGATCCAAGCATCGGAAGCCGTATCCCATGGATGGATCTCCTCGGGACGATTCCACATCGTCGTCATGAAGGCGCCACCAGCTTCCGCCCGCTCGACGAATGCCTTGGTGAAAGCGGTTGAGTCCGGAAACCAGGCGAACGCGCAGCCTTCGCAGCCGGCTGCGAGTATCGCCCCCAGTTGCTGCATGTGCTTCTGGCCGTCGAACCCGCTCTCGTAGACCTCGAGCTTGGCGCCGACGGAGCTCGCCACCTGCTGCGCTCCCCAGATGACTTCCTGCCAATACTCGCTGCTGGTCGTTCCGACCGCCAGATAGATGGTTTTGGGTTTCTCTTGAGCCATTGCGTCGTGGCCGGCCAAGGGTCCAACGACGATCGCCACAGCCGCCACTACCGCGGCTGAAATCCTTTTCAGCAGTTTCACTTCATCCTCCCGATGATCGTGTTCACGCGACGGGCCGTCCTCTACGGCCGCACAACATACATTTTCTTAAAAAATCTATTTTGTAAAGCTGAATAAATTATCTAAGAGGAAAAGTGATAGTCGATGGTCACGCATCCAATGGGAGGATTCCGTCATGGGAACAGGAGAAACCGTGCTTGTCACAGGCGCCACGGGACGGACAGGCAAAGCGGTAGTCGCCGCGCTTGCCGCGCGCGGAGCGCGCGTTCGTGCCATGACCCGCTCGCTGGCAGGAGAAGACAGCCTTCGCGCTGCGGGCGCGCATGAGATCGCGCTCGCCGATCTCGGGGATCGCTCGTCGCTCGATGGAGCGGTCTCGGGAGTTGCGCGGCTCTACCATATCGGACCGCGTTTTAATGACCGCGAAATAGCGTTGGGAGCCAATATCATCGCGGCCGCTCGCGCCGCCGGTCTAAGCCATTTCGTCCTTCACTCGGTCTTCCATTCGCAATGCCGAACCATGATCCACCACCGGCAGAAACTTAAGCTGGAGGAGATGCTGATCGAGTCGGGCCTGCCCTACACCATTCTCCAGCCCGCCATGTATAT
This sequence comes from Mesorhizobium sp. M2E.F.Ca.ET.209.01.1.1, assembly GCF_004010375.2. Taxonomy (NCBI): domain Bacteria; kingdom Pseudomonadati; phylum Pseudomonadota; class Alphaproteobacteria; order Hyphomicrobiales; family Phyllobacteriaceae; genus Mesorhizobium; species Mesorhizobium sp. M2E.F.Ca.ET.209.01.1.1. Next base: position 14,499 of record NZ_SADP02000014.1, on the reverse strand, counting down.
GCAGAACATCGCGCTCGAATGGTCGAAGATCGAAACCGACGGCGTCTATGAACGCCCCTACCGGACAGACCTTGCCATGGCGATGGTGGATCTCGCCGATCTGGCCGAGGCGGCTGCGATCGTGCTCACGACCGAGCGTTACATCGGGGGCTCCTACGAGCTGGTTGGGCGAGAGCAGCTCTCCCACGACAACATGGCAAGGGTGCTGACCGGACTTTTGGGCAAGCCGGTTAGGGCGTCGCGCTATGCGCCGGCGGAATGGCGACGCCGCAACCGCGACCGGTTTCCGCAGGACTATCTTCGGATCTATGCGGCGATGTGCCGGCACTATGACCGCTTCGGTCTGCCGGGCGGCAATCCGGCGGTGGCGTCGATGATCCTCGGTCGCGCGCCCGCGGGCTTCGAGGATTTCGCCCGCCGCTTCGCAGCGGAACGAAAGACGACATAGCAATATGAGCGCCTGGGTCCGGGCGCGCAAGTATCAGCGGCTGGCCAGCTTCACGCCGCCCTCGGCCAGCACCTTGCGGGAGGTATCTCCCGAGCGCCTTCCGGCCTCTGTCGCCGACAGTGCGTCGGCTTCCAGCGAGAAGACTTCGGGGCCGACATGCCGGAGGTTGCCCTTGCCCGCGACGATCTTGATGATCTCCACAACGTCGAACTCACCCTCTCCCGGGAAATTTCGGTAGTTGATCGTATCGTCGAAGAGCGACTTACCGACCTGTCGCCGCACACCGTCATCGATTTGCATTCCGGCCAGATGCCTGGCCGGCAGGCTCTTGAGCAGGTCAAGCTCGCATGAGCCCTTGGAAAAGTGCCAGACATCGACAAGGATGCCGGCATTGGATGGATTGACGCCGCTGACGATCGCCCAGGCGTCGGAAAGATTGGGCATCCCCCAGAACGGCATGAATTCAAGGTCGATCCAGTATCCCTGCGCCTTGGCGCGCTCGCAGAGCCGCCCGAACCCGTCAACCAGCGGGGAGAGCTCAACCGTTCCCTTGTCATAACCGGCAACCGCCAGGATCGACGTCAAACCGAGCTTCTCACACATGCGAAACGAATGATCGGTGCTGACGTCGAAGCGGGCGCGCAGCTCCGGTGAACATTCCGCCGGCACACGGATAGGTGCCCAGTCGGTGAGCGAATCGAGATAGCGCAGCGGGGCGCCCGCATCGGCGGCCATCGCCTTCATTTCCGATGGCGTGAGCCCGGACTCCAATGCGTCGAGGTAGGTTTCAGGCGCGATCGCAAGAGCGGTGAAGCCCCCTGCCCTCGCGGCTTCCACATGCCCCCGGAACCCATGCGCGCGCGCCGAGGCGGGCCAAAAGACGAAATCGACCGGTGCAGTCATCACAATCCTCCCTTGTCTTTCCTGGCGTCACCTACTTAGCCGGCCACAGCGGAACGCCGCGTCGGAGGACGCCCGTGGCGAGAAGTCCATCTGCCGATGATGATGGGCCCGCAGCGCCGTTGCTAACTTTCCGCTGGCTCAGGCGGCTTCGTCCGTCCCGAAACGGTGTGGAATACCTGCCTTGTCGAAGACGGTTGCGAGTGCGACCCGGCTCCGGTTGCCGATCTCCTCGGCCGACAGCGTGTCGTAGAGACCTGAGAAGGTCTCGGGTCCATAACGGTTGAGCCCGCCGATGCGGTGAAGCTGCTGGAGCAGCTCGACCACCGGGAAGCCGCCAGTGCCGGCGTCGACGCGATGGAAGATGCAGTCGTCCAACAGGGACCGGCCGGGTCTTAGCGTTGCGTCGGCATCGGCGATCTGCACGGTGGAGATCCTGTCGCCGGGAATCGTGTCAAGCAGCGCCGGGTCCGGCTTGCCGCGCAGATAGTGCCAGAAGTCGAACACCAGGCCACTGTTGTCGCGGTCCGCGGTCTTGATGATCTTCCAGGCGGTCTCAAGGTCGGGAAGGCCCCAGAACGGGATGAATTCGAGGTCACAGCGCCAACCAAGGCCGGCGGCGCGGTCGCAGGTCCTGGCAAAGCCTTCGATGAGTTGATCGATCGAGACCTGGCTTTCCGGACAGGTGATGATGCAGCTCATGGAGTCGACCCGAAGCGCCTCGCCGATACGAAAGAAGTCGTCTTCGTCGAACCCGAAAAAGCCGAGCGAGAACGCGGCCGGGTCAAGATTGTCGGGCAGCCAATGCGTCGCCCAGCGCGAATACGGATCGAGCTGGGTAAGCTTCACCCCCTCGTCATCCGCCATCAGCAGCATGTCCTTCGTTGTGATGCCGTCGGCAAGCCAACGACAATAATGCCATGGCGTGATTGAGATGGCATCGCAGCCTGCCAGTCGCGAGGCGCGCAATTGCTCCCTCAGCGGCAATGACCTTACCGTTCCCACCCACATGATCGTCGACGACTTGTCCATACTCTCCTCCTTGTACCAACCAGGCGCGAAGCAATAGCGCCTCAAAAACCCTCGAATACTATCTTGCCGTTCACGGAACCCGCTTCGATATCCCGGTGGGCCTGGATCAGCGCGGTCGCCGAGGCCCGCCCCAGGCGCCTCGTCAGCGTGCTTCGCACCTCCTCTGCATCGACCAGCTGCGCCAGCTTGCGCAGGATTGCGCCCTGCTCGGCCATGTCCGGGCGCTGAAAAACCGGCCGTCCCATCACTGAATGCATATGCACGGCGATGCATTTGGTTTTCAACATCGCGAGCGGAAACGGATCGGGATCATCGAGAACTCCGATTGACCCGAACGGCTGAACCAGATCCACGAACTGGCTCTGATGTCGAGGCGTCTGGGCCAGCGCCATGACGAGATCCACGCCCTTGAAGCCCAATGCCTCCACCTGCGGCTTCAACGGCTGCCGGTGGTCGATGACATGGGCGGCGCCAAGCTCCCGGCACCAGGCGGCCGTCTCCGGCCGCGACGCTGTCGCGATCACCGTCAAATCGGTCAAGGCGCGCGCGAGCTGGATCGCCATGGAACCGGTTCCGCCGGCGCCGCCGACAATCAGCAGGGTCCGTCCGTCCGAGGCCGGTCTTGGGCGGGCGCCAAGCCTGTCGAACAGAAGCTCCCAGCTTGCCAGCGTGGTAAGCGGCAAGGCAGCCGCCTGCGCAAAATCGAGACTCTTCGGCATCGCCGCGGCGATCCGCTCATCCACAAGCTGGTATTCCGCGTAGCTGCCCTGGCGAACGACCGAGCCGGCGTAGAACACGGCGTCGCCCGTCTTGAAGTTTTCCACCTTCGAGCCCGCCGCCACGACGATCCCGGCGGCGTCGTAGCCGGGCACTTTGAGCGCACCACCCGGATCGGCTATGCGCCTGAGCTTGGCGTCGAGCGGGTTGACCGAAATGGCCCTTACTTCGACCAGAAGGTCGTGATCCTGCAATTCGCTCGGTCGGGACAGTTCGACGTCGACAAGCGCATCCGGTGCGTCGACGGGCCCGGCCTTGGTGAATCCGACTGCCTTCATCCGACTGCTCCTAGAATAGGTTGCGGATCGACCCGCCATCGACGCCCCAAACCGATGATGTGACGAAAGATGCCCGCTCCGAGGCGAGGAAGACGATGATGTCGGCAACCTCCTCAGGTTCGCCCATGCGCTCGAGCGGCAGTTGCCGCAGTTTCATTTCATGGTCGACCGCCTGGCGCGGCGGCATGCCGTGAACCTCCGCAAGCTTGTCCGCAAACCCTCCCGGCCGGGACCACAGCGGGCTCCAGACCGGCCCTGGCGCGACCGCATTCACCCGAACATGGGGAGCCTCGGCGCGTGCCAGGCTTTTGGTGATGCTTACCAGCGCGGTCTTCAAGGCTGCGTAGTCGGCTGGAATGGTCTCGGGCTGCCGGGCAAGATCGGACGTATTGTTGACGATCGCGCCGCGGCTTTCGCGCAACCGGGGCAGCAGGGCGCGCGTCATGCGGATATTGCTGAGGAAGTTGACGTCGAATGTGCGTTGCCAGTGCGCGTCGGTCAGCAGATCGAACGGCTGCGCGTCGACAATGCCGACATTGTTGACCAGGACATCCAGTCTGCCATTCCCGGCTGGGAACACGTCGGCGATCCCCTGTTCGACGCCTTGCGCCGACGATAGATCGGCGACCGCAAGCGTGATTTCGACGCCCGTCGCCGAGGCCGACGCGGCCGTCTTCTTCAGGCCCGCCGCGTCCATATCGATGAGCCGTAGGTCCGCTCCCTCCCTGGCAAACGCGAGCGCCGTCGCCCTGCCTATGCCGCTTGCCGCGCCCGTTATGAGCACGGTCTTTCCCTTCAATCCGGTGTCCATGGATCCCTCAGGCAGTGTTTGCTTCGCGCCCATGCGCCACGCAGGCGCGGTGACGCGGGTGGTTAAGCTCTCCGGAGCGTTGCTTCCGGTTTTGCGTCAGGCGGCCTTACCCGTCATGTCCTCACGGCGAACTTCGTCGCGGATCGGATTGACCAGCTTTCCAAGTCCCTCGATCGAGACTTCGCACTTGTCGCCGTCCTTCATCAGCAGTCGCGGATTGCGGGCCCATCCGATGCCGGCGGGCGTGCCGCTGACGATCAGGTCGCCGGCTTCTAGCGTGATCGCCTCGCTGATCGTCTCGATGAGAGTGGCGACGTCGAAGAGCATGTCGTCCGTGGTCGCCGATTGGACGACCACATCGTTGAGCCGGGTCTCGAGCCTCAGCCCCTTGCCGCCGGCCGCCACCTCATCGGCAGTCACCAGCGCAGGGCCGAAGCCGCCCGTGGAATCGAAATTCTTGCCCACCGTCCATTGCGGCGACTTGAACTGATATTCACGGACCGATCCTTCGTTGAAGATCGAATAGCCGATCACGTGGTCATGGGCACGCGACTTCGGGATGTGGCGACCGCCCCGCCCTATCACAACCACCATCTCGCCTTCGAAATCGAGGCTGGTCGAGGCGAGCGGCCGCACGATCGGCTGGTTGTGACCCACCAGCGTGGTGGCGAAGCGGGCGAACAGCGTTGGATAGTCCGGCTGTTCGTATGGCGACTCCTTGGTATGGTCGGCGTAGTTCAGCCCAACGCAAATGATCTTCGGCGGCCGCGCCAGAGGCGGAAGAAAAGTGACCGCATCGGGATCAAACTCGGTGCCGTCCGCGAGCTTATGGCCGACGCGTAACAGCTCCTCCGGGCCGGCGGCTATCAAATGCTCAAGCTCGAGCGTGCGATCCGTGCCGGCGGCAATCGAGCCGCGCAGTCGACCTGCCCTTTCCACGGCCAAGCCTCGGTGACCCCCCAATTCGAACCTTACGAAGCGCATGCGTTTCCTCGCTCACAGTGTGCTGTTTGTTCAGGCAAGGATTTTCCAAAAAATAAGATATGTCAACAAAAAATCTATTTTTCTGTTGACCATCTGATTTACGCATGGATAGTAATCACAGCGAGCGTGGTGGAGGAACCAGCTTGCGCCGTCATGCCTGCCGTCGGCCGCCTGGCGCCAAATAGACCATCTGGGAGGATAGACCATGAAGGCCCTTCGTTTTCACGCCGCGCGCGATTTACGGCTGGAGGATATAGATCCGCCCGCCGCCCCGGAGCCGAACGACGTCATCGTTGCGGTCAGCCATTGCGGGATTTGCGGTACCGACATTCACGAGTACCTGGACGGACCGATATTCGTGTCGACGCGACCGCACCCTCTCACTGGAGCGTCGGCCCCGATCGTGCTTGGCCACGAATTCTCAGGCAGAATCGTCGCCATCGGGCGCGCTGTCAGCCGCTTCTCCGAAGGCGACCGGGTTGCGATCCTCCCCCATCTCAACAAGCCGGGAGACTATTTCGTGCGCCGCGGGATCGGTCACATCAGCGATACGACGGCTCTGGTGGGCCTCTCTTCGGCCTATGGCGGCATGGGGGAATATGCGGTCCTTCCGCAGGACAACATCGTGAAATTGCCGGATGGCGTGAGCGACGAGCAAGGCGCGCTTTTCGAGCCGATGGCCGTGGCCATCAATGCGATCGATCGGGGCGGCGTCGATGCCGGCAGCACGGTTTTGGTGACCGGCGCCGGTCCGATAGGCGTCCTTGCGGCAATGGCTGCGAAAGCCGCCGGCGCATCGAGGGTCGTGGTGTCCGAAGCCAATCCCGCACGCCGCCTGAGGCTGGAGTCTCTCGAACTCGGCTATGAGGTCGTCGACCCCACTTCGGCGAATTTTGGCGATTCCGTGCTGGGGCCGACCGAGGAGGGCTTGGGCGTCGATGTGGCGATTGAATGCGCGGGAAGATCTCGGTCAAGTGGCTGGCGCTTGACGAAGCCAGCAAGCGCAAGAACACGCAGCTGATTGAAGAGTTCCTGGAACTCCGGGTGGTCGCAGATCACCCGCTCATCTGGCGGGATGTAGCGGTAAAGAACCTTCGACGTATCCATATTGAGGAGCTTCTTGGCCGCTTCATCGCCACGCCCCACAAGGCCAAGCATCTGCTGGTGGGCATACGCAAGCTGGTCTATGTCGCGCTGCGGCAAGACTGGATCGAAATCGATCCCACAGCGGCGGTCGAATGGCGTCCCGCCTATGCCGGTTGGAAAGCTTGGTCGCGCGAAGCGATGGCACAATTCGAAAACCGTTGGCAACTCGGCACCGCGGCACGCACTTGCTACGGCTTGGCGCTTTGGCTGGGCAACCGTCGCGGCGATGTCGCGGGCCTGCGCTGGGATCAGAGGGTGACCCGCCGTGTCTTCATCGATGGTGTCGAACGTCACTTTGACGGGTTTGATATCGTTCAGGGCAAGAACAAGGGACGAACTGGCGGCAAGCGGCTTTTTGTGCCGATCACACCGATGTTGTCTGAGATCCTGGATGCGGCCGACAGGCGCGGCGAGACCGTTCTGGTCAACGGCTATGGTGAGCCGTTCTCCGCCAAGTCGCTGACAGGAATGATGGCGCATTGGTGCAAGCTTGCGGGTCTGCCGAAGGGGTTGACCCTGCATGGACTGAGGAAGTCGCTTGGCGTCTATCTGGCGGAGGCCGAGGCCTCGACCAGGCAGCTCATGGACGTGCTGGGTCACGACGATATCGATCATGCCGAGCTCTATTCGCGTGAGGCATCGCAGGTTCGGCTGGCGGTCCAGGGAATGGATCGAGTCGTGCGCCTTGTGACGCGCAAGCCAATGCTTGGCGAACCTATTGGCGAACCTCGTGGCGAACCACCCTCTAAAGCATTGATAAATAACGACAATGGTGGGCCCGGAGGGACTCGAACCCCCAACCAAGCGGTTATGAGCCGCCGGCTCTAACCATTGAGCTACAGGCCCCACGCGGGCTGGCTTAGTGTTTTTCGCTCTTCCGCACAAGCCTCTCCGAATGCGCCGGTTCGATCTCAGGCCATGTCCCTACGATGGAGCGGTTTGCGCCTGGGATAAAGTGAATTTTCGACGCTCCGCGGATACACCACATGTTGCGGTCCGTGCCGACGAAAGTTGTACCTGCCGGTCTAATTCGTGCGCGAGCGTGTGAAGGGCCGTCAGAGCCCTGGGAACATTATCGCTATGAGTGTGCACCGGCCGTTCGATGCCGCCTTCGTGGTCGACAGGGGTCGCAGCTCTCGCTCATGACCGAGTGGTGTAGCGACGACCCGATCTTTCGAACTTCGATCTTAGTCGCTGGTGCTACTGGACCTTGCCCTGCGCAGGTCTGAAGGTCGGCTTTCGCCCGCGCCCGATGCCCGCGGTCTGGGACAGGTGTCTGATGGCGCTCGCAGATTTTTTTGCTAAGCCCCGCCCTGACAGATCACCGACACAGGCAATCTGCCCCAACGGAATAAGGGGCTATATCTTTGGTCCTTTCGGACCAATGCGCCCGGCAGGATGGACCTCGGTCGATTGTGGACCAGCGGGCAAATCAGACAGTCTCGCCATCGCGCCGGCTGATACCCCTAAGCCCCCCGCCCATCGGTTGGCGCATGCCCGGCTCGCGGACCTCAAAATCCTAACCACAAAAGCGAGCCGGGCTTTCATCCGCGTGCCCGCGCCGAGACGCAAATTGCCGGAAATGCAATGAGGAGTTGGACTGTCTATCACATCGATTTCGAAGCGGACGGCAACAGCCCGCTTCTAACCGAGATCGGAAGCGTTGAAGCAGACAATCTCCTGGCAGCGGTTATGAAGGCACAAGCATTGTGGCCCGATGAAAGGTCCATGACCGTCCGCCCGGCCAGGCAAGACAGCCAATCGACGCAGCTGCCGGCTCCACAGCGTGACACCGATTGAAGGAGCGATCAGGCCGCTCGGTTCGCCTGCGAAGCCTCGACACGATCGGGCCACGCATGGAGCGCTGCCCGGCGCGCCACGCAAGCGGATCAGTTTCTCTCGACACCTTCCCAACCCTGTGCCACGTCATCGGCGCATCTCGGCCATTGTCGGGAATCGCCGTTGGTGGGAAACTCGGCCTGTCAGCATGGGAGGTCGAAATGCCCAATAGTTTCAAGACCGGAGACGTCGTCAGGCTGAAATCCGGAGGCCCGGAAATGACCGTCAGCGACGGGGCGGCTTCCGGCATGTATCTGTGCCACTGGTTCAACCGCGAGGGCGACATCTGGACGCCGCAGCATGCAGGCTTCAAGCCGGACCAGCTGGTGGTGGTCGACCAGCCGAGATAGTCGTCGCCTTCTGCCCCTAAAGCGCGTCGCGATCTTTCAGATTCGCTCTATGCGCTTTAGGTTTTTGATTTTGCGCATGTCTCCGAAACTGGTTACCCACTTTCGGGAGACATGCTTTAGGAATCCTTCGATCCGGCTGCGTCGGATCCGGTAGGTTTGTGGTCCGATCGAAAAAGGAGCGACGGATTTTGCTCCTCGCCGCGTTCAACGGCTGAAGCGTGGCCGCCAATGGCCGCGCCAACCGGAGACTAGAGCATGATCCGCCCCACCCTGTTTGTCGTTGCCCTTGGCCTGCAGACCGCTGCCGCGGTCGCCCAGACGACGACGCCTGTCCCCGCGCCCGCCCAGCCGACGCCGGACACTGCGGCTGCCGCCGCCAAAACCGACCAGACCAAGTCCGGCCTGACGCTGGAAAAGTTCGAGGCGCGCCGGGAAAAGGCGTTCATGCGGGCCGACACCGACAATGACGGCAAGGTCAGCCTCGCCGAATGGACCGCTTTCCAGACCGCGCGCAAGGCCAAGGGCGATCCGGCCGAATCCTTCTCGCGCATGGACACCAACAGGGACGGCTTCGTCGATAAGGGCGAGCTCGACGCTTTCCTGGCCAAGCGCTTCGCCAAGCTGGACAAAAATGGCGACGGCGTGCTCAGCGCCGACGAGAGGCCGGGCCACAAATCCGCTTCCAATGAGGAGCAATGACCAAGAGGTTATGCCGCGCAATGACACATGCGAGCGCTCCAGTTGATGGGCGCCGATCCGGACGAAGAACTGGTACGCCGCATCGGCGCCGGCGACCCCGCCGCCGTGCAGGCGATGGTGGCGCGCAAACTGCCGCGCATCCTGGCTCTGGCCGCGCGGATGCTGGGCGACGCGGCAGAGGCCGAGGACGTCGCCCAGGAGACTTTCGTGCGCATCTGGCGCCACGCCTCCGGCTGGCGCCGGGGGCACGCGCGCTTCGACACCTGGATCCATCGCGTCGCGCTCAACCTCTGCTACGATCGGCTGCGGCGCCGGCGCGAATGGACGACGGACGAGCTGCCGGAGGGCGCCGATGACGCGCCGCTTCCCGATGCCATGGCGGGCGACGAGGAGCGCAGGGTCAACCAGGCCTTGCTGCGCATCGCGCCGCGCCAGCGGGAGGCGATCGTGCTGGTCTATTATCAGGAGCTGTCCAACATCGAGGCCGCGGGCGCCATGCAGATCAGCGTCGATGCGCTGGAAAGTCTGCTCGCGCGGGGTCGCCGCGCGCTGCAGGCCATGCTCGCCGGAGATGGCGATGATTGAGACCTGGAACGGACTGCGAATTCTGAGGACTGCGGCGTGGGGGGCCACGTCAAAACGGTGGAAGGGGGAAAAAGATGGCTGAGAAAACCACAGACGGGCCGATGGATGCCGGGCGCTTTGCCGCGCTGGCGGATGCCTATGGCAGCGCCTTGCACCGCTGGCCGCCGGCCGAACAGGCCGCCGCCATGCTGTTTGCCGAGACCGAGCAAGGCCGCGCCATCCTGCGGCGCGCCGGCAGGCTCGACGCCATGCTCGACCGGCATCGGCTCGAAGCACCCAGCCCCGCACTGCATCGCGCAATCGTCGCCCGCGCGGCGACCGAGGTCCGGCAAGTGCGCCGCCGGCGGTTCTGGTGGCTGGGCTTCGGGCTTGCGGGCGTCGGATTCGCCGGCGCCGTGGCCGGGCTGGCGCTGGTGACCGTGGTCAGTCCGGATATCCAGCCCGACCATTATGTCATGGATGCCAACGCGACGTCGTTCGGCGATGCGGGTCCAGAGCAGACCGAGGAGGATCTATGAGCCCCCGTCTCGTCGCGGCATCCCTGGTGCTCAACGTCTTTCTGATCGGCGCGCTCGCCGGCGGGACCGGCTGGCTGATCGGCAAGTCCAACCTGGGCTATTCGCTGGAATCGGCCGGCGGCAGGCTGCCTGCCGCCGACCGCAAGGCGTTCCGGCAGGCACTACGCGAGGTGCGCCGGGAATCGCGGGACGTGATCCTCGACGGCCAGGCCGCGAGGCGCGAGGCGGCGAACCTTCTGCAGCAGCCGACCCTCGACAGCAACGCGCTTGCCGCCGCCTTGGAGCGCGCGCGCAATGCCGATGTCACCGTGCGGGCGCGGCTGGAGCAGCGCATCGTCGAATTCGCCGCATCTGGATCGCCGGAAGACCGCCAGTTGCTGGCCGACGCCCTGTTGCGGCGCGCCGGCAGGCAGCCGCCGCCTGCAAAAAAATCGCCATAGGCGGCGACGGAAAAAGCGGGCGCGCTCCGTTCAAGGGAAAGAGGGACAGGCCTGCCGTCAGTCGATGCCGGCAGGTTCTCTTCAACCTCGGAACTTCGGGAGTATCCCCATGAACAGTCTGACGAAATATTCGTTCGCCGCCGCGCTGGCCATCGGCGGCACGGTCGCGGCAAGCGCGGCTTCGGCCATGCCGATCGCGCCGGTTGCGCCCGCCGCGCCGGCAATGATCGAGCATGTCGCCTGGGGCTGCGGTCCGGGCTGGCATCCCAATTACTGGGGCCGCTGCGTCCCCAACCGCCGCGTCGTCTATCCCGGCTATTATTACTGGGGCGGACCGCGCGTCTATATCGGCCCGGCCTGGCATCCGTACCACCGCTGGCACCACTGGCGCCGCTGGTAGGAGCCACCTCGCGACGCCGGTGCTGTGGCCGGCGTCGTGAAGCCATCCGACAACGAGGACAGGCCGGCCGATGCGGCGAGCCCGGCCGGCGAGATGGAGGCTGGATTGGCCTTACCCGCATCAAATGCGACGCCGCCGGATCCGGCCCTGGTGGCGCTCCACCGGTTCGGCCTCGGCGCAAGACCGGGCGACGATTTCGGCAAGATCGCCGCCGATCCGCGCGGCTATCTCAAGGCCGAGCTCGGGCGGCAGGACATCGCGCTGATTTCCCCCGACGACCCGAAGAATGCCGGGCTGCTGGACAGCACCGCGGCGATCCAGGCCAGCATGGCGGCAGCCATGGAGCGCAAGGCGGCGCGGGATGAGAAGGCGGCGGCCGCCATGCAGCCGATGGCGGCCGACGATCCGGCCGGCATGGCCGTGGCAAAGGCCAAGCCCGCGGTGCCGCGTGTCGAGGCCGATATCTATCGGCACGAGGCGCAGGCCCGTTTCGACAAGGCGCTCGCCGCGACGCCCGGTTTCGTCGAGCGCCTGGTCGGCTTCTGGTCGAACCATTTCTGCGTTTCGGTCGCCAAGGCGCCGGTCGTGCGAGCGAGCGCCGGCGCCTTTGAGCGCGAGGCGATCCGCCCCTTCGTGCTTGGCCGCTTCGCCGACATGCTGCTTGCGGTCGAACATCATCCGGCCATGCTGTTCTATCTCGACAACCAGCAGTCGATCGGTCCCGATTCCCGCGCCGGCAAGCGGCGCGGACGCGGCCTCAACGAGAACCTCGCCCGCGAGATCCTGGAACTGCATACGCTGGGCGTCGGCAGCGGCTATGCCCAGGCCGACGTCACCAGCTTCGCCGGCATGCTGACCGGCTGGACCATGGCCGGCCGCGAGGGGCGGCTGGGCGAGCCGGGAAGCTTCGTCTTCAACGCCAACGCGCACCAGCCGGGCAAGGCGATGCTGCTCGGCAAGACCTATCCCGATGGCGGCATGGGCCAGGCGGAGGCCGCGCTCAACGACATTGCCCGCCATACGGCCACCGCGCGGCACATCGCCACCAAGCTTGCGCGCCATTTCATCGCAGACGATCCGCCGCCGGCGGCAATCGCCCGCCTGGCCACGGTCTTCACCAGGACCGACGGCGACCTGCGCTCGATCGCCTTGACGCTGATCGACATGCCCGAGGCCTGGTCGACGCCGCTGACCAAGCTGCGCTCGCCCTTGGACTATGTCGTGGCGCTGCGACGGGCGGTCGGGGCCACTGCCGGCAACGAACCGCAACGGTCGCTTCGCTGGCTGAACGTGCTCGGCGAGCCGCTTTGGCAGCCGCCGGGACCAAACGGCTTTTCCGACCAGATGGATGCATGGACCTCGGCCGAAGGTCTCAAGACGCGGCTGGACATCGCCTGGCAGGCCGCGAGGCAGGCGGTCGAAATCGGCGATCCCGACGAGATGCTGTCGTCGCTGATCGGCACATCCGTCTCGGCCGAGACAAGGCAAGCGATTTCGCGCGCCGAATCCAAGCAGCAGGGCCTGGCGCTGTTGCTGATGGCGCCGGAATTCCAACGGCGGTGATCCAACACGGAGATATGGCTATGAGCCTTCTTTGCGAAACCCCAAGCCTGTCCCGCCGCGCGATGCTGATGACCGGCGGGGCGCTGTTCGCCTGGGCTTATCTGCCGCGCTTCGCCCGCGCGGCCGACAAGCGCGACCCGCGCCTGATCGTCATCGTGTTGCGCGGCGCGCTGGACGGGCTGTCGACGGTCGGACCGGTCGGCGATCCGGACTATGCCGGCCTGCATGGCGACATCGCGCTTTCGCTCTCAGGCGCCAATCCGGCATTGCCGCTCGACGGTTTCTTCGCCGTCAACCCGGCGATGCCGGTGTTTGCGCGGCTGTTCAGAGCGGGCCGGGCGGCGGTGGTGCATGCTGCGGCGACCGGCTATCGCGACCGCTCGCATTTCGACGGCCAGGACGTGCTGGAAAGCGGCCTCCCCGGCCCCGGCAACGCAACCACCGGCTGGCTCAACCGGGCGCTGGCCAGCCTGCCGGCGGGCGAGCGCGTGGCGAAGTTCGGCGGGCTGGCGGTCGGACCTTCGACCCCGCTGGTGATCCGCGGCGCAGCACCCGTGCTCGGCTGGGCGCCGCAGGCGCTGCCAACCCCCGGAGACGCCTTGGCCGAGCGCGTGCTCGACCTCTACAATCATCGCGACCCGGTGCTGGCGGCTGCCCTGCAGAAAGGTCTCGACGCCGACCGCATGGCGATGGGCGACCAGCTCGACGGCAAGGCGATGAAGCCGAAAGGCGGCCTCGACAATGCCACCGGCATGCGCCAGTCGGCGCAAGGTGGTGCAAGGCTGATGGCAGCCGATGACGGGCCGCGTATCGCGGCTTTAGCCTTCGACGGCTGGGACACGCATGTCAACGAAGGCGGCGCGACGGGACGGCTCGCCAACCTGCTCGGCGGGCTCGACGGTGCCTTCGAGGAATTCGAGAAAGGGCTCGGCGAACGCTGGCAGGATACGGCGATCGTTGCCATCACCGAGTTCGGCCGCACGGCCCGCATCAACGGCACCGTCGGCACCGATCACGGCACCGGCACGGTGGTGCTTCTGGCCGGCGGCGCGATCAAGGGTGGCCGCGTCATCGCCGACTGGCCGGGACTGAAGCCGGCGCAGCTGCATGAAGGCCGCGACCTCGCGCCGACCAGCGATGTGCGCGGCGTGTTGAAGGGACTGTTGGCGGACCAGTTCGGGCTGTCGGCGGCGGTGCTTGGCGACAAGGTGTTTCCGGAGTCGGCCGGGGTGAGGCCGATGCCGGATTTGGTGGCGTGAGCTTCGACGTGCCTGTCAGGGATAGGCGCCGGCGCCCGTCAGTTCGTCATCCACGGGCGGAGCGGGGGCGAAGCGGACGCGGAGACCCGAGGATCCATTCCGTTACCTTCACCGAAGGGCGCAGCGGAGCAGGATTCTAAACCGCTGCGGCGCCTCAACGTCACGGAATGGCAACTGTGTTCACGCGAATGCGGTTTTGTCGCGAATGATGGCGTTGAGGACGACCAGGAGCTTCCTTGCGACGGCGATGATGGCCAGTTTCTTGGACCCCGAGCGGGCAGCAAGCGCTGTGTAGAATGTCTTGAAGCGCTCACAGGTTCTGATGGCGGTGAGGGCTGCCATGTAGAGGGCGCGGCGCACGCGTGATTGCCCGCCCTGGATCTGGCTCCTGCGGTTGAGCTTGCCGCTCTTGTTGTCGAACGGGGCAAGGCCGACGAGCGCGGCGATCGCCTTGGGTGAGCGCTGGCCGA